>JBGPBV010000038.1:0-47464 GCA_041481445.1 Vicinamibacteria bacterium
GAGACCTTGGCCTCCTCCAGGCGCTGGATCTGCTCGCGGAGGTCCACCGCCGCGTCCATGTCGATCTCGACGGTCACGTAGTAGTGCGGGGCGCTGAACTTGCTCTCCACCAGCCGCCGCGCGATCGTCTTGCGCATGTTCGACAGCGGCAGCTCCTGGCCGGGCGTGATCGAGGGCAGGGGAGGAGCCGGCCGGGGGGCCGGCGTCGCCGAGGAGCGAGCGGCGGGGGGGGAGGACGGCGCGGCGTGCGGCCCCGACCAGGACTCGATGTCGCGCTTGATGATCCGCCCGCCGGGGCCGCTGCCGGCCACGGACGACAGATCGATGTGGCGCTGGGCGGCCATGCTGCGCGCGAGGGGGCTGGCCTTCACGCGCCCGCCCTCGGCGTTGCCGGCGGCGGCGCCCGCCTCACCGTAGGACGCCGTCGCCGCGGGCGGCGGCTCGGCCGGCGCGGGGGGCGCGGATCTCGGCGTCGGGATCTGCGTGGCCGCGGCATCGGCCTCGCTCGCGGCCGCGGGCTCCGGCGTCGGCGCCGGAGCGGCGGCCGGCGCCGAGGGCGCCGCCTTGGCGCTCTCTTTCGCGAGCAGCGGACCGATGTCCTCGCCCGGGTCGGCGATGACGCCGATGAGCGCCCCGATCGGGGCCTTGCCCCCGGCGGGGACGAGGATCGTGCGCAGCACCCCGCCGCCGAGCGCCTCCATCTCCATGTTGGCCTTGTCCGTCTCGATCTCGGCCAGCACGTCGCCCTGCTTGACCTGGTCGCCCTCGTTCTTGGTCCACTTGACGATCGTGCCCTCCTCCATGGTCGGGGAGAGCTTCGCCAGAACGACCTTGGTGACGGTCACGAGATGCCTCCGCTACCGGTAGAGAACCTGATGGGCGGCCTCGACGATGCGCTCCGGCTGCGGCAGGTACGCCTTCTCGAGGATCTTGGCATAGGGCATGGGCACGTCGGCGGCGGTCACGCGGATGACGGGCGCGTCGAGGGAGTCGAAGCACTCGCGCTGGACGCGGTCCGCGATCTCGCCCCCGAAGCCCGCGTAGCGCCAGCCCTCCTCGACCACCACGCAGCGGCCCGTCTTGCGGACGGACTCGAAGATGAGGTCCTCGTCCAGCGGGCGCAGCGTGCGGGGGTCCACGACCTCCGCCTCCACGCCCCCCTCGGCCAGGGTCTTGGCCGCGGCCAGCGACGTGATGACGGAGCGGCTCCAGGCCACGATCGTGACGTCCTTGCCCTCGCGCTTGACGTCGCCCAGGCCGAGCGGGATGTGGAACTCCTCTTCCGGGACCTCGCCCTTCAGGTTGTAGAGGATCTCGTTCTCCATGAAGATCACGGGGTTGTCGTCCCGGATCGCGCTCTTCAGGAGCCCCTTCGCGTCCTTGGGCGTGGACGGCATCACCACCACCAGCCCCGGGATGTGGGCATACCAGCTCTCGAAGCCCTGGGAGTGCTGGGCCGCGACCTGCGTGGCCGCGCCGCTGGGGCCCCGCATCACCATGGGGCAGCGGATCTGCCCGCCCGACATGTAGCGGTACTTGGCCGCGTGGTTCACGATCATGTCCAGGGCGAGCAGCGAGAAGTTGAAGGTCATCATCTCGGCGATGGGCCGCAGGCCGATGAAGGCCGCTCCCACCGCGATGCCCGCGATCGCTTCCTCCGCGATCGGCGTGTCGCGCACGCGCCACTCGCCGAACTGCGCCACCAGCCCCTGCGTGACCTTGTAGGCGCCCTGGTAGGCCCCCACCTCCTCGCCCAGGATGAACACCCCGGGATCGCGCAGCATCTCTTCCTTGAGCGCCTGGTTCAGCGCTTCCCGCATCGTGATCAGCGCCATGGCTACTGGGCCTTCCCGGCGGGGGCGGGCTCCGCGGGGGCGGGCGCGGCCTCCGGCCGGGCCGGCGGCGTCCAGGGCGGGAGCTTCTCGGGCACGCGGTCCTCGCGGATGGACGCGCGCCAGGCCGGGTCCTTCTCCGCCGACTTCATGTGGATGTAGGGCGAGCGGACGTAGACGTCCTCGTAGAGGGATGCGGCGGGCGGGTCGGGGCTCTTCTCCGTGAACTCGACCGCGTCGTCCATCTGGGCCAGCACGTCCTTGTCGATGGCGTCGAGGTCGGCCTGGGCGAACCGCTCCTGCTCCATCAGGCGGCGGCCGAACAGCAGGATCGGGTCCGACTTCATCATCTGCTCGACTTCCTCCTTGGTGCGGTACTTGCCCGGGTCCGACATCGAGTGGCCGCGGTAGCGGTAGGTCTCCGCCTCGATCAGGGTCGGCCGCTTCTCCTTCCGCGCGCGCTCGATCGCCTCCGCCATCGCGTTGCGGACGGCGACGAGGTCCATGCCGTTGACCTCCCGGCGGGGGACGCCGTAGGCGGAGGCGCGCGTGTAGAGGTCCTTCACCGAAGAGGCGCGGTCGATGGACGTCCCCATCCCGTACCGGTTGTTCTCGATGACGTAGACGACGGGGAGGTCCCACAGCGCGCTGACGTTGAGTGCCTCGTGGAAGGCCCCCTCGTTGATGGCACCGTCGCCGAAGAAGCAGAGCACGACCTGGTCGGTCTGCCGCAGCCGGATGCCGTAGCCCATCCCGGCGGCCAGCGGGAGGTGGCCGCCCACGATGCCGTCCCCGCCGAAGTTGCCGGCGGGCACGTCGTAGAAGTGCATCGAGCCGCCCTTGCCGCGGCTGATGCCGGTGAACTTCCCGCAGAGCTCGGCGAGCAGCGCGCGCGGGTCGGCCCCCCGGGCCAGCGCGTAGCCGTGGTCCCGGTAGTAGGCGATGAGGTAGTCGTCCTGGCGCATCTGGCTGATGGCGCCGACCCCGACCGCTTCCTGGCCGATGTAGAGGTGGAGGAAGCCGCCGATCTTCCCCTCCACGTAGAGCTGCGCGCAGCGCTCCTCGAACCGGCGGATGAGCAGCATCTGTCGGTACAGAGCCAACGCCTGTATTCGATCCATCGCTAGTTATTCCGTTCGCGCAAGGTAGTTCAACCTGCTTATACCGCTTGGCTTAGGTCACCGTCAACGCGTCCTCTCACGCCCCTGGCGATCCCCGCGATCGGGCCCATCTGATTTCAAGATGGGCGCGGGCGAGGTCGTGCTCAGGGCGCGGGGGGGTCCTCCAGCGTCGCCGGGCGGCCCTCCGCCGCCCGCACGATGCCGTCGGGGCCCACGACCAGCCAGCGGCCGGCGCCGAGCGGGGTCGCGGCATAGAGGTACCGGCGGTAGCGCGGGACCGGACAACCCGCGGCGGGCGGCATCTCCTCCTCCACCGTCAAGGCGTAGCGATAGCCGTCCCGCTCCGCCTGCTCGAAGTCCCTCCCCCGAAGGAAGGCCGGCCCTTCGCTCGGATAGTCCTTGATCACCGTCGCCGGCCGGCGCAGGGCGTCCAGATCGCCGTACCCGGTGTTGCACACCGAGTGGAACGCATCCTCGGCCGCGGCGACCCCCCGCAGCTGCGCGACGGCGGCGGTCTGGGCGGGCGGCGTCCGCACGAGCAGGCTTCGCGGCCCACCCGCCACCGTGCGCGCGGTGCGGGCCAGGAAGGTCAGCGCGGCCGTCAGCAGGACCCCGAGCACGACGGCGGCGACCAGAGCGCCCGTGAACATGGTCTCCGCCTGTCCCACCCCCTCGGGCTCGCGCGCCTGCCGGTCCGAGAAATGCCATTGGACGGCCGGGCGCAGGACGTACACGAGGACGGCGATGGAGGCGAGGGAGAAGGGGCAGACGAACAGGCCGATGGCGGCGATCCCGAGCTGCGCGCCGTGGGCCCATCGGCGGCGCTGCCAGAGTCCGACCGCCATCGCGGCGGAGAGCGCCGTCAGGGCCAGGGAGCCGAGGGCGATCCCGACACGGCCGGCGCCCCGCGCCGGCCAGGCCAGGGCCAGGCCACCGATCGCGTAGAGGGGGACGCTGAGGATCCAGAGGACGGCGAGGACGGTGACGGTGAGCGGCCGCGGACGATCCACGGCGCCGGGCGGCGCATGGCCCGGCCCGGCCGGCGCGTCCACCGCCGCGTCCCCGGCCGAGCGCATCGCGCGCGGGAGAACCCTGGGCGGCGGCACCGTCCGCGCGCGGTCGGGCTCGCGCGTGGCCGCCGGCGCGTGCAGGGCCTCGAGGGTCTCCAGAACCACCGTGCCCGTCTCCTCGGGCAGGAGCGTGATGGCGACGTCGCCGAGCTTGACGACGTCGCCCTCGCGGACACGGGCCCGCTCGGTCTTCTTCCCGTTCACGAACACGCCGTTCGCGCTGCCGCTGTCGCGCACCGTCACCCCGTCGGGGCCGGCCTCGATGACGGCGTGGCGGCGGGAGCACTTCGGATCGTTGAGGACGAGGTCGCTCGAAGGGTCGCGGCCCACGGTGGCCACGCTGCCCTCGATCTCGACCTCGTGCGCCGCGCCTGTCGGGTACTCGACGCGGAGCTTCAGGGCGCCCTCACGCGGCGATTCTAGCGTGCCTGCTGTGTGAGTCCAGGAGCGCGCGCCCGCGCGGTGGGCCGGGGCGCCTGGGCGAGATCTTATCTCAGGGGGGGCCGCGTTGCGCCAATCGTGGGGAGCGCAAGTGCCCCCCCTGAGATACTATCTCGCCGGGGAGTCCAGCATGATCACCGCCGACCCCGGGCGGCGGGCCGCCCGCCTGGAGGAGCTCAAGGAGGTCCTCGCCCGCCGCGCCGCCCCCGAGGACCGCGACCTGGTGCTCTCGTTCGCGCCGGTCGTGTTCTCGGGCATGCCCGACCGCTTCGCCCTCGGCCTCTCCGTCGACGCCCTGGCCACGCGCATGCTGTCCGCCTTCCGCTTCGTGGCCCGCGAGATCCCGCACGCGATCCAGCTCTACAAGGGCCTGCCCGGGATCCACGTGGCCGCCCGCAACCCCACGGAGGCGGAAGCGGCGGCCATGGGCTCCACCGACGGCGTCCCCCTCGAGACCACCGTGGTGGAGACGCACACCCTCGACGCCCCCTTCATCTTCGAGAGCCTCAAGAACTACTTCCGCAAGGCCGGCCTGCGCGTCTTCTCCGCCATCCACCAGATCTTCACCGTGCGCCGCCAGTGGGAGCGGCCGGTGTGGATGGGCGGGCCGCAGGAGGACGGGGCCAAGGAGCTGTACTGCAACTTCCAGATCGAGCGGGTGGAGTCGAAGGAGCGGCTGCGCCGGATCGAGCACGAGGTCTTCTCCGTCCTCAAGTCCGTCTTCACCGCCGTCGAGGACTACGAGGAGCTCAAGCGCACGGCCCGGGACCTGGGCAAGCGGCTGCGCGAGCGCTCGGAGGGGCTCGGCCGCGTCGAGCCCGCCCGCGCCTTCCTGTCCTGGATGCTCGACGAGAACTACATCTTCCTGGGCAGCGTGCGCTACCGTTTCGCCGCCGACGGGGAGGTCCACCGGGTGGCGGAGAGCGCGCTGGGCGCGTTCACGGACGAGAGCCTCCTCCCCGTCGTCTTCCCGAACCTGGTCGAGGAGATCGAGGCGCGGCTCAAGCCCTCTCCCGACGATCCGCGCGTGGTGGACATCGACTACGCGAACAACGCGTCCGCCCTCCATCACGTGGATCCGCTCGACAACGTCATCGTGCGCGAGTGGGGCCCGGAGGGCCAGCTCGTGGAAGCGACCGTCTACGTGGGCCGGCTGGCCAAGGTCGCCTTCACCCAGAAGGCGGCCGACATCCCCCTGCTCAAGCAGAAGCACGACTGGCTTCTCGCCCACAGCGGGGCGATGCCGAACAGCCACGTGTACCGGGAGATCCGCGCCCTCTTCAACCGCTTCCCCAAGCGCGAGCTCTTCTACGCCTCCGCTCCCAGCCTCAAGGACATCATCGACCGCGTCGCCTACATGTCCGGCGACGACGAGATCGCGGTCCACGCGCGGCGAGGCAAGGGCTACATGGCCCTCTCCATCGCGTTCTCGCGGGTCCGCTACTCCTACGAGGTCGAGCGGGAGCTGGGGGAGACGCTGGCCCGCGAGTTCGGGCCCATCAACTTCGCCACCTCCGCCGACCTGGGGGCGGTGAGCCTGCTCGTCTTCTACTTCGACGCCGCCCGCCTGGAGCAGCCGCTGGAGCCGGACGCCGTCCGGCGCATCGTGGAGAGCCGGCTCACCACCTGGGACGACCGCGTGGTCTCCGCCCTCGTGCAGGCGGTGGGCGAGCGGGCGGGGCGCCAGCTCTTCCGCCGCTACGAGGAGAGCTTCTCCGGCCTCTACCGCGAGTCCACCCAGCCGAGCGAGGTGGTGGAGGACGTCCGGTACTTCGAGCGCCTGGAAGGCCGGCTGGAGGTGCGTGTGCTGCCGCGCACCACGGAGACGGCCACCCTGAAGCTCTACTCCGGGCGCCCCCTCGGCCTGACCGAGACCCTGCGGACCCTCCAGTACCTGGGCCTGACCGTCACCGAGGAGCTGCGGGTGCCCCTCGTCCTGCCCGAGGGCAAGCGCGGCTTCCTGTACCGCTTCGACCTCGAGGCGGGCACCGAGCGCATCGCCTCGCTCGTGGCCAGCGAGGAGCGCTTCGCCAAGGCCCTGCGCGCCCTCGACGAGGAGCGCGCGACCGACGATCCCCTCAACGGCCTCATCCTGCTCGGCAAGCTGGCCTGGCAGCAGGTCGAGGTCCTGCGCACGGTCCGCAACCATCTGCTCCAGGTCCGCCCGCACTACAACGCGGAGACCGTCAACGGCGTGCTGCTGCGCAACAGCGCGGTGGCGGTGGCCCTCTTCCGGTCCTTCCAGGCCCGCTTCGACCCCCGCCTGTCCGGTGACCGCGCCCTCCTGATGGCGGAAGCGGATGCGGGGGTGAAGAAGGCCCTGGAGGCGGTGGTCAGCCTCGTGGACGACGAGGTCCTGCGCGCCTTCGACAACCTGATCCGCTCCTCGCTGCGCACGAACTACTTCCAGCGGCCGGCGCGGCCGGTGCTGGCGATCAAGGTGGACAGCCGCAAGGTGGAGGGCATGCCCTCGCCGCGTCCGATGTACGAGATCTACGTCCACTCGCGCAAGCTGGAAGGCATCCACCTGCGCGGGGGCAAGGTCGCGCGCGGCGGCATCCGCTGGAGCGACCGCCACGACGACTTCCGCACCGAGGTCCTGGGTCTCATGAAGACCCAGATGGTGAAGAACGCGATCATCGTCCCCGTGGGCTCCAAGGGCGGGTTCGTCCTCAAGGGCGACGTGCCCGGCCGTCCCACCCTCGACGCCTACCTCATCGACCGCTACCGCGAGTTCGTCTCCGGCCTCCTCGACGTGACGGACAACATCGTGGACGGCAAGGTCATCCATCCGCCGGAGGTCGTCCGCCACGACGAGGACGACCCCTACCTGGTGGTGGCCGCGGACAAGGGCACCGCCCACCTGAGCGACACCGCCAACAGCGTCTCCGCCCAGTACGGCTTCTGGCTGGGCGACGCCTTCGCCTCCGGCGGCAGCGTGGGCTACGACCACAAGAAGGTCGCCATCACCGCGCGCGGGGCCTGGGAGTGCGTGCGCGAGCACTTCCGCAACCTCGGCGTGGACGTGCAGGCGGACGCCTTCACGGTGGTGGGGATCGGCGACATGGCGGGCGACGTGTTCGGCAACGGCATGCTGCGCAGCCAGACCATGCGCCTGCTGGCCGCCTTCAACCACGCGCACATCTTCATCGACCCCGAGCCGGACCCCGCCCGGTCCTTCCGCGAGCGCGAGCGGCTCTTCAACCTGCCCCGCTCGAGCTGGCGCGACTACGACGCCAGCCTGATCAGCCGGGGGGGCGGGATCTTCGACCGCTCGGCCAAGGCCATCCCCCTCTCGGCGGAAGTACGCAAGCTCCTCGACATCGAGGGGGAGTCGGCCAGCGGCGAGGAGGTCATCCGCCGGATCCTGTCCGCGAAGGTGGACCTCCTCTACAACGGCGGCATCGGCACCTACGTCAAGGCCTCGACGGAGGACGACACGGAGGTGGGGGACCGCACCAACGACCGCGTCCGCGTGGACGGCAAGGAGGTGCGGGCGCGGGTGGTGGCGGAGGGCGGCAACCTCGGCTTCACCCAGAAGGGGCGGCTCGAGTACTGGGGCACCTGCGACGGACGCATCAACACGGACGCGGTGGACAACTCGGGCGGCGTGGACATGTCCGACCACGAGGTGAACATCAAGATCCTGATGGACATCCTCGTGAAGCGGGGCGTGGTGCGGGGCCGCGCCGAGCGCAACCACATCCTCATGGAGATGACGGAGGAGGTGGCGGAGCTGGTGCTGGCCGACAACCACGACCAGGCCCGCGCCCTCACCCTCGACGGGCGGCGCAGCGTCACGCGCTACGAGGAGTTCGTGGCCTTCGTGGAGGACCTCGTGGGGGCGGGCGTGCTCAGCCGCGCGGACGACGCGGTGCCCACCCGTGACGAGCTCCTGGCCAGCCCCTGGCGCGACCGGGGCCTGCCGCGTCCGCTCCTGGCCGTCCTCCTCGGGCACACGAAGATGTTCGCCTTCGAGATGGTGATGCAGACCTCGTTCCCGGAGAGCAAGGCCGGGCGTCCCTTCCTCGTCGAGTACTTCCCGCGCCGGCTGCAGCGGGAGTTCGCCGAGCACTTCGAGGAGCATCCGCTACGGAGGGAGATCGTGGCCACCGCGGCCGTGAACCACGTCATCAACTGCGCGGGCGTGACCTTCCTGTCGCGCATGATGGCGGGCGGCAGGCTCGCGATCGGCGACGTGATCGCCGCCTACTGCGAGGTCGACCGGTCGTCGGGCGCCCTTTCCCTGCGCGAGCGCCTGCAGGAGGTCGCGCCGGAGGCGGCCTACCAGGGCCTGATCGAGCTCGAAGAGGCGCTGGAGCTGGCCACGCGCGACGCGCTCGAGGGCAAGACGGGGGACGCCGGGCGCGCGCTCGAGCCCGTGCGGTCGCGGCTGGAGATGGCGTAGGGGCGCGTCCGCCGCTCGCGTGACCGGCCAACCGAGTTGGGTCAGCGGCCGTTCCGTGCCCTGTCCCTCCGTGCCGCCCCTGGTCCCCGTACCCCCGGCGGTGGCGTCGCCGCGTCTTCCGGCGACACTCCCCGCGTAGCCCCTCGGTGTGGCTCAGCGCGAATACCGCGCGGGAGGCACGGCGGTTCCGCCACTACCTCGTGGACCGGTGTCGATCGACTTGGTCGGCCCTCGCGACGCGCAATCCCCCGGCCGGCTCGCCTCCCGTTGCATGTTTGGATTCCCGTGATGTCCGAAGATCACCTCCGCCTCATATTGGTTGTGCCGCCGGCAGCGCAGCCGGATGTTTTCGATCGTGGCCGGACCCGCCTTCGCGTACGCCTGCACGTGGTGGAACTCCAGGAACTCCCGCTCGGTGCACCTCGGCCCGTCGGAAGGCACGAACGCGCACCGGCCGCCGTCGCGCTGCCAGACGGCACGCTTGACCGCCATCGGCACGTGGCGCGAGCGGACAACGGGCGTCCGTATCTCTCCATCCGTCCCGGGACGGATAGACGTGCCTGACCGCGGTTTCATGGTCAGGCCCAGCTTCTTCTTTTCCACGCGCTCGAGCAGGAGCGTGAGGGCACGGTCGAAGATTGCGGCGGGGTCTCCGGTGAGGATCACCGGGAAACGCTGGCAGGCTCGGGCGGCCTCGATGCGACTGCAAGCGGCGTCCTCGGAGAGCCGAAGGGCCTGGGTGCAATACGAGAAGAGGGACCCGTAGCCCTGCCCGGCGTAGACGGACGGGCGGGAGTCGAGCGCGGCCAGATGGGCCAGGAGCTCGACGAGCGTCTCGCGTTCCTTGCCGGCGAGCGCGGCCAGGCGCGCGAGGAGATCGTCGTCCGAGAGGGCGGCGGCGGTGGCGAGCATGGTCGTGTTCACGTTCATGCCCTGGTGTATCACGGCGTTTTTCGCGCTCTTCTCGGGCCTCGGAGACGGCCCAGGGGCACCCATCGTCATTCCGATCAGGCGGAGAGGCGCCTTCCGCCGCACAGTTCCTGGAGAGAGACATAGGACGCGTTAGGGGCCGTCATGGGCGAACTGGTCGAGCGCAGACGCTCCATGCCGGTGAAGAGTGAGGTCCGAGATCAGGGGCGTTGGAAAGAAGAGTTCCAGCGCATCGAGATCGCCTGACCGTCACCCACGCGAGGAAACATCAGCGCCTCGGCCCCGCGAATTGCCGGTCGAGCCAGAATTGACGATCATCCTGTCCGCTCGTCGCGCGGGGCAGGCCAGCCGCGGCCGGCTGAGGAGGTCTCAGATGCGCATTCCCTCGATCGTTGCCTTCTGCCTCTTGACGGCCGCCACCCTCGCTCGTCCGGCGCGCGCCAACGACGCCGGCGCCTGGAGCCCCGACTTCGCGTTCAAGGTCAAGCGGGTGGGGACGGTGCGGCCGTCGCCGGACGGCAAGCGCGTCGCCTTCGTCGTGGGGACGGCGGCCATGGACGGCGAGAAGAGCGAATGGGTCTCCCAGATCTGGGTGGCGGACGCGGACGGGTCCCACCCGCTGCAGCTCACGCGCGGGGAGAAATCCTCGACCGCCCCCACCTGGTCGCCGGACGGGCAATGGATCGCGTTCGTATCCTCCCGCAGCAACGCCAAGGACAGCGCCAAGGACAAGGACGACAAGGAGGCCAAGCCGAACCTCTGGCGCATCCGCGTGGACGGCGGGGAGGCGGAGCCCCTCACCGAGGAGAAGGGCGGCGTGGCCACGCCGCGCTACTCCCCGGACGGCAAGAGCCTCGCGTTCCTGGTCACCGACGCGCGCACGGACGACGAGGAGAAGGCCGACAAGGAGAAGCGGGACTGGCGCGTCGTGGGTGAGGCCAAGCGTATCCGGCTGGCCCTGATCCCGGCGGAGAAGGACGCCGCCGGCCAGCGCCCCGTCCGGCGTCTCAGCTCGGGCGACCCCAGCGTGGGCAACGTGGAGGGACCCGGCCACTTCGACTGGTCCCCCGACGGCAAGTGGATCGCGTTCGACCACCAGCCCAGCGCGCTCGTCGACGACTGGACCAGAGGCGACATCTCCGTGGTGGAGGTCGCATCGGCGACGGTGAGACCGCTGGCCGCGACGGGGGCGGCGGAGACGAGCCCGTCCTTCTCGCCGGACGGCCGATGGATCGCCTACGAAGCGAGCGACGCCCCCGTCACCTGGGCCGGCGCCTCCCGCGTCTTCGTGGTCCCGAGCGGGGGCGGGACCCCGCGTCCGCTGGCCCTCACGTTCGACGAGCAGCCCGACCTCCTCGGCTGGACGGCCGAAGGCACGCGCGTCGTGGTGAGCGAGACGCGGGGGACGGTCGTGCGCCTGGCCACGCTGCCCGTCGACGGCGGTCCCGGGACCGACATCACTCCGCCCGAGGGCACGGTCGACGGCGCCAGCCTCGGCGCGAGCCGGACCAAGATCGGATTCACGTCGCAGGCGCCCGATCGGGCTCCGGAAGCCTACGTGGCCGAGGTCCCGGGGGCGCCCGCCCCCGCGAAGGGCAAGGCACGCGCGAGCCAGGTGCCTCCGGTCTGGAGTCCGGTCCAGGTCAGCCATGTCCAGGACCTGCCCGCGATCAGCTTCGGACGCACGGAGGTGGTCACCTGGACCGCGCCCGACGGCAAGCCCATCGAGGGCCTGCTGACCTACCCGGTCGGGTACGCCGCCGGCGCGCGCGTGCCGCTGGTGGTGATGGTGCACGGAGGGCCGACCGGCGTCTTCATTCGCTCCTACACCGGCGGGCCCACGCCGTACTCGGTGGCCGGGTTCGCCACGCGCGGGTTCGCCGTCCTGCGCGGCAACCTGCGGGGCAGCGGGGGCTACGGCCGCGCCTTCCGCTTCGCGAACTACAAGGACTGGGGCGGAGGTGACTACAAGGACATCCTCTCCGGCGTGGACGCGATGGTCGCGAAGGGCGTGGCCGATCCCGACCGCCTCGGCATCATGGGCTGGAGCTACGGCGGGTACATGACGTCCTGGGTCGTCACCCAGACCCATCGCTTCAAGGCGGCCTCCGTGGGCGCCGGCGTGACCAACCTCATGTCGTTCACGGGGACGGCGGACATCCCGAGCTTCATCCCGGACTACTTCGGCGGGGAGTACTGGGACGCGTTCGACCTCTGGCGCACGCACTCCGCGATGTTCAACGTCAAGGGCGTCACCACCCCCACGCTCATCCAGCACGGGGAGGCCGACCGGCGCGTGCCCATCTCGCAGGGCTACGAGTTCTACAACGCGCTCAAGCGGCAGGGAGTGACGACGAAGATGGTGGTCTACCCGCGCCAGCCCCACGGGATCCAGGAACCCAAGCTCATGCGCGACGCGATGACGCGCAACCTCGAATGGTTCGAGCAGTACGTGCTCGGACGCACGCCGACCGCCGCGAACTGACCGGCCTCTTCCGAGGCCGAGGTCCGCTCGTCACGGCGGGCACGGCGGGCGGTCCGCGACCTGGCGGACGCGGTCCTCGAAGACCTGCGCCCAGGCCTCGACGTCACGGTTCGCGGGCGGCCGCCCGAGGAGCTGCGGGAAGCGTGCCCCCGCGAAGAGGGCGACGATCTGGGCGTGCGAGAGCTGGCGGAGGCGGTCGCCGAGGAAACGGCGTCCGGCTTCTCCGATCCGAGCCTCCCCGAACGTCGCCCCCTGGTAGGGCAGGTCCTTCATGCTGACGCGGCAGGTCGCGGCGTCGGCCCAGATCGGCGCTCGCCTCCAGCCGTCGAGGTCCACCGAGCGCGGCCCGAAGGTCTGTCCGACGTCCTGCAGGTAGGCGAAGGGGCTCGCGCAGGCGTCCGTCGCCGCGCCCTCGTCGAGACAGACGAGGCGCTGGTTCGACGCCTTGTTGTCCCAGTGGCCCAGGAACACGCCGGCCAGCCGCAGGGCGTCGACCTCGGCCCGGCTCGCTCCCCCGGCCGCGGCGTCGATGCGGTCCGCCTCGAACCAGGCCCAGCCCTCGGTCGTGGCGCCCCGGATCGAGCGGCCCGGCATCTTGCGCTCGAGGACCGCGACGTCGAACGTCACCTCGCGGCCCTCGTTGCGCTCCACGGCGTCGAGGAACGGGACCTTCGGATACGGATGCAGGGGACAGCCCTGGCACTTCACCGAGCGCACCACGTACATGCGGTCGGCCCCGAAGCCGAGGGCGGAGAGCAGGCGCGTGGCCGCGACCTCCGCGAAGACCTCGGCGTTGCCGTGCCCGTACTTGACCTTCAGCTCCTCGCCGCTGGGCAGCGCGCACGTGAACTTCGGGCTCCAGCCCTCCGAGGGGTGCAGGTGGAAGGTGCACGAGACGTCCTCGTCGCGGCCGAACGTGTCCGGCCCTTCCGGGTTCGCGGCGAGGTCGGCGGAGGCGATGGGACGCGCGGGCTCGCGCCAGACGCGGGCGGCGCGCAGGGCACGCATCCGCGCCGCCTCGTTCCCCGGGGCCGGCCGCTCGGCCGCGACACAGGCCCCGAGGACGACGAGGGCGGCCAGGAGGCCGACCGCGGAGGCACGCATCTCCTCCGATTGTCGCGCGGCTGCCGGCCGGACGGGCGACGATGCCGCCGTCACTGAAGCTCAGGACCCGAAGGTCAGGATGCGCACGAGCCGCACCTCGGTGTCGTAGCCGAAGCGCACGGACAGCGCCCAGGACCCGTGGGCGTCCGTCCGTCGGACCATGGGCCCCGTGATGTGGCTCCAGCCCGTGTCCTGCCGGTAGATGCTGGACGAGACCCCCGCGTCCCACCGCCCCGCGACCTTGCGCGTGAGGTCGACGCTGTCCACGAAGTCGTAGGTGCCGACCCCGCCCGAGATCCGCACGAACCGCCCCGCGAACGCGATCAGCTTCCAGGGGCCGGCGTCGCCGAGGACGTAGGCGCCGATCACGACGCCGCGCTCCTCCTCCTGGACGCCGGCCACGCCATAGGCGAGCGGGATCAAGGTGAGGCCGCGCGCGATTTTCCACGTGTAGCCGACGCCGGCGTAGAACTCGTCCTGGCCGGGCACTCCGACGTAGAGCGCATCCAGCATCACGCCGTTCTGGAACGTGTGGTTGACGTCGGCGAAGCGATAGCTCGCGGTCGAGCCGCGCACCTCGATCCCGGTCTGGGCCGAAGCGGGGGCGGGGAGGCCCGTGGCCAGGCCCGTGGCCAGCGCTCCCGCCGCGAGAAAGGACCTCACGACCGCAATGCTATACTCCGCGCCGTGGACGCGCCGTCCGACCGCCGCGCGGCCGACCTCGACCCCGAGGCGGGACCGGCATCGAGCTCTCCATGGTGGTTCGGCGCGCCCTACGGGTGCGGTTCCCAGGGACTCACGCTCGACGGCCACGCCCTGGCCGCGATCGCGCGCGCCCACGGCACTCCCCTCTACGTGTACAGCCGGGCGGCCGTCCGCGCCCAGGTCGCCCTCCTGCGGCGCGCGCTGGCCACGGTGGAGGCCGCGACCCGCGTGCACTACGCGCTCAAGGCCAACCGGTGCCCGGCCCTCCTCGAGGTCCTGCGCGCGGAGGGGGACCTCGGGATCGACGCCTGCTCGCCGCGCGAGGTGGAGGCGGCGCGGTCGGCCGGGTTCGCGCCCGGCGAGATCTCCGTCACCTCGTGCATGCCGTCCAACCGTGACCTCGAGGCCTTCGCCGCCCACGGCGTCCACGTCAACCTCGACAGCCTGTCCGCCCTCCGCCGCTACGCGGCGCGCGTCCCCGGGGGCACCGCGGTCGGACTGCGCATCGACTGCGGGATCGAGGTGGGGTACGCGAGCGACCCCAAGCTCGTCTACGGCAACGGCAAGTTCGGCCTGCCCCCCGAGTCGTTCGACGAGGGGGTGGCGGCCGCGCGCGGGGCCGGCCTCGTCGTGAGCACGCTGCACGTGCACTGCGGATGGGGACTGCGCATGGAGGACCGCCCGCAGATGGAGTGGATCTTCGCCCGCATGGCCGAGCTGGCGCGCCGCCTGCCCGAAGTGGAGGTCGTGAACGTCGGGGGCGGCCTGGGGGTACGCCGCCAGGCCGCCGACCGTCCCCTCTCCGTCGGAGCCTGGACCGAGCTCCTGCGCCGTCACCTCGCCCCCGCCGTGCGGACCATCGCCTGCGAGCCGGGCACCCTGCTCGTGGACCGCGCGGGGGTGCTCGTGGTCGAGGTCAACACGGTCGAGCGGCGCGCGGGCACGACCTGGATCGGGGTGGACGCCGGGCACAACGTCAACGTCTACATGGCCCACTACGGCATCCCGATCGAGGTCGTGCACCTGGCCTGCCCTCTCGATCCCGTGGAGGCGTCGTACGCCGTGGCCGGCAACATCAACGAGTCCAACGACGTGTTCGCGCGGGCGGCGCTCCTCCCGCGCGTGAGCGAGGGGGACCTGCTCGCGCTCGTGCCCGCCGGCGCCTACGGGGCGAGCATGGCCAGCGACCATTGCCTGCGCGGCCTCGCGCCCGAGGTCGTGATCTGATCCCCGAGCCCGGCACCCCGGCGGCCGCCGTCTCCCGGAACGACTACGGCGTGTGCGTGGTGGCCGCCCGTCCCCTGGGGCGCGGCGAGACGGTCGAGCGCTTCGAGGGGCCGGTGGTGGCCTGGAGCGAGGTGCCGCCGGAGGAGGTCATCTACGTCATCTCGTTCGAGCCCTATCGCTGGCTGATCCCGCGCACGGCCGCCCGCTACCTCAACCATTCCTGCGATCCCAGCTGCGAGTTCCTGCCCACGCGCGACGTGGTCACGCGCCGCGCGGTGGCGGCGGGCGAGGAGCTGACGATCAGCTACGACTGGGCGGAGCGCGCCGATCACCACCGCCACCCCGACCACTACTTCTGGGACCCGCGCTGGACGTTCGCCTGCCGCTGCCGCTCGCCCCGATGCCTGGGCCTGATCGACCGCTATCGCCCGGTGTAGCCCTGCCCGACGTCCGGCCGGAGGAGACCCGGCTGGTCGCGCTGCTCTTCCTCCACTCGTTCCTGCTCGGCATCCCGCGCCTGCTCACGGCCACCGCGGCCATGGCGCTGTTCCTGTCCTACTTCGAGGCGCGCCGACTGCCCTACGTCTACATGGCGGCGGCGGTGGCCATCCCCCTCACCGGCTTCCTCCGCCTGCGGCTGGCCACGCGCCTGCCGTTCGCCCGCCTGCTGGCCGCGGACCTCGCCTTCGTGCTGGTCGTCCTGCTCGCCCTGCGCGCGCTGTTGTCGACACGCTGGCCCGGATGGGTGGCCATGGTCCTCCCCGTCTGGTACGAGATCGAGTGGGTCCTGCTGAGCCTCGAGTTCTGGGGGCTGGCCGGGCAGGTCGTGAACGTGCGCCAGGCCAAGCGCCTCTTCGGCGTGATCGGCGCGGGCGAGCTCGTCGCGGCCACCCTGGCCGGGCTGGCCGTCCCCGCCCTGGTCGACCGGGTGGGGACGGCGAACCTGCTGCTCGTGTCCGCGGGCGCGGTGGCCCTGTGCCTGGTGATGCTCGGCGTCATCTGCCGCGCCTTCCCGACGATGGGGGCGGAGGCGACCCCGTCGCCCGAGCGCGCCGCGGCCGGGCGACGGCGCTACGCCGAGCTGCTCCACAGCCGCTACCTGCTGCTCGTGTTCGCCCTCGTCGCCCTGTCCTACCTCGGCTACTACGTGCTCGACAACGCGTTCTACAACGTCGCGCACGCCCACGCGCACGACGAGGCGGACCTCGCGTCGCTCCTGGGCGTGTTCTGGGCCATCTCCGCCCTCATCACGCTCGGCTTCCGCACGATCCTCTCCAGCCGGGTCCTCTCCCGCTACGGCCTGGTGGGCGGGCTCCTGGCCCTGCCCGCCGCGGTGGGGGCGGGCGTCGCCTTCGTCAGCGCCTCCGCCCTGGCGGGGGCGGGCGCCGGCCTCTTGTTCTGGCTGATGACCCTCACCAAGCTCGCCGACCAGTCCCTGCGCGATTCGCTCGACCGCAGCGCCGTCCTCGTCCTGTACCAGCCGCTGCCGGCCGCGCAGCGCGTGCGCGCGCAGACGGCCGTGGAGGGGATCGTGGGACCGCTGGCGGGAGGCGTGTCCGGGGTGGTCCTCCTGGTCCTCATCCAGGTCCTGCGCTTCCAGGTGGTGCAGCTCTCCTGGCTCCTCGTGGTGATCGTGGCCGCCTGGATCGCGGTGGCGATCTGGCTGCGCCGGGAGTACAGCCAGACCCTGAGCGGCGCCCTGGCCAGCCGCCGCCTGGGGATGGGATCGCTCGCGCTGGCCGACGCCTCCAGCCGCGCCGTCCTGCTCGAGGGCCTGCGCAGCCCGCGGGCGCCGGAGGTCCTGTACTGCCTGGAGGCGCTGGCCAGCGTGGAGCACCCCGCCTACGCGCAGTCGCTGCCGCCGCTCCTGGGCCATCCCGCGCCCGAGGTCCGCCGCGAGGCGCTGCTGCGCATCGAGACGCTTCGGCGGGCGGAGGCGGCGGACGACGTGCGCGGCCGGGTGGAGAAGGAGACGGTCCCCGAGCTGCGCGGCCTCGCCCTTCGCGTCCTGGCCGCGGTGGGAGGCGCCGAGGACGTCGGGCCCCTGCGGATGCGCCTCGACGACCGCGTGGACGCCGTGCGCATGGGGGCGACGGCCGGGCTGCTGCGCCTGGGCAGTGGATCCGGAGAGGCCCGCGCGCGCATGGCCGCCGACTCCATCGCCGCCGATCCCGCACGCCGGCTCTTCGCCGCCCGCGCGATCGGGGAGGCGGGAGTGCCGGGCCTGGCGGAGCCGCTCAGGCGATTGCTGCGGGACCACGAGCCGGCGGTACGCTCGGCCGCCCTCCTCTCCGCCGGGCGCGTGGACGAGCCCGACGTGTGGCCGCTCGTCGTGGAGGCGCTCGACGACGCGCGCGTGCGCTCGGCGGCCGCCTCCACGCTCCTGGCCGCCGGTCCGCGGGCCGCGGAGGCGTTGATCGCCGCTCACGACGCGTGCGGTGCGTCGGACGGCGGCGACCCCGCCGCGGGCCGGCCGCGCCGCCGGCGCCTGCTGCGCCTGCTGGGCCGGACGGGCGGCGAGCGCGCGGCGGCCACCCTCTGGCGCGCGGCCTCGAGTGGCCCGGCGGACATCCGGGACGTCGCCCTGCCCGCGCTGGCGCTGAGGCCGCGCCCGCCGGGGGTCGCCCCGGAAGCCATCCGCGAGCGGATCCGCGCGGAAGCGACGGAGGCGGTGTCGATCCTGGCCGTCGTCGACGACCTCGGACGCGAGCCCATGGTCGAGATCCTGCGCCAGGCCCTCGAGCACGAGCTGGCCCGCGCCCGGGAGCGGATCCTGTGGCTCCTGTCCCTCCTGTACTCGCCGGAGGCCGTCCTCCGCGCCCGCGCGCACCTGTCGAGCCGGTCCGCGGAGAAGCGAGCGCAGGCGGTGGAGCTGATCGACAGCCTGGCCGAGCCCGCGATCGCGGAGATCGTGATCCCCCTGGTGGAGGACGTGCCGGACGAGGTGCGGCGAGCGCGCCTGGCCGTCCTCCGGCTGGAGAGACGGCGGCCGTGGAGCGATCAGGTCGCGCGCCTGGTCGTGGGCGGCGGCGGGCTGGGGCCGTGGACGCGGGCCTGCGCCCTGTGGGTGGCGGGGGAGGGACGGCGCGAGGACCTGGAAGGAGCGATCCGCCAGGCGAGCGGAGATCGCGAGCGGCTGGTGCGGGAGGCGGCGGAGGAGGCCCTGCGCCGCCTGCGCGGAGCACCGCGCGAGGCGGGAGGAGGTGGAGAGGTGCTGTCGACCATCGAGAAGGTGGTGGTGCTCAAGGGCGTCAGCCTGTTCTCGGAGACGCCGGACGAAGTGCTGGCCGACGTGGCCGCCCTCCTCGAGGAGGTCGAGGTGGACGGCGGCGAGGTCGTCTTCCGCAAGGGCGACGTGGGGTCCGCGCTCTACGTCGTGGTGGAGGGACGGGTCCGGGTCACGAGCCAGGACCGCATTCTCGTCGAGCTCGGGCCGCGCGACATCTTCGGGGAGATGGCCGCCCTCGACACGGAGCCGCGCTCCGCCACCGTCACCGCCCTCGAGCCGACCTCGATGTTCCGCCTCGAGCAGGAGGCCCTCTACGAGCTGATGGCGGACCGCATCGAGGTCGTGCGCGGCGTCATCCGGATCCTCTGCAGCCGGCTGCGCACGGTGACGGACCGGGAGACGACGGGGTGGGGGAAGGTGATCGAGCCGTCGTAGCCGACCGCTGGCACGCGGTCGAAGACAGGCGTAGGCTCGCGGCAT
The DNA here is from genome assembly GCA_041481445.1 of Vicinamibacteria bacterium. GTDB lineage: Bacteria > Acidobacteriota > Vicinamibacteria > Fen-336 > Fen-336 > AA29. Next base: position 19,033 of record JBGPBV010000038.1, read on the forward strand.
GGAGCCGTTCGAAGAGCGGATGCGCCGGGGTGGTGCCGGTGCGGTCGCGGAGGCCACGGGGTTCTTCATGGGTCACGACCCGGTACACGAGGCGCTCCGGGCCGTGGCACGACGTCTCCAGGAGCAGGGTGTCGAGTACGCCGTCGCTGGCGGCATGGCCCTCGTCCTCCACGGCTACGACCGCACCACTGTCGACGTCGATATCCTCGTGACCGCCGAAGGACTCGAGACGGTCCACCGCACCCTGATCGGGCTCGCGTACCGGCCCGCGTTCGAGGGGAGCCGCAAGCAGATCCGCGACACCGAGCGCGGCGTTTGCGTGGAGTTCCTGGTGAGCGGCGAGTTCCCGGGAGACGGACGGCCGAAGCCGGTGGCGTTTCCCGATCCCGCCACCTGCTCCATCGAGGCGGGCGGCGTCCGCTATGTCGGCCTCAACACGCTCCTGGAACTGAAGCTGGCTTCGGGGCTGACCAGCCCCGGGCGTCTCAAGGACCTTGCCGACGTGCAAGAGCTCATCCGCGCACGAGACCTGCCGCTCGAACGGCGCGACGACCTCCACCCGTACGTGCGGGACAAGTACACGGAGCTCTGGCAGGCGCTGCGGTCGGAATAGGGCCGGCGGGTCTCGTCTCGTCCACACGCATCGGCGAGTCGTTCTGGAACGAGTACTTTCGTAACGGCCCTTGACGGTCGCCGGGAGGGCGCGCGGAGCAGGCGAAGGCGCTCGGCGGGAGTGGCTTCGAGCAACCAGAGAGTCTGCCAGATGTTGTCGAAGGACGACCGGGGGTTGCGCGCCTGGATCCTTCGGGCCTCGGACAGGAGGGCGGCGGCCCCGCGCTCCCAGAGACGGCTGTCGTGGAACAGGTCGATGTCCCGCGAGATGCGCGCCGTACCCAGCAGCTCGGTGAGCGCCACCCCGCCCGCGACGTAGCTCTCGCCGCCCGCCATGCGGTTGGCGGCTATGAGACGGCAGATGCTGCGCTGGAGTTCCGTGAGAGCCATTGCCGTATCGCGGCCGCGCGGCGATAGGCCTCGCGGTCGCCATGTTGCTCGATGTGACGCAGCACGAGGAGGCGCTCCGAATCTGTCGCGGGGTAGTAGTCGGGGCGGAGGAACCACAGGCACCGGGCGCGGTAGGCGTTGACCAGTTGTTCCACGGCGGCGGCAGCCTCGGAGGCCGTGCGGATCACGACCTCATTGTACGGCCAGGGCACGGCGGGTCAGCTTCCGCCGACGCCGGGCAGGAACACGACGGGCCATATACCCATATGACATGATATAGTTACCCATATGAAGACGACCATCGAGATCGCGGACTCGTTGCTGGAGCGGGCGCGTTCGGTGGCGGCCCGCGACAAGACGACCGTGCGCGCCCTGGTCGAGTCCGGCCTGCGCCGGGAGATCGAGGAGCGGCGCCGGCGGGCGGAATTCCGTCTCCGCGACGCCTCGTTCGACGGAAGCGGGCTTCAGCCGGGCGTCCCCGGGGACTGGAACGGCCTCCGCGACCTCTCGTACGAGGGGCGGGGGACGTGATCGCCGTCGACACGAACATCCTCGTCCACGCGCATCGGCGCGACTCGTCGTGGCACCGGAGCGCGCGGGCCTGCGTGAAGGACGTGGCGGAGGGGGCGGAGCGCTGGGCCCTGCCCTGGCCCTGCCTCCACGAGTTCCTCGCGATCGTGACCCACCCCAGGATCTGGTCACCCCCGACACCGCCGTCCGCCGCGCTCGATCAGGTCGAGGCCTGGCTGGAGTCGCCCACCCTGGTGCTCCTTCACGAAGGCGATCGCTACTGGTCGCACCTCGAGGTGCTCGTCGAGGCGGGGCGCATCGACGGACCACGAGTGCATGACGCGCGGGTGGCCGCCCTCTGTCGCGAGCACGGCGTGCGCGAGCTGTGGACCGCGGACCGCGACTTCAGCCGGTTCAAGGAGCTTCGGACGCGCAACCCGCTCGTCGGGTGACGCGACCCTATCTGGCCACGGTCTCCGCCCCCGCCTCAGCGGCGGGCACGGCGTCGGCGTAGGGACCGGCCTTTCCCCGCGGAGCGCTTCCTGCTCTCCAGGACGCGCAAGGCGTCCTCGAGGGCGGGCAGGATCGCCCGATCCTTCGGTCGGCCGGCGGCCTTCTTGCTCGCGATGATCCGCGAGAGCGGAAGCACGAGCACTTCGATCGCTCCGATCGGAATGGGCACGGCGCGCCGGGCCTCCTGGGCGAACGAGCCGAGGCCGTGCATGTTCACGACGATGTCGAAGAGACCGGCGTCGCCTCCAGCCAGGAGAGGCGGGTTGAGCGGGCCGGGGGGAACGTAGGTCGCCCCGACCCTGCGCAACGCGCGCCGTAGCGCAGGGTCCGAAAGGTCGCGGAACCACAGATCGACGTCCTGGGTGACCGCGGGTGCCCCCTGCAGCGCCGCCGCGGCCAGGCCGACCACCAGGAACTCGACGCCTTCCTCCACCAGGGCCTGGAGGAACCGCGCCTCCTTATCGGTGAAGAGTGGAGGGTCGGCCACGGATCAGGCTCCGGCGAAGGCGCTCGACGGGAGCGGCTTCGAGCAGCCAGAGAGTGTGCCAGATGTTGTCGAAGGAGGACTGTGGGTTGTGCGCCTGGATCCTTCGGGCCTCGGACAGGAGGACGGCGGCCCGCGCCTCGGGAGAGGGCGGCGTGTCGTCGAGCAGGGCGGCGCTGGGAACGCCGAGGGCGGCGCCGAGCGCCTCGACGCTCCGCGGCACCACGGTGGGACGCCGGGCAAGGTGATAGAAGGCGTTGCGGCTGACGCCGGCCCGCCGGAGGGCCTCGGTCAGGGTGAACCCACGCTCGCGGGCGAGCGTGCCGACCTTCCCCCGGGCGAGCTTCATTCCAGAGTGTACCATGGCATGGTACAAACACTGCGGCATGGTACGGACAGTGCCTGGCTCGCCACCACGTCCGGACGCGGCCCTAGCTCGCCACGGCCTCCGGGCGCCCCTGGGCGGCGGCGGCGTGCGACACGGGCAGGCGGACGGTGAAGGTCGAGCCCTGGCCGGACACGCTCTCCACCTGGATGTCGCCCCCCATCATCGAGCAGAAGGCGCGGCTGATGGCGAGGCCGAGGCCGGTGCCGCCGTACTTGCGGGTGGTGGAGGAATCGGCCTGCGTGAACGGCCGGAAGAGCTTGGCCAGCTGCTCCGGGGTCATGCCGATGCCGGAGTCGCGCACCGCGAACACCATCCAGTCCGCGCCGCCCGTGCGCTCGCGGCGCACGGTCAGGAGCACCGTGCCCTTCGAGGTGAACTTGGAGGCGTTGGAGAGGAGGTTGAGCAGGACCTGCCGGATGCGCGTGATGTCGGAATGCATGTCCCCCAGGTCGAATCCGGTCTCCACGGCCAGCGTGTTGCCGTTCTTCTCGATCAGGGGCTGGATGGTGCTCACCACGTCCTGGACGAGCGTCGGCACCTCGAAGGTCTCGGCGTGGATGGTCATCTTGCCCGCCTCGATCTTGGAGAGGTCGAGGATGTCGTTGATGAGGCCGAGCAGGTGCGTGCCCGCGGAGTGGATCTTGACGAGGTCGGGGACCAGCGAGCGCTGGCCGATCTCGGTCAGCTCCTCCTGGAGCATCTCGCTGTAGCCGATGACGGCGTTGAGGGGCGTGCGCAGCTCGTGGCTCATGTTGGCCAGGAACGCGCTCTTCGTGCGGCTGACCTCCTCCGCCTTGTCGCGGGCGATGATCAGGGCCTCGTCCCGGCGCTGGATCTGGCTCAGCATGCCGTTGAAGGCGTCGATGAGCCCGCCCAGCTCGTCCTGGCCGTGCTTGACCGCGCGCACCGAGTAGTCCTCGGTGCCGGAGACGCGGTCGGCCACGCCCGCCAGGTGCAGGATCGGGTCCGACACCACCTTCTGCAATCGTGACGAGAGCAGCACCGCCACCGCCGCCGCCCCCAGCATGATCACGAAGATCGTCCCCACGTAGCTGCGCAGCCGGTCCGTCAGCTCCTGGGTGTCGGACACCAGGTACACGAACCCGACCGGCTGTCCCTCGACGTGCAGCGTGCGGCGCAGGACCAGGCCCTCCGGCCGGAAGGCGGAGCCGTCGGCCACCATGGCGGGCGGGGACTGGGGGCCGTCCTGGTCCCCCCGCACGTAGGAGGCGAAGACCTGGCCGTCCTTCGTGAACAGGCGCGCGGACACGATGTGGGGCTGGGCCCGGAGGGTGCCGAGCACCTTGGTGGTGGGGTCCTGCTCGTTGAAGAGCATCTGGGCGGCAGTGTTGGAGTCGATGATGCGGGCCATGACGTTGAGGTCTTCGGCCATGCGCTGGCGCAGGGTGACGATGTCGTAGGTGAAGAAGGCGACCGCGGTCAGGAAGAACACCACGCTCGTGGTGAGCAGGATGATCAGGGTCAGCTTGCGGCGGATGGACAGGTCGCTGAGGGCCTGCATCCAGCGCCATTTCGGCCGGGGCGGGGGCTCCGCCGCCGGGCGGGGAAGGTATGGGCGGGGCTGGAGCGCTGCGCTCAATGGCGGGCGTGCGAAGGATAGCCCCAATGAGCGCGGCTGTCGACGCGAAATGCGTTATCCTGCGTTGCTCCTGATGCCCGGGCCGCGACGAGTCACCCCCGCCGCCGCGCGCCGCGCGCTCGCGCTGGCCGCCCTCCTGGGCGCCTCCCCCGGGTGGCTCGACGCGGCCCCCGGCCCGGTCATCGTGCGCATGGGCGGGCGGGAGGCCTCGAGCGCGCTCGCGAGCGCGCTCGGCGAGAAGCTCCCCGCCGCGCGGGTGGTGGAGCTGACCGGAGACCTGCCCGCCGACACCGCCCGCATCTCGCGCGAGACCAAGGGCGTCCCCGTGCTGTTCGCGATCGGGCCGGACGCCACGGAGGCGGCGGGGGAGGCGCGCGGGCCGGCGGTGGTCGCGCTCGGCGTGGCCAACCCGGCCCAGGTGAAGACGCCCGGCATCTACGTCTCGATGTACCCGAACCTCGACCGCGTCTTCGACTACGTGAAGAACTCGCTGAAGGTGGCCAAGGTCGGCCTCGTCTTCTCGCCGGCCAAGAACCGCGAGATCGGCCTCCAGTTCCTCAAGGCGGGCTCGGCGCAGGGCGTCACCGTGGTGCCCGTCACCATCGGCTCCTCCGGAGACCTCGTGCGCGAGATCAAGGGCGCGCTCCCGAACGTGGAGGCGCTGCTCCTGGCCGTGGACCCCGTGGTGTTCGACCAGTCGAGCCTGGAGTTCATCGTCCAGGAGGCGCGCAGCGCGAACAAGCCCACCGTGGGCTTCCTGGAGGGCCTGGCCCGCCTGGGAGTGACGGTGAGCCTGGTGGCGCCGCCGGAGGAGGCGGCGGCGGCGGCCATCGCGGCCAGCGCGCAGCCCGTCCTCATCGGCAAGAAGAGGCTGGAAGTCGAGGGGATGGCGGTGGTGCTGTCCTCGAAGAGGACGGGGCAGCCGTCCCCTGAGCGAACGGGCGATTCGTCCTCTGAGAGAAGGACCGATTCGGACGTGTTGAGTAGGGAAGGGCGGCATGCGCACTAGGGGAACCGGTCGGCAGGGCTTGCTGTGCCTTGCGCTGCTCCCTCTCGCCCTGCTTGGATTCGCGCGAGAGGGAACAGCGCAGCAGCAGCAGGATTTCTTCGAGCAGGGCCAGGACTACTTCAAGAGCGAGACGATCGAGGGTGTCTCCAAGCATGCGGAGGCGCCGACGGAGACGCCCGCCACCGTCACCGTCGTGACCCACGACGAGATCGACCGCTACGGGTTCCGCACCGTGGCCGACGTCCTCAACTTCGCCTCCATGGGCAACTTCTCGCTGGGCGACCGGCGCTACGACCTGGCCGGGAGCCGCGGGCTGTTCCTCTTCGAGGACTTCAACACGCGCATCCTCGTCATGCTCAACGGGCACTCCCTCAACGAGCCCTGGTCCAACTTCGCGGACATCGGCCGGGCCATGCTCCTGCCCCTCGACCTCGTGGAGCGGATCGAGATCGTCTACGGCCCCTCGTCCCTCCTCTACGGCGGCTACAGCCTCTACGGCATCGTCAACGTGATCACGCGCAACGGCTCCTCGATGCCGGGGGCGCGCGTGCGCCTCACCGGCGGATCCTGGGCGACCGGAGAGGCGGTGGCCTCGTGGGGCGCCTCCGGGACCTACGGCGGGGATTCCCTGGAGAGCCGCGAGTGGAACGTGCTCGCCGCCGCCGGGTACTACCGGAGCGACGGCGAGGACCTCGACCTTCCGCGCGTCGACGTCGGCTATCCGGTCGACCTCGCGGGGGGGACGATCTGGGGTGGGCCCCAGAAAGGCACCGACTACGAGCGGGCGCCCTTCATGTTCCTGCAGGCGCGCCGGGGCGACTTCTCCGTGCTGGCCCGCGGCGGCTACCGGAAGCGCGGGACGCCCTTCGCTCCCTACGGCGCGATGTACGGGACCGGCGACCAGAGCCTGCGTGACGAGAAGGAGCTCGTGGAGCTGCGGTGGGACCACGCGCTGAGCGCGGGGCTGAACCTCTCCGCGCGCGCCTTCCACGACGTGTACCACTACCACGAGGTCGATCCCTACGCGGACGCCCTGACCTATCCCGGCCAGCCCGGCTACTTCTTCGACCTCAAGACGCACGATCACGACACCGGCGGCGAGGTCCGCCTGGCCTACCGGCGGGGCACGCACTTCCTGACCGTGGGGGGCGAGTACCGCTACCGCACGCTGGGCCAGCAATCGGGCAACGTGTTCTTCGACGGCGCGTCCGCTCCCGGCTCCGGCATCCGCCAGGACGTCCACGGCCGGTTCGGCGTCCTCTACGCCCAGGAGGAGTGGCGGCCCCTGAACCAGCTCTCGCTCGTGATCGGAGGGAACTGGGCCGACACCGAGCCCGGGAGCAGCAAGGGGCAGCCGCGGGTGGCCGTGGTCTACAAGCCGCGCTCGACGCTCTCGATCAAGGCCCTCTACGGCCGCGGCTTCCGCCCGCCGTCGATCTTCGAGGCCTCCTACGGCGACTACCAGAGCCAGATCCCGAACCCGGCGCTGTCGTCGGAGGACATCGCCTCCTCGGAGCTCTCCATCCTCTGGAAGGCGAGCCGCCGGGTGTCCGCGCAGGCCTACGCCTTCCACAGCCGCCTCGACGGCCTGATCCGCGGAGTGACCATCGAGTCGCCGGCCGACGTGCAGGGCGGGGTCGTGGGGCCGGGGGGGACGGCGGCGGAGCTGGTCGGCCTCCTCCAGTACCAGTCCGCGGGCGACGTGACCTCCTCCGGCGGGGGCGGCTCCGTCCGCTTCCAGTCCCGGCGCGTGCACGCGTTCGGGAACCTGGCCTACGCCAGCGCGGAGCTCTCCACGCGCGGCTCCGCGCGCGAGCGGCTCCCGGGTAGCCCGCACTGGCTGGCCTCGGCGGGCGTCTCTTTCGCTTCGCGCGCCTGGACGGCCTCGCTGGCCGGGCACTACGTGGGGCCGGAGCCGCTGGACGCCTCGCGGGGGCCGGGCCAGGCCGGCGACTTCGTGGAGGCCAACCTGGGCGCGCAGTACCGGACGCGCCTCGTGTACCCGGTGACGTTCCACCTCGACGTGCTCAACGTCTTCGGCTCCGACGGCGCGGTGGCGGCCAGCCCGGTCTATGCCGTGCCCAGCCTGCCCATCGAGGGCCGCCGGGTCCTGGTCGGCGCCGACCTGCGCTTCTGACCTCACCTCCGGCGGCGGCCCCGGCCCTTGACAGCTGCCGCGCGTCCACTTAAGCTTGCCGCACTCGCAATGACGCCTTTCGCCTTCGTCCGCCGGGCTCTCACCCCGCGGGTCGAGGTGCGCCTGGCCTCTCTCGCTCTGCTGCTGCTGGTGCTGCTGATTCCCACGGGGGGACCAGCGATCTAGCGGCGGGCGAAGCGAGATCGACAGGGACCCCCGAGGGAAACCTCGGGGGTTTTTGTTTTTGGGGGATTTCGATGATGACGAGCGAAGATCCGGCGATCGGGCGCGTGACCGTGTTCGACACCACGCTGCGGGACGGCGAGCAGTCGCCCGGCTGCAGCATGAACCCCCCGGAGAAGCTGCGCCTGGCCCGCCAGATCGAGCGGCTGGGCGCCGACGTGATCGAGGCCGGGTTCCCCATAGCCTCGCCGGGCGAGTTCGAGTCCGTGCGCATGATCGCCCTCGAGCTGGGCGGCACCACGGTGGCGGCGCTGTGCCGGGCCAAGGAGGGCGACATCGTGGCCGCCGCCCGCGCCCTCGACGGCGCCCCGCGCTTCCGCCTGCACGTGTTCCTGGCCACGTCCGCCATCCACCTCAAGTACAAGCTCAACATCTCGGCCCGGGAGTGCGTGGAGCAGGCGGCGGACGCCGTCCGCCTGGCCCGCTCGATCACGCCCGACGTCGAGTTCTCCGCGGAGGACGGCTGCCGCACCGAGTACGGCTTCCTGCGCGAGGTGGTGGAGGCGGTGCGGGAGGCGGGAGCGGGCGTGGTCAACGTCCCGGACACGGTGGGCTACGCGCTGCCCGAGGAGGTGGCCACCCTCTTCGGCCGCCTCGTCCACGACGTGCCCGGCGTCGTCTTCTCCTGCCACAACCACAACGACCTGGGGCTCGCCGTCGCCAATACCCTGGCCGCGGTGCGGGCGGGCGCGCGCCAGATCGAGGTCACGGTGAACGGGATCGGCGAGCGCGCCGGCAACACCTCCCTCGAGGAGATGGTGATGGCCATGCGCGTGCGCCGGGAGGCGCTCGGGATGACGACCGCCGTGCGCACGGAGGAGCTCATGCGCACGAGCCAGCTCCTCTCGTCCATCACCGGCATCTGGCCGCAGCCCAACAAGGCGGTCGTGGGGCGCAACGCCTTCGCCCACGAGGCGGGCATCCACCAGCACGGCGTGCTGGCCAACCCGCTCACCTACGAGATCATGACCCCGGAGAGCGTCGGACTGGGCGAGCGCGTGATGGTGCTGGGCAAGCACTCCGGCAAGCACGCGGTGGAGTCGCGGCTGCTCGCCCTCGGGTTCGCCCCCGCCCCCGACGAGATCGAGGCCCTCACCACGCGGGTGAAGGAGCTGGCCGACCGCAAGAAGTTCGTCTACGACGACGACCTCCTCACCCTCGTCTCCCAGCCCGTGCACCACACGCGGTTGACCCGCTACCAGGTGGTCTCCGGCAACGAGCTCCTCCCCACCGCCACCGTCGAGGTCGAGACCGACGGGGTGCGCCGCTCCGCCTCCGCCGTCGGCAACGGCCCTCTCGACGCCGCCTTGAAGGCCACCGACGTCGCCCTGGGCCAGGAGGTCGAGCTCCTGGAGATGCACACGCGGGCGGTCACCGCGGGCAAGGACGCCCTGGCCGAGGTGATCGTGCGCGTGAGCCACCGTGGCCACGAGTCGACCGGGCAGGCCGCGAGCACCGACTCCATCGAGGCCGCCCTCAAGGCCTACCTCTCCGCGATCGGTGCCGCGCGGCGGGCCCAGGAGGCGGCGGCATGACCGTGACCGGTACGGACGGCGCGCGACCGGGCCCGCGCACCCTGTTCCAGAAGGTCTGGGACGGCCACGTGGTGCGCGCGGCGACGGCGGACACGCCGGCCGTCCTCTACGTCGATCTGCACCTGGTGCACGAGGTGACCTCGCCGCAGGCCTTCGCCCTTCTCCGCGAGCGGGGCCTGCGCGTGAGGCGGCCGGACCGTACCGTCGCCACCATGGACCACTCGACGCCGACCACGCCCCTGGCCCCGGGGGCGCGGGCGGTCATCCAGGACCCCCAGGCCGCGGCCCAGGTGCGCGCCCTGTCCGAGAACTGCGCCGCCTCCGACATCCCGCTCTACCCGCTCGGGCACGAGCGGCAGGGGATCGTGCACGTGATCTCGCCGGAGCTGGGCCTGACCCGGCCCGGCCTGACCATCGTGTGCGGCGACAGCCACACGAGCACGCACGGCGCCTTCGGGGCCCTGGCCTTCGGCATCGGAACCAGCGAGGTCGGCCACGTGCTGGCCACGCAGTGCCTGCTGGCCTGGCCGCCGAAGACGCTGGCCATCGCCGTCCGCGGCCGGCTGGCCGCCGGGGTGACCGCGAAGGACCTGGTGCTCGCGATCATCGCGCGCATCGGGGTGGGCGGCGCCACCGGCCACGTCATCGAGTACCGGGGGGAGGCGGTGCGCGCGCTCACGATGGAAGAGCGCATGACCGTCTGCAACATGTCGATCGAGGCGGGCGGGCGCGCGGGGATGGTCGCGCCGGACGAGACCACCTTCGAGTACCTGCAGGGGCGGCCGTTCGCCCCCGCGGGCGCGGACTGGGAGGCCGCGGTCGAGGGCTGGCGCGCCCTCGTCACCGACGAGGGCGCCGCCTTCGATCGCGAGGTCACGCTCGAGGGGGCGGAGGTCGAGCCCATGATCACGTGGGGCACCAACCCCGGCGCCTCCATCCCCATCCACGGCGTGGTGCCGGAGCCGGCGGGAGACGCCGCCATCGCCCGGGCCCTCACCTACATGGGCCTCGCCCCCGGCGAGCGCCTGCTCGGCCGCCGCGTGGACGTGGCGTTCATCGGGAGCTGCACCAACGGACGGCTCTCCGACCTGCGCGCGGCGGCCACGGTGTTCGCCGGCCGTCGCGTGGCGGAAGGCGTGCGCGCGCTGGTGGTGCCGGGCTCGCAGCAGGTCAAGAAGCAGGCGGAGGCGGAAGGGCTCGATCGCGTGTTCCGCGAGGCGGGTGCGGAATGGCGCGAGCCCGGCTGCTCGATGTGCATCGCCATGAACGGCGACCGCCTGGAGCCGGGACGCTACGCGGTCAGCACCAGCAACCGGAACTTCGAGGGGCGGCAGGGACCGGGAGGCCGCACGCTCCTGGCCAGCCCCCTGACCGCGGCCGCCGCCGCCGTGACCGGCCGCGTCACCGACGCCCGCGAGCTGATGAGGTAGAGATGGAGAGATTCCGCGTCCTCACCGGCCGCACCGTCGTCCTCCCGATGGACGACGTCGACACGGACCAGATCATCCCCGCGCGCTTCCTCAAGGGCACCACGCGCGCGGGCCTGGGCCAGGGCCTCTTCGCGGATCGACGCTACGCCGCGGACGGATCGCCGCGGCCCGACTTCCCCCTCAATCGGCCGGAGGCGGCGGGGGCGCCGGTGCTCGTCACCGGCCGCAACTTCGGGTGCGGGTCGTCGCGCGAGCACGCGGTGTGGGCCCTGGCCGACCAGGGGTTCCGCGCCTGCGTGGGGCCGTCCTTCGCGGACATCTTCCGCGGGAACGCGCTCAAGAACGGCCTGCTGCCGGTGGCGGTGCCCGCGGACGTCCACGCGCGCCTGGCCGCCGCCGCGGGGGCGACGGTGACGATCGACCTCGAGCAGGAGGAGATCGCGCTGGCCGACGGCACGCGTGCGCGCTTCACGGTGGATCCCTTCGCGCGGCACTGCCTGCTCGAAGGGATCGACGAGCTGGACTTCCTGCGCGGGCAGGAGGCGGCCATCGCCGCCTGGGAGTCGCAACACGAGCACGGCCGAACCATGGGAGGACGTCGATGACGACGCACACGCTGGCCGTTTTGAGGGGCGACGGAGTGGGACCGGAGGTCATCGAGTCCGCCCTCTCCGTCCTGGGCGCTTGCGTGCCGGTGAAGGTGCGGGAGGCGCGCGTCGGAGGCGCCGCCATCGACGCCGCCGGCGACCCCCTGCCCCCCGAGACCCTCGAGCTCTGCAAGGCCAGCGATGCCGTGCTGCTGGGGGCGGTGGGCGGCCCGCGCTGGGCCACGGATCCTCGCCCCGAAGACGGGCTGCTGCGGCTGCGCAAGGGCCTCGGCCTCTTCGCGAACGTGCGCGTGGCCCGCGACATGGGCCTGCCCACGCCCCTGCGCGAGTCGCTGGTGCGCCAGGCCGACGTCGTCGTGGTGCGCGAGCTCTCGGGCGGCGTGTACTTCGGGGAGCCGCGCGGGTTGTCGCCCACCGCCGCCTTCAACACCTGGCGCCAGACCGCGGACGAGGTGCGGCGGGTGGCCCACGTCGCCTTCAACCTGGCCCGCCGCCGGCGCAACCGCGTGACGTCGGTGGACAAGGCCAACGTGCTCGAGGCCTCCCGCCTGTGGCGCACGGTGGTGTCGGAGGTCGGGCGCGAGTATCCGAGCGTCGAGCTGGAGCATCGCTACGTGGACGCGGCCAGCTTCGAGCTGCTCCAGGCCCCGCGCCGCTTCGACGTGGTGCTCACCGAGAACCTGTTCGGCGACATCCTGAGCGACGAGCTGGCGGCGGTGTCGGGCTCCATCGGCGTCCTGCCGTCGGCCTCCTTCGGGGACGGGCCCTCGCTCTACGAGCCCGTGCACGGCTCCGCGCCCGACATCGCCGGGCGCGGGATCGCGAACCCGGTGGGGGCGATCCTGTCCGTCGCCCTCCTCCTCGAGTACTCGCTGGGCCGGCCCGACCTCGCGCACGCCGTCAACGTGGCCGTGGCCACCACCCTGCGCGAGCGGCGGACCCCGGACGTGGGCGGCACCGCCACCACCGCCGAGATGACGAGCGCGATCCTGAGCAACCTGGCCTGGGCGCGCTGGGCCTCTCCGGACGCGGAGGAGACCGGCCTCTCCTACGGCTGGGGGGTCTGAGGCCGGGCTACTCGGACCGCAGGGTGGCCAGGGGGTCGACCCGGACGGCGCGGCGCGCCGGGACGTAGGTGGCGGCGAGCGCGACCAGCGCGAGCACGGCAGAGACGGACACGAACGTCAGGGGATCGGCCGCCCCCACTCCATAGAGCAGGCTGGTCATGACGTGGGTCAGGGCGAGGGCGGCGGCCAGCCCGGCCAGGGTGCCCACCGCCGCCACCGCGGCCGACTCGTGCAAGACCAGCCGGATGACGTCGGCCGGCCGCGCGCCCAGGGCCATGCGGATGCCGATCTCGCTGCGCCGCCGGGCCACGGAGTAGCTCATCACCCCGTAGACGCCGACGGCGGCCAGGGTGAGCGCGACCGTCGCGAAGGTGACGAGCAGCAGCAGGTAGAAGCGGGGGGAGGCGGTCGCGCCCGCCACCACGTCGTCCATCGTCTGCACCTCGGAGACGGTCGCGTGGCCGTCCGCGGACCACACCGCCGCACGCAGGGCCGGGGCCAGGGCGGCCGGCTCCGCGCTCGTGCGCACCACGAGAGTGAGATAGGTGAACTGCGAGCGCGGGCTCTCGAGGTAGCTCCGGGTCTGCAGGAACGGGAGGTACATCTCGTTCTCGGGCGGGGCCGACCAGTCGCTGCGGGCGGAGTCGCGGGCGACTCCCACGACCGTGAGCCACTTCGGGTCCTTGTCGAGGTCGTCGAGGGTGAGGCGGCGGCCGATCGCGTCCTCGCCCGGCCAGTACTGCCGGGCCATCCACTCGTCGACGATGACGACGCCGGGCGCGCCCCCGTCGTCGCGCTCGGTGAAGTCCCGTCCGCGCACCAGCGGAAGCCGCATGGTCGCGAAGTACCCGGGGACCACCACGCGATAGGCGGCGCTGGGCGCCTCGCCGGGGGCGGAGCGCGGCCGGCCCTCCACGCTGAAGGGGAACCCCCAGATGTCGCCGGCCAGCGGGAGGTGGTTGATGGCGCCGGCGGACGCCACCCCCGGCCGCGCGCGGACGCGGTCCAGCACGTCACGATAGAATGCGACGCGCCGTCCCGGCTCCGCCGCCGCCGATCCGGTGACGGACACCACTGCGCTCAGGACGTGGTCGGGACGGAAGCCGGGATCCAGCCCGCGCAGGGCCACGAACGTGCGGATCATCAGCCCGGCGCCCACGAGGAGCACGAGGGCGAGGGCCAGCTCCGAGGCCATGAGCAGCCGGCGCAGGCGGTTCCTGCCGGCGCCGGTGGTGGACCCCCGCTCGCCTTCGCGCAGGGAGGCGGTGAGGTCCAGCCGTGAGGCCTGCACGGCGGGAACGAGGCCGAAGGCGATCCCGGTCAGCATCGAGAGAAGGACCGCCACGACGAGGACGCGCAGGTCCACGGTGACCGTCTCGAGCCGAGGGATGTCGACCGGTCCGAAGGCCACCACCGCGCGGACGGCCCCGGCGGCCAGGACCACGCCCGCCGCGCCTCCGATCGAGGCCAGGACGACGCTCTCGGTGAGGAGCTGCCGGATCATCCGTCCCCGGCTCGCCCCCAGCGCCACGCGGAGCGCGACCTCTCTGTGGCGAACGGCGGCGCGGGCCAGCAGCATGTGGGCGACGTTCGCGCAGGCGATCAGGAGGACGAGGCCGACCGCGCCCAGGAGCACGAGCAGGGCGGAGCGGACGTCGCCCACGACGATCTCGTCGAGCGCGCGCACCCGCACGTCCCGGTTGGTCCCGGGGTAGGCCTGCTCGAGCCGCGCGGTGATGGCCGCGACCTCGGCGCGGGCCTGGGCCAGGCTCGCGCCCGGGGCCAGACGGCCGAAGGCGCGCAGGCTCTGGCCAGTGCGGTTGCCCGCGCGGTCGGCCAGCGGCAGGGGAGCCCACAGCTCGGCCCCCCGGGCCCAGAAGGGCGGGAACTCGAACCCGCGCGGCATCACGCCCACGACCGTGTGCGCCTCGCCGTCGAGGGTGACCGTCCGCCCGAGCACGGCCGGATCGCCTCCGAAGCGGCGCTGCCACAGGCGATGCCCGAGGACGACGACGTGCTCGCGGCCCGGCCCGTCCTCGTCGGGCGTGAACAGCCGGCCGATCTGCGGCGTCACCCCGAGCATGGGCAGGAGGTCCGCGGTCACGCGAAGGCCGGTCACGCGCTCCGGCGGGTCGATGCCGGTGAGGTTGGCCTGCCAGAACTCGGCCGCGCCCATCGCCTCGAAGTTGCGCGCGTCCCGGCGCCAATCGAGGAAGTTGCCGGGGGCGACCGGGTTCCGGCCGCGGTGCAGGAGGACGGCCAGACGGTCGGGCGCGCGGTAGGGCAGCGGGCGCAGCAGCACCGCGTCCACCACGCTGTAGATCGCGGTGGTGGCGCCGATGCCGAGGGCGAGGGCCAGGACGGCGGCGACGGTGAACCCCGGCGTGCGCGCCAGCGTCCGCAGGCCGAAGCGCGCGTCCCGCCACGTCGTCTCCAGGAGCGTGCCCATGCGGACCTCGCGCACCGCCTCCTTCACCTGCTCCGCGCCTCCGATCTCGATCGCGGCCCGCCGTCGCGCCTCCGCCGGCGACAGGCCGCTCGCGATCCCCTCGTCCTCCAGCATCTCCTCGTAGGCGCGAACTTCCCGGTGGAGGTCGCGCTCCCGCGCGCCCTTGTCGACCAGGTTGCGCCAGAGGCTGGCCAGCCGCGGGAAAAGGCTCATGGACCCCGCTCCTTCACGCGCGCAGGGCGGCGTCGATCGCGAGCGCGATGCGGCCCCACTCCGCTTTCTCTGTCTTGAGCTGCCGTCGACCGGCCGTGGTGAGCTGGTAGTAGCGGGCGCGGCGGTTGTTGTCCGACTCGCCCCAGCTCGAGGCCAGCCAGCCCGCCTCCTCCATCCGATGCAGGGCCGGGAAGAGCGATCCCGGCTTGACCACGAACGCGCCCTTCGTGACCTGCTCGATCCGGCGGGCGATGGCCAGCCCGTGCATCTCGCCCAGGGAGAGGGCCTTGAGGATCAGCAGGTCGAGGGTGCCCTGGAGCAGGTGGGCGGGAGCGGCCATCGCGCCTCCTATAGAAGGTCTATACGAATGTCCACTCTAGCCGGTTCCTATCGAATGTCAATAGGAGAGGCCGCCGCGGTACCCTGGTGCCGCTTCGAGGTCGCGACGGGAGAGCTACATCGGGCCCGGAGGCCTGACCTCCAGCCGCTCGACCGCGACCTCCGCGGGATCCGTCTTCGCCGGATCGACAGTCAGCCGGACGCGGTTGACGCCGGCGCGCCAGGCGGTGGTGGGGACCGGGAACGCGTAGTCGTTCCAACCCGCGCGGAGGGTCTCCTCGCCGGCGGGCGTGTCGTTGACCGCCAGGCCGAGATGTCCTCCCGACGCGCCGTCTCCGACGCGTGCCTGCACATGCAGCACGAGGTCGGCCGGCTGTTGCAGCGGAACGCGCACGGTGGACCGCTGGCCCTGCAGGGTCCGCACCCAGCGTCGGTCCGCTTGCGTGGGCTCGGACCAGCCGCGCCCGACCAGGACCGTGGTGGGCCCGTGGCCGATCTCGAGGATGCCGCCCGTCGCTCGCCCGTCGAGGTCGAAGTCCTTCCGCCGCCAGACGACCGGGTCTTGCGTGGGCGCGTAGTTCTCCTCGATGAAGGACGTGATCTCGGCCGGCAACGCGCGCAGGTCGTCGTCGTAGAGGACGAGGGCGGGGGCGATCCCCCCGTCGCGCAGAAGGCCGCGCAGGCGCGCGATCTCCGGCGCGCCGAGCAGGGCGCGGATCTCCTCGTGCAGGAAGAAGTAGTAGTAGGCGTGGGGCCGGAACACGCCCGCCCCCGTGAAGCCGTCCATGACGGTGTCCGCGGGCGACGTCGTGGCGAGCACGAAGCGCAGGCGGCCGAGCTGGTCCTCGACCCTCGCACGGGCCGGCCGCATCTCCCTGGTCAGGATCGCCAGCGGACGCGCGGCGGCGGCGGCGAGGCCGAGCACGGCGGCGATGGTCCCGGCCACCGGCGATCGGCGGAGCCGCGCTGCCGCTTCCGACCCGCCGACGATCGCAGCCGCAGCCAGGATCGCGACCAGGGGCAGCAGCATCGCGAAGTACTGGGGCTGCGGAGTCGGGATCACGAAGGCGCCCACGATCAGGCCGAGCGCCTGGAGGACGAGGAGGGCATCGCCGGACCGGAGCGCGTCGGCTCTCCGGAGGCGCCACGCCGCTCGGGCCAGGCCGGCCGCGCCCAAGGCGACCACGATCGCGTTCGCGTCGGCGATGCGGCGCAGGAGCGGCACGGGCGAGAAGCGGACCGGCCAGGCCGCGTTCAGCACCAGGTTCGATTCCACGAAGGCGCGGACGCCCGTGTGGGGGGCGAAGAGGGCCAGCGTGGCCGCGATCGGCAGCAGCAGCGCGGCGCCGAAAAGGAGGGCGCCGGTCCCGCGCCGCGATCGCGACCCGGCCTGCCGGCCGTCGAGCACCCACCAGCCGAGCACCGCCGCCGTCGCCGGCGCCGCGAACAGCGCCTTCTGCGTGAACATCACCGCGGCGCCGAGGAGGAGGCCGGCTGCGAAGAGGCGCCGGCGCGCCGCCGCCGTGCCGGGCTCGGCGCGCAGAAAGGCGAGCAGGGTCCCCCACGATCCCAGGAGGCAAGCGACCGCGGGGCCGTCCGGTCGGACCTCGCCCGTCTTGTCGACGAACATCACGACGACGCCCAGCAGGGCGGCGGCCAGCCAGGCGGCCCGCGTCCCGGCCCAGAGCCGGGCCAGCCGGAAGGTCAGGACGACGGCGACGGTGGCCGTCAGCCACATGACGGCGCGCGCCAGCAGCACGAAGCGCACCGCCGCGTCGGGATCCCGGTCCACGCCGGCCAGGCCGAGCCACGGCGCCAGGGCGAGGGGCAGCCACGGCGTGTGGTGCTCGAAGTAGTCGCGGTAGGGCCAGAGGCCGTGGGCGAGGCACCAGCCGCCGTGCAGGTGCTCGAACTCGTCCGGGTCGAACCCTCGGGTGAAGGCGAGGGTCGCGCGGATCGCGGCGGAGCCGGCGGTCACCACGAACGCGGCGAGGGCCACCGGGTCCGGCCACGCGCGCCGCACGCCGCGATTCTAGCCGCGGGAGCGTGCCCTCCGTCCTCCGGTCCGGCCGGGGGGGTCTATTTCTCGCGCCGGGGCGCGGGCGTCGTGGAGGCGAGGGTGCCGGCCAGGGTCTTGCCCTCGCGCATCGCGTCGCGATGCAGCTCGGACTGGCGCTCGAACCCCTTGTCGAAGTCGTCCTTGAGGCGGGCGTGCAGCTGCAGCACGCGCGGCACGTAGCTCTTCGTCTCCGCCGCCAGCTGGCCGACGCCGGCGCGGAAGTAGCCGGCGTTGAGGGGCCCGCCGTTGTACTCGGCCAGGACGAGCTGGGGATCGCTGTAGGTCGAGAAGAGGATGTCCAGGTAGAGGGCGGCGGCCTGGGTGTTCTTCTCCGGATCGAAGAGAGACGTCTCGTCGTAGCTCCATCCCAGCGAGCGCAGGAGGAGGCGGCCGGTCGAAGGCCAGATCTGGTACAGGCCGCGGGCGTCGGAGGGGCTCGTGGCCTGGGGGTCGTAGCCGCTCTCGACGGTGCCGATGGCGAGCAGGAGCAGCGGATCGACCGCGGGGTACTTCTCGCTGGCGTCGAGGGCCAGCTGCGCGTACCGGTAGGCGTCGCCCAGGCTCACGCGCGGGTTCACCTTCAGGATGTGGTCGCGCATCCCCAGCAGCAGGTAGCGGCGCCGGGAGTCGAACGCGATCCCGGACTCGAGCTGCTGGACCTTGCGCTCGAACCGGGCCATGACGAGGGCGGTCTCCTGGTTCTGCTGGTCGATCCGGCGCAGCGCGTCGTGGCCGAGCAGCACGATCCCGAGGAGGAGGAGGCACAGGCAGAGGAAGGCCAGCGACTGCCAGGCGCTGCCGTGGCGGATCACGATGGTCCGCGGCTCGCGGTGCTCGCGCGCGGGGTCGAAGAGCGGCCGGATGCGGTGCTCCCCGACGTCGTGCGATTTGTCCGGCACGCGGTCCGCCTGCTCGTTCCGGCTCATAGGACGAACGGGCACGGTACCCCGGGGTGGCGACGCCGTCAGTACGTTCCCTCACACCGGCCGAGCGCGGGAGCCCGTCGCCGGTACAATGCCCGCGTGCGGCTGCTCTTCCTGGGCGGCACCGGAAACATCAGCACGGCCTGCGTCGAGCGCGCCCTGGAGGGCGGGCACGACGTCGCCGTCCTCAACCGCGGGCGGCGCGCCTCCCGCCTCGGCGGGTCCGTGCGCATGCTCGTCGGGGACCGCGACGACCTGGGATCGCTCCGTAGCGCCGCCGAGTCCGCGCGCTACGACGCCGTGGTCGACTTCCTCGGCTACCGGCCGGACCAGGTGGAGAAGGCGATCGAGGCCTTCGCCGGACGCGTCGGACAGTACGTGTTCATCTCGTCGGCCGCGGTCTACGAGAAGCCGGTGGCCGGCTACCTCGTCACCGAGGCCACCCCTCGTGCGAACCCCTTCTGGGAGTACGCCCGCCTCAAGATCGCGTGCGAGGAGCGGCTCGAGCGCGCCCGGCGCGCCGCCGGCTTCCCGGTGACGGTCGTGCGGCCGTCGTACACGTATGGCCCGACCTGGATCCCGTCGGGCTTCGGGGGCCAGGACTACACGGTCGTCGCGCGCCTGAGGCGGGGAGCGCCCATCGTGTGCCACGGAGACGGGACCTCGCTCTGGGTCATGACCGCCGCCTCCGACTTCGCGGTGGGCCTGGTGGGCCTGCTCGGCCGCGCCGACGCGGTGGGGGAGGCCTTCCACGTCACGAGCGACGAGGTCCTCACCTGGCAGGCCATCTATCGCACGATCGCCCAGGCGGCGGGGGCGGAGCTGCAGATGGTGCACGTGCCGTCGGCGCTGATCGCCTCGATGTTCCCGGAGAAGGGCGGCAGCCTCCTCGGGGACAAGGCCTGGAGCGTCGTCTTCGACAACGGCAAGATCCGCCGGTTCGTCCCGGAGTACCGGCCGCGGGTCACCTTCGCGGAAGGGATGGCGCGATCGATCGCCTGGTTCGACGCCGACCCCGCGCGCCAGGTGATCGACCCCGAGACCGACCGCCGGATCGATCGCCTGATCGCGGCCCAGCGGCGGGCGGAGGAGGGCACGACCTGAGCGCGCGGCTACGGCGTCAGGTCGTTGGCCTCGACGATGCGGGTGAAGGGGATCTTGGCCGCCTGGTTGACCTCCTTCACGAGGTCGGCGCTCGTCGCCTCGAACAGGCACATGCACCGTGACTCCGCGGGCACGAACGTGCTCCGGATGTAGCGGACGTTCTTGCCCTGCGACGTGAAGCGCTGGCCGGTCTCGATGGCCGCCTTCTGGGCCGCGGCCAGGGCGTCCATCGTGATTCCGGGCAGGTCACGCTCGACCATGTAGACGGGCATGCGACACCTCCTCCAGGCAGAAAGCGATTGTACGCCCGGCGCCGCGGCTCGCCCGTTTGGATGTACAGTTTCCCGGGACAGGCGCCTTTGATCCGGCCGTCGCTGTTCGTGACGTGCCTGTGGGCGGTGACCCCGCTCGCGGCCCAGGCGGGGACGGCCACTGCCCTCGCCGTCGCCAGCAACTCCGACGGCCGGCTGGAAGTGTTCGGTCTCGCCAGTGGCGGCGCGGTCTACCACACGTGGCAGACGACGGCCAACCACTCCTGGGCCCCCTGGAGCGGCCTCGGCGGGGAGGGCTTCGTCCAGGTCGCGGCCGGGCGCCAGCTCGACGGCCGCCTGGAGGTGTTCGCGCTGGGCCCCGGAGGCAACGTGCGCCACGTCGCGCAGCTCCGGCCCCGCGGGGATGGCGGATGGGGCGACTGGAGCAGCTTCGACACCGAGGACTTCGTCCAGATCGAAGTCGGTCGCAACGCGGACGGCCGCCTGGAGCTGTTCGTCCTCGGTGACGACGGCGCGGTCTACCACGTCTGGCAGGACACGGCGAACGGGCCGTGGGGTGGATGGAGCACGCTCGGAGGGCGTGGCTACCGGCAGATCGCCGTCGGCCCCAACGCGGACGGCCGGCTGGAGCTGTTCGCGCTGGACGGCCGCGGTTCCGTCCATCACGCCTGGCAGGGCCGGCCCGATGGCCCATGGGGGGACTGGAGCCCGCTCGAAGGGCGCGGCCTCCGCCAGATCGCCGTGGGTCGCAACGCGGACGGCCGCCTGGAGGTCTTCGGCCTCGGCGAGGACGGCTCCGTCTCTCACGCCTGGCAGAGCGAGGCGGGCGGCGCCTGGGGGGCGTGGAGCGTCCTCACCTTCCCCGGCCCTCCGCTCGCGCAGATCGAGGCGAGCGCCAACGCCGACGGACGCCTGGAGGTCGCCGGCCTGCGCGGCGACGGCGCCGTCGATCACGTGTGGCAGACCACTCCGAACGGTGCCTGGGGCGAGTGGAGCCCGCTCGCCGGGCGCGACCTCGAGCAGATCACGGTCGGCCGCAACGCGGACGGCCGCCTGGAGACGTTCGCGGTGGGGGGTGACGGCCGGGTCTACCATGCCTGGCAGACCGCGCCCGGCTCCGCCTGGGACGCCTGGGTCGTCCTGCAGCCGTGATCGGTTCGCCGCCCCCGGGGCCGGGTTTGACCTGAGGGCGCGGGGCGTGGACACTAGCGCTCGAACCCCTCCGCCGGAGACCAATCATGTCTTGTCGCCGCGTCCTGTTCGGCACGGCCGTGGCCGCCGCCCTGTGCCTGCCGGGGTCTCCCGTCCGGGCGGGCGACGCCCCCTGTGACTTCTACATCAGCGCCGCGCCCTACACGATCAGCGCGCAGGGCCACTACTGCCTCACGAACAACCTCACCTTTTCCGCCACCACCGGCGCCGCCATCACCATCGACGCGAAGTCGGTGGTCCTGGACCTGAAGGGCTACAAGATCGCCGGCCAGGCTGCCGGGCCGGCGACGGGCGCGAACGGCGTCTACGTCTCGAAGCGCAGCAACGTCACCGTGAAGGACGGGCTCATCCGGGGGTTCGGCGTAGGCGTCTACTTCGACAGTGTCAGCGGCGGCGACAACAGCAACAACGTCGTGGAGAACGTCCACGCCGACTCGAACACGTTCGCCGGGATCTCGATGGTGGCGCCGGGAACCAACAACACGGTCCGCAACTGCGTGGTCAGCTCGACGGGAGGCAGCACCGCCAACAACAGCGCTCCCATCGGTATCGCGATCGGCACCGCCTCCAGCTTCGTGACCGACAACACGGTGTCGAACACCTTCCTGCCCGCCCACCTCCCCGCGACCTTCCGCTGGGGCATCGTCGTCACCGACGGCCGGATCGTGAACAACCGGGTCATCGGCGACGGGGGCATGACCGGCGACAACGTCGGCCTCAAGATGGGCGCGGGGGTCGTCTACAAGGACAACATCGTCTCGAGGTGCATCACGAGCTACGTGGGCGGCACGCCGGTGGGAACCACGAACTATCCCTGAGGGCGGCGCGAGGTCAGGGGAAGTTGGTGGTGCCGACCGCGAAGGCCTCGTCGCCGTCGTAATTGACGCCGCAGCCCGTCGCGATGTTGTCCCGGTAGATGGCGCCCGAGTTGAAGGCAAAGCAGTAGTTGCCGATGAAGCCGGTATTGCCGTCACCGACGACCTGGTTGCCTACCGCCTCGCCCCCGGGACCGAGGATCATGCCGTAATACGACGCGCCTCCACCTTGCGACGTATTGAACACGGTGTTGTTCAAGGCGAAGCTCCCGTCGCTGCCGAGCCAGAGTCCAATGCTGTACGAGGGCATGGCCACAGAACTGCCCCCGGTATTGCTCACCGAGCAATTGCGAACCCGGTTGTTCGCGTTCAGGCCGGTGCCGCCCGTGCCGACCACGATCCCGAACTTGGTGTTCCCGTCGGCGGCGATGTCCTCGACGGTGTTGTCGATGTTGTCGGGCCCGTCGAACTGGATTCCGGCGAAGAACCCCCGGATCGAGCCGTTCCGAACCGTCACGAACTTCTGGTTCACCACGTGCACGCCGTTGGCGGTGGTGCCGATGCCCGCCGACTGGCCGTTGATCTTGTATCCCCTGAGGTCCAGGATCACGGAGTTCGCGGTGATGATGATGGCGTCGCCGGAGGTCGCGGACCAGGTCAGGTTGTTGGTCAGGCAGTAGTGGCCCTGGGCCGTGATCGCATAGGGAACGGCGGCGATGGAGATGTCGCAGGTCGGCTCTCCGGCCAGGGCGAGCGCGGGCCAGACGGCGGCGGCCAGGACGAGCGTCGGCAGGAGCGGACTCGTTCTCGAGTGCAAGGTGATCTCCCTTTGTCGCCTTGGAGGGCCCGGTCGTCGGAGGGGGTGCGGAGGCCGAAAGGGTGACGCCGCCAGCCACGGAAGTCAAGACCGGCCATCTCCGCTACGATCGTGGTGCGACGACACGATGACGGCGGAATCTCCGCGCACAGGAGGAATCATGACCATGAATCCGCTCAAGAAGCTGGCCGACCTGGGCCAGAGCGTCTGGTACGACTACATCCGCCGCGATCTCTACCAGGGGGGCGAGCTGAAGCGGATGATCGAGGAAGACGGCCTGGCGGGCATGACCTCGAACCCGACGATCTTCCACAAGGCGATCGCGGAGACGGACCTCTACGACGACGCCATCCGCCGGTTGTCCGGCCAGGGGTTGGCCAAAGGCGCCCTGTTCGAGGCCCTGGAGGTCGAGGACGTCCGCGCGGCCGCGGACGTGTTCCGGCCCGTGTTCGATCGCGCGCGCGGGGACGACGGCTTCGTCTCGATCGAGGTGAACCCGGCCCTGACCCACGACACCGAGGGCACGATCGCGGAGGCGCGCCGGCTCTGGCGCGCCTGCGACCGTCCGAACGTCATGGTGAAGATCCCGGGGACGACGGAGGGAGTCCCGGCCATCCGCGCGTGCCTGGCGGAAGGCATCAACATCAACATCACGCTGCTGTTCTCGGTGTCCCGCCATCGCGAGGTCATGGAGGCCTATCTCTCCGCCATGGAAGCGCGCGTGGCGGCGGGTCAGCCCGTGGACGGCATCCGATCCGTCGCGAGCTACTTCGTGAGCCGCGTGGACACGCTGGTGGACGGCACGCTCGACACGATCGCGAAGAGCGGCCCCGAGGCACTGCGGCCGCGCGCCCGCGCGCTGCGCGGCAAGATCGGCATCGCCAACGCGCGCCTCGCCTACGAGGCCTTCGAGCAGACGTTCGCCTCCGAGCGTTTCCGGCCGCTGGCGGCCAGGGGCGTGCGCCGGCAGCGGCCTCTGTGGGCGTCCACCTCGACGAAGGACAAGGCGTATCCGCCGCTCTACTACGTCGAGGCGCTGGTCGCCCCGGACTCCGTGGACACCATGCCCCCGGAGACGTACGCGCTCTACGGCAGGGAAGGCCGCCCCCAGGTCCGGATCCACGACGACCTGGCCGGCGCGCGCGAGGCGTTTGCCGAGCTGGCCGCGCTCGGCATCGAGAGCGCGTCGGTGGCGGCCGAGCTCGAGAGGGAGGGCGAGCAGAAGTTCATCGCCTCCTACGGGCAGGTGGTGAAGGCGGTGGAGGACAAGACGAAGGCGGTCGTCTAACCCCCACGCCGCCCTCGCGGTTTGTGATCCCTGCGTGAACGAAACCCAGGTGGCGTGTGTCGATTCGACACAACGTGACCAGGGTGTTACCAAACCGTGTGACGAGGACTCTTGGCAACCAGGGCGCGGTCACCTATCGTGCGCGCACACTATCCCTCTGTTATTTGGAGCCATGAACGAAACGAAAGACCTCGAACTGCGGGCGGACCGGCGCCAGTTCACCCTCGCCGCGATGCTTGCCATGCTCGGTGGTGTGTCGATCACGATCAGCGCCTGTGGCAAGTCGTCTCCAGCGGGCCCGTCCACCCCGACGCCGACGCCCACGCCCGTCGCTGACAACGACGGAGTCATCGCCAACAACCACGGACACGTGGCCATGATCACCAGCGCGCAGCTGACGGCCGCGAACTCGCTCCTCCTGAACCTCCAGGGCGCGGCCACCCACAACCACACGCTCGAGCTGTCCGCGACCGAAGTCATGCAGGTCCGCGACCGCCGCACCCTCGCCAAGGAGTGCTCGGGAACCAGCCACACCCACATGGTGACCTTCAACTAGACGAGGCACCGTGACCCGAACACCGGCTCCGCCGGAGCGTCGCCTCGCGGCGCTCCGGCCGGCCGGCCGGGGTCAGGGCAGGAGGCCGATGTAGGACTGACGCCGGGGCCTGCATCTCCACAACAACTGCGACTCCTCTGATATGCTGCGCGCGAATTGCGCGGCGGAGGGTCGCCCGCCGCCGCCTCCAATGTCTCCGTCCGCGGCATCGCGATTGCGCACGCGGCATCGGCGGTCATGACGGCTCATCCGGCCATCCGCTGGGACCTCACCCCGGAGCAGGAGAGGCAGGCATTCGAAGCCCTCAAGCAACGCCTGGCCGGGTTGTGGGCCGAGGTCTTCCCCAAGGACGACGAGCCCTACACGTCGGTGATCATCCCCTCCGTCACCGTCGAGCTCCGTGACCTGGCCGCGCACGCGGCCAGCCGCTTCTACGAAGAGACGCTGCTGTTCCTCCTCATCCGCCTCCGGAACCCGCACGCGCGGGTCGTGTACGTGACGTCGCAGCCGATCCCGCCCTTCGTCATGGACTACTACTTCCAGTTCCTGGCCGGAATCCCCCTCAGCCATGCCGCCGGCCGCCTCACGCTGCTCTCCGCCCACGACACGTCGCCGCGTCCGCTCACGCAGAAGATCCTGGAACGGCCCCGCCTCCTGGAGAGGATCAGGGCCGCCATCCCCGACCTCGCGCGCGCCTACCTGACCGTGTTCCGGGCCACTTCCCTGGAGCGGCGGCTGGCCACGCTGCTCGACATCCCGCTCAACGCGGCCGACCCCGAGCTCGAGTCGCTCTGCACGAAATCGTCCGGACGCCGCATCCTGAAGGAGGCCGGGGTCGGGGTGCCCCTGGGCGCCGAGGACCTCCGCGACGAGCACGACGTGCTCGACGCCCTTCAAGGGCTCATCGCGGACCGGCCCGGGCTTCGCCGCGCCATCCTGAAGCTGGAGACGAGCCACTGGGACGAGGGCCACGCCGTTGTCGACCTGCCCTCGAGCGGCACGCGCTCCGACCTGGAGCGGGCGCTACGAGGGTTGGCCATCTCCGCGGTCAACCCCGAGGCCTTCCTGCGGCGATTCGCGGAGACGGGAGGGGTGGCCGAGGAGTTCCTCGAGGGCGTGGAGAGGGCCGTGAGCGGCCAGGTGCGCATCAACCCCCGGGGCGAGGTGATCCTGACCTCGACGCACGACGAGCTGCGGGGAGGGCGGACGGGCCTCGTCTCCGTGGGGTGCGTGTTCCCCGCCGACGATCGGTACCGGTCATCCGTGCAGGACGCCGCGCTGGGGGTCGGGCGTGTCCTCGCCGCCAAGGGACTGGTGAGCCGCCTGTCCGTCGAGTTCCTGGCCGGCGTGGGCGAGGGCGGACCCACCGGCCGCCTGGTGGGGACCGAGATCAACCTGGGGTTCGGGGGCGCGACGCATCCCCTCCTGGCCTTGCGCTTCCTGACCGGGGGACAGGTCGATCCCGGGACCGGGCTCTTCCGCTCGCCGAGCGGCCAGGCGAAGTTCTACCGCGCCACCGACTCTCTGCAGGCGGACGCGTATCGCCGCCTGCTCCCCGAGGATATCATCGAGGTCCTGACCTCCCACAAGATGCACTACTCGGCGCAGGGCGAGACGGGCGCGCTCTTCTACATGCTGGGCGCGATCTCGGAGCTGGGCGCCGTGGGCATGGTCGCCATCGGCAACACGCGCGGGGAGGCGGAAGCGGTCTTCGCGCGAGCGGTGGCCGCTCTGGACGCGGCGAGCCTGCCGCCATCGACTTTCCAGGAGGTCCCATGAACGTGAGGATGCGAGCGGCGGTGGTGGTCCTCGTGCTCATCGTCCCGCCCGCGGGAGGCGTGCACGGTCTCGCCGGCGCGGGACTCGCCTGGGCGCAGGCTCCGGCGCCGGGGGTGTCCGCCTCGCCCATGCCCGCGGCGGGCCCTCTGGCGTCCGCGACGACCTGCGCCACCTGTCATCGCACGATCTACGACTACTGGTCGGAGTCGATGCATGCCAAGTCGGCAAGCCGGCCGTCGTACCTCGAGGCCCTGGAGAAGGCCGGCGCCGCCGACAAGGAAGCGGCGCGGCGCAACTGCGTCTGGTGCCACGCGCCGACCGTGCTCGCCACCGGCGACTACGAGCTCAAGCAATCGCTGACGAAGGAAGGCGTGAGCTGCGACTTCTGCCACACCGTGGCCGAGGTCGACCTGGACCGGCGCCCACCCTTCGATCTGAGACCCGGACGGATCAAGCGGGGGCCGCTCCAGTATGCGTACTCGGAGTTCCACGACACGGAGTATTCGCCCCTCCACAAGACGAGCCCACTGCTCTGCGCCGCCTGCCACGAGTATCGGAACGCCCTGGGCGTGGCCGTCCTCTCGACCTACACGGAATGGCGCGCGAGCCCGTACGCGGCCCTCGGCATGACGTGCCAGGAATGCCACATGCCCCTCGTCCCTGGGACCACCGTTCCCCAGAACCTGAAGCCGAGCGACCATGTCATCAACCTGCACCGCATCATCGGAGGCAGCGGCACCGCGAAGCTGAGCGTCGGCCTCGGCCTCAAGTTCGACTCGGTCACGGTGACCAGCGCCTCCGCCGACGTCCAGGTCGTGGTGACGAGCAGCCGGGTGGGCCATGCCGCTCCCGGCGGGTTCGCGAACCGCGCCCTCGTGGTCGCGGTAGGGGTCGAGAGCGCCTCCGGCGAGCTGTTGAACCGCCGCGAGAGGGTCTACCGTCGCCAGCTCAAGGATGCGGACGGGCGCGAGCTGGTCACCGTGGCCGACCTCATCTTCAAGGCGGCCTCCGTAGGTGAGGACAACCGGCTCCGGCCCGGCGAGTCCCGGAGCGAGCGGTTCACGGTACCCGTGCCCGCGGGGTCTCGGGCGATCGTCGCGCGGCTCGAGTATCGGGACTCGTCCGACCCGAAGGGGCCGTCGACCATCCTCGTGACCGAGGTGCGGCGCGACCTGCGCTGACCGCAACTACGGTTGGGACGCTTCCGGCGACGGCGCTACTTGAGGGCGACGATGATGATGTCCACCGGCTTGCCGGTGCCGTTCTTCGCCTCGTGCTTCACGCCGCGGCCGATGAAGTGGACGTCACCGCGCTGCCACTTGTTCACCGTCGGACGACCCTCGACGGCCAGCATCAGGTCGGCCGCGCCGAGCGAGACCACGACCTGGTCGAAGTCGTGGGTCGAGCCCGCGGCCTCGTGAAAGTCCGCGGCCACGGTCGAGCGGTAGGCGATGGCCCCCGGGCCTTCCGCCAGCACCTTCATGGCCATGCCCGGACGTGCCGCCGGCATGGTGGCCGCAGCGCCGGTCTTGGGCTTGATCTCCACGAGGATGGCATCGATCGGGCCCGTGCCGGTGTTGGCGGGTGCATGCGAGAACGCCGGCGTGTATTGGGCGACTTCCGCGGTCAGCTCGCGGTCTTCGGTCTTGCCGTCCGGCATCGTGAAGCGGGCCTTGCCGTTGGCCAGCGGCACCAGCACGGCGTCGGGATGGGAATGCATCGGGCTCTTTTCGCCGACGGCGTAGCTGACCTTGAGCACCCGGACGACGGCATTGTCGGCGAGGACCTTGTAGTGCTTCGGATCGACCTTCACCGGATCTTGTGCCGAGGCGGCGAGCGGTAGCACGACGAGGAACGCGGTGATCTTCAGCGATTTCATGAAACCTCCAGTGCAACGCGGGCAGGGCCTGGTGAGGGTGACGATACTCGGGACCAAGCGCGAGTCAAGCAACGTTTGTTGGCGGGAGTACAAGTAGACCCATCCGCGCGGCGCGCCGGAGGCACTCCTTCCGCGTGCGGGACACCGCGCGTGCGAGGGCCTCGAGGTCGATGCGGCGGCCGTCGCCGGCGGACGTCTCCA
>JBGPBV010000039.1:0-46126 GCA_041481445.1 Vicinamibacteria bacterium
AGACGTAGTGGCGCGGAAGGTCCGCGGCCTCCAGCATCTCGTCCGCGTGCAGCGCGGTGAGCGGCACCTCCGCGGTCGGGATCAGGAACAGGTCGCGGTCGCCGGTGCGGGTCTTGAAGAGGTCGCCCTCGAACTTCGGGAGCTGGCCCGTCTTCAGCATCGTGTCGGGGGTGACCAGGTACGGGGGGACGACCTCGGTGTACCCGCGCTCGCGCGTGTGCAGGTCGAGCATGAAGTCGACCAGCGCGCGCTCCAGGCGCGCCCCCGCTCCCCACTGGACGGTGAACCGCGCGCCCGAGATCTTGGCCGCGCGCTCGAAGTCGAGGATGCCGAGCTCGGGACCGATCTCCCAGTGCGGCTTCGGCGTGAAGGCGAAACGCGGCGGCTCGCCCACCCGGCGGACCTCGACGTTCGCGCTCGCGTCGGGGCCCCGCGGGACGCTCGGATCGGGGACGTTGGGAATCACGAGGAGGGCCTGGCGGATCGCCTCTTCCACGTCCGTGAGGCGGGTTTCCAGCCCCTTGAGCTCGTCGGAGAGCGCCTTCATCTCCGCCTTGACTGCGCTGACGTCCTCTCCGGCACGACCCCGGCGAGCGATATCCTCGCCACGCACCTTCTGTGTGTGGCGGTGCGCCTCGACCGTCTGGAGAAGAGCACGACGCTCCAGGTCGAGGGCCCAGGGATCGCCGCGCGAGAGGTCGAGCGTGGCGCCGCGCGCGGCGAGCATGTCTTCCAGCGCGCCGCGATTCTCCACCACCCACTTCAGGTCGAGCATGACGGGCGAGGGTAGCACGAGGCCCGTGTTAGCATCGTTTGGATGAAGGGCCGCGTCCGCAAGGCCGTATTCCCTGCCGCCGGCCTGGGCACGCGCTTCCTCCCCGCCACCAAGGCGCAGCCGAAGGAGATGCTGCCCCTGGTCGACAAGCCGATCATCCAGTACGTGATCGAGGAGGCCGTCGCCGCCGGCCTCACCAACATCATCATCGTCACCGGCCGCGGCAAGAACGCGATCGAGGACCACTTCGACGTCTCCTACGAGCTGGAGCGGCTGCTCCAGGAGCGTGGCAAGACCGACCTCCTCGAACAGGTGCGCGCCGTCTCCAACATGATCAACGTCTCCTACGTCCGGCAGGGGGAGGCCCTGGGCCTCGGGCACGCCGTGCTGGTGGCGCGCGACCTCGTGGGCGACGAGCCCTTCGCGGTCATGCTCGGGGACGACATCATCGACAGCGTCGTCCCCTGCATGAAGCAGATGGTGGACGTGTTCGACCGCCACCAGGGTCCCGTCATCGCCGTGCACCAGGTGCCGAAGGAGGAGATCTCCGCCTACGGCGTGATCGACGGCGATCGCGGCGAGGGCCTCGACGACCGCGTGTACCGGATCCGCGACCTCGTGGAGAAGCCGCGCGCGGAAGAGGCGCCGAGCGACCTCGCCATCATCGGACGCTACATCCTGACCCCCGACATCTTCGAGGCCCTCGACAAGACCCCGCGCGATGCGGGCGGCGAGATCCAGCTCACCAACGGCCTGCGTACGCTCAAGGACCGCCGCCCGATGTACGGCTACCGGTTCGAGGGCGTCCGGCACGACGCCGGGAACAAGCTCGGCTTCCTGAAGGCGACGGTGGAGTTCGCGCTCAAGCGCGAGGACCTGGGCGGCCCGTTCCGCGAATACCTGAAGGGGCTGAAGCTCTAGGACGACTTGCTGCCGCTGTCCTTGCCCGTGCTGGAGGACGCGGCGGTGGTCGTCGTCTTGCTCTCCGACGAGGACGAGGAGGACGTGCCGGCGTCCTTCGATCCCTCGGACTTGCCGCCCTCGCCCTTACCCTCGCCCTTACCCTCGCCCTTGCCCTCGCCCTTGCCCTCGCCCTTGCCCTCGCCCTTGCCGTCGCCCTTGCCGTCGCCCTTGGAGGCCTCCCCCTTGCCGCCCTTGCCGTCCGACTTGCGCGCATAGTCGGTGATGTACCAGCCGGTGCCCTTGAACTGGATGGCGGGCGCGGACAGGAGCTTCTGGATGTCCGACCCACAGGTGGGGCACTTGGTGAGCGGTTCGTCCGAGAACTTCTTGATCAGCTCGAACCGGCCACACTTGGGGCACTGGTACTCGTAAAGCGGCACGCGTGAAGCGACCTCCCGAGACCACTGTAGCATGCGCGAACTTGATCACCGAGTCGGTTGGCGCTACCCTGTGCAGACTCCCACCCCCTCTCCTCCCCGGAAACCTCAGGCCGAGGAGGTCACACCGGTTCTCGAGCGAGGTCTGAATGCCGCGAAAGCGCCTCACCCTTTGCCTTGTCCTGGTCGCCACGATGTCGATGGTCCCGTACGCCAGCCCGGCCCCGGTGGGGACGGCCTTTACCTACCAGGGGCGGCTGGTCAACGGCGGCTCGCCCGCCAATGCGAGCTTCGACCTCGAGTTCCGGCTCTTCGACGCGCCGAGCGCTGGGAGCCCCGTCGGCAGCCCGGTGGACGTCCCGAGCGTCGCCGTCGTCTCGGGCCTGTTCACGGTGAGCCTCGACTTCGGCTTCTCGCCGTTCGCGGGGGAGATGCGCTGGCTGGAGATCGGGGTCAAGCCGGCGGGGTCTCCCAACCCCTACGTCACGTTGACGCCGAGGCAGGTGCTGACCCCGGCGCCGTACTCCGTCTTCAGCAGCTACACCGACCCCGCCCACCTCACCAACCTCAACGCGAGCAACCTCACGTCGGGCACGGTGCCGAGTGGGCAGCTCACGGGGAGCTATACGAGCCCTCTCGCGTTCACGAACCCGGGGAACGCGTTCGTGGGCGACGGCTCCGGCCTCACGAACCTCAACGCGCAGGCCAAGCTACGCCGGACGATCGTGGTGACCCCGGTGGGGTTGGCCTCCGCCAACGGCACCGTCCTCCTGGCGGCGCTGGCCTCCATCTCGGCCCCGTCCGCGGCCGACCCCTGGCTCATCAAGATCGAGCCCGGCGTCTACGACGTGGGCGCGCCCGGCGCCCTCGTGATGAAGCCGTTCGTGGACATCGAGGGGTCCGGTGAGTCGGTCACGAAGATCACCGCCTCCGGCAGCGGCACCAACACGGCGGGCACGGTCCAGGTCGTGAGCAACAGCGAGCTGCGGCGCCTCACGGTCGAGAACAGGGGAGGCGCCGCCTATGCCAGGGCTCTCTACGTCACCGCCGCCGATGCCAGCGCGCGGATCAGCCACGTGACGGTGGTGAGCTCCGGAGGCACCAGCGAGACCCAGGGGTTCTTCGCGGACGGGCTCGCGACCGCGACCGTGACCGACCTGACCGCGCAGGCCTTCCCCCCCAACGGATCCCCTGGTTACGGCGTGCTCAACGTGAACGCGTCGCCCACCATGACGAACGTCCAGAGCTTCGCCACCGGCGGCAGCTTCGCGCAGGCGGTGTGGAACTGCTGCGGGGCGGCCCCGATCCTGCGCAACTTCGTGGCCATCGCCAGCGGCGGAACCACCGAGAACCGCGGGATGGCCAACGTGGACTCGTCGGGCAACCTCGAGAACGTCGTGGCCATCGGGACGGGCGCGGCGGGCACGAACTACGGCATCTACAACTTGGGGACGGCCGCGCCCACCATGCGCTTCGTCGACTGCCGCGCGATCGGAGCGACGGGCAACAACTACGGCTGCTCCAACTTCGCGAGCACGCACCCCACGATGATGGACGTCTTCGCCGAGGGGGCCGGCGGCACGAACGCCCAAGGCATCCACAACGAGACGGCGGTCGCCGGCCTCAGCCTGACGCACATCCGGGCGGTGGCCTCCGGCGCCTCCACCGCCAACCATGCGGTGGAGGTCAACGCGGGCGGTCCCTCGATCGTGGACATGGAGGCGGTCGCTTCCGGCGCCGCATCCTCGGAGGTGGTGGGCGTGTCGATCTCGAACGCCTCCCCGAGCCTCAGCCACGTCACGGCCGTCGGCGGCTCCTCCGGAAGCGGCAACGTGGCCGGGGTGCACGCGGTCGGCGGCACCACCGCGCCCACGCTGAGCCAGGTGGCGGCCAGCGCGAACGGAGGCGCAAACGCGTGGGGCATCTGGAACAATGCCACGAGCGCGCTGACCCTCGCGAACGTGACCATCTCGGCCGCGGGGGGCGCGATCAGCTCCGTGGGGCTGTTCAACCAGACCGCCACTGCCGTCACGTTGACGAACGTCGCCGCGACGTCCAACGGCACCGCCGGCGCGAACTCCTACGGCATCTGGAACCAGGCCGTGACCCTGGCCACCCTGTCCAACGTCCGGGCGGTGGCCGCCGGCGGCGCGTTGAGCTACGGAATCTTCAACGGCACCACCGCCAGCACGGTGAAGATCGACCGCTCGACGGTCAGCGGCGGCACCAACAGCATCCAGAACGGGATCGCCTCCACCGTCAACGTCGGAGGCAGCCAGCTCGTGGGGGCCGTGGGTGGGGCCGCCAGCTTCACCTGCGTGTTCTCCTTCAGCGGCTCGTTCGTCGCGTTGAACGCGGGCTGCAACTGAAGCGGGGCGGGCGCCCGACTCTAGTGCACCTCCGCCCAGCTCGATCCCAGCCGCGCGTCCGCCACCAGAGGCACGTCCAGCACCAGCGCGCCCTCCATGATCTCCTTGACCAGCGCGCGGGCGCTCTCCGCCTCCTCTTCCGGCACCTCCAGCAGCAGCTCGTCGTGGATCTGCAGGATGAGGCGTGAGCGCATGCGCCGCTGGCGCAGCTCGCGGTGGAGGTCGATCATGGCCTTCTTGATGAGGTCGGCGGCCGAGCCCTGGACGGGCGTGTTCATGGCCTGCCGCTCCGCCTCCATGCGCACCTGGAAGTTCTTGGCCTTGAGGTCGGGCAGGCGCCGCAGCCGGCCCAGCAGCGTGCGCACCATCCCCGTCTCGCGGGCGCGCGCGATCGTGTCGTCGATGAACGCGCGCACGGCCGGGTAGCGCGCGAAGTAGGCCTGGATGAACTGGTCGGCCTCCTTCTGGCTCACCCCGATGTCCTTGGCCAGGGTGAAGGCGGTCTTGCCGTAGAGGAGCGCGTAGTTGACCATCTTCGAGACCCGCCGCTGCTCCTCGGGCGGGACGGCGGACAGCGGGCCGAAGATCTCCCGGGACGTGCGGTCGTGGACGTCCTCGCCGCGCCGGAAGGTGTCGATCAGGGTCGGGTCCTTCGACAGGTGGGCGAGCACGCGCAGCTCGATCTGGCTGTAGTCGGCGCTGAGCAGGAGGTGGCCGCGCTCGGCCACGAAGGCCTCCCGGATGCGGCGGCCCTCCACGGTCCGGATGGGGATGTTCTGGAGGTTGGGGTCGGCCACGGAGAGCCGCCCGGTGGCGGCCACCGTCTGGTTGAAGCTGGCGTGGATGCGGCCGGTGCGGGGGTTCACGAGCAGGGGCAACGCGTCCACGTAGGTCGACTTGAGCTTCTGCACCGCGCGGTACTCGAGGATCTTGCGCGGCAGCTCGTGATGGCGGGCGAGCTCCTCCAGGACTTCCTCCGCGGTGGAGGCGGCGCGGGTCTTGGCCGTCTTCTTGGCCGACTTCATCCCCAGCCGGTCGAAGAGGATGTCGCGGAGCTGGATGGGCGAGTTGATGTTGAAGGGGCCGCCGGCCAGCTCGTGGATGCGCGCGGTCAGGTCGCCGATCTGCTGCTCCATGTCCCGGCTCATGTCGGCCAGGAAGGGCACGTTGATCTTGACCCCGGCCCGCTCCATGTCCGCCAGCACCTCGACCAGGGGCAGCTCCATCTGCGCGTAGATGTCGGCCAGCTCCTGCTCCTTCAGGCGGCGCGTGAGCGGATCCTCCAGCCGCAGCGCGAAGTCGGCATCCTGGGTGGCGGCGGCGGCGGCGGCGGAGAGGCTGACCTCCCCTCCGCCCTCCACGAGCGGGCTCGACGGAGTCGGGCGCTCGCCCAGGAACTCGACGGCGAGGTCCTCCAGGCTGTA
This sequence comes from Vicinamibacteria bacterium, assembly GCA_041481445.1. Lineage (GTDB taxonomy): Bacteria > Acidobacteriota > Vicinamibacteria > Fen-336 > Fen-336 > AA29. The sequence continues at coordinate 5,909 of JBGPBV010000039.1, forward strand.
TTGCCGGCGGCCCGGGTTGAGGAGGTAGGAGGCGACGAGGGCGTCGAAGCCCAGGCTCTCGCAGCCCAGCCCCTGCTCGCAGAGCATGATGCGGTCGTGCTTCCCGCGCGCGGAGAGCTTGTGGACCAACGGGTCCTCGAACAGCGGCCGCATGACCTCGAGCAGCTCGGACGCGGGACGGCCGTCGGGGACTTCGAGCGGCGAATGGCCGAGGGGGATGTAGACGGCGTGTCCGCGCTCCCAGGCCAGCGCCACCCCCACCGGCCGGGCGCGCATGGGCTCCCGCTGGTCGCGCACGAAGCAGACCGCGACCTTCCCGGCCTGGCGGGCGGCGGCCACCGCCTTCCGGATCGCGTCCGGCTCGGTGAGGACGTCGTATTGCGTGCGGCTGGGCCCCGCCTCCGGCGCGTACTCCTTGGCCAGGGCGACGAACTCGAGCTCGGTGAAGAGCCCGTTCGCGGCCGCGCGGTTGGGCGGCCGCCGCTTCAGGCTCTCGAGGTCGAGGGTGACCGGCACGTCCGCGCGCAGCGTCACGAGCTGCTTGGAGAGGACGGCGTTGTCCCGATGGTTGACCAGGCCCTCGCGGTAGGCGTTGCGCTTGACCTTGTCCGCGTTCGCCAGCACGTCTTCGAGGGTGCCGAACTCGCGGACGAGGTCGCGCGCCCCCTTCTCGCCGATCCCGGGCACGCCGGGCACGTTGTCCACGCTGTCGCCCACGAGGGCGAGCACGTCGACGATGCGCTCCGGCGGCACCCCCCACTTCTCCTCGACCATCCTCCGGTCGTAGAGGGTGGACGGCGCGCCCTCCCTCCCGGGGCTGATCACGAGCACGTCGTCGCTGACGAGCTGGAGCAGGTCCTTGTCGCCGGACACGACCACGACCTTGAGGTCCTGCTCGACGGCCTGGCGGGCCAGGGTCGCGATGACGTCGTCGGCCTCGAACCCGGCCACGTCGATCCGGGGCAAGCCGAAGACCTCACAGACCCGCGAGACGTACGGGAGCTGGACGGCGAGGTCGTCGTCCATCCGCCGCCGGGTGGCCTTGTACTCGGTGTACTGCTGGTGGCGGAAGGTGGCCCCGGGCAGGTCGAAGGAGATGCCGACCCACTCGGGGTCCTCGTCCTGGTAGAGCTTGCGCAGCATCGTGGTGAAGCCGTAGACGGCGTTGGTGGGCAGGCCGCGGGTGGTGGCGAGGCCCTTGATGGCGAAGTAGGCGCGGTGGAGCTGCGCGCTGCCGTCGATCAGGTACACCGTCCGCGGTCGGGCCATCATGGGATTCTATAATCGCGGTCCATGTGGCGCTCCGTGCTGGTCCTCCTGGCCGCCGCCTCGCTGCGCGGCTGCGTCGTCTACGAGTACGAGCACGAGTTCTGGCTGAGGGTGGACGGCTCGGGCACGGTCAACGTCACCGGGCGCCCGGAGCTGTGGGCGTCGATGAAGGGACTGGCCGGCGCCCAGGCCACGGACGCCGACGCCGCGCGCCAGGCCGTGCGCGGGCTGTTCGAGTCGTCGGGCCTGCGCGTGCGGCGAGTGACCCTCACCCACCGGGGGGGCCGCCCGTACCTGTTCGTCTCCGCGGACTTCACCGACGTGAACCGCCTGGCCGGGACGCCGGCCTTCCCCGACCTCGCCCTCACCCTGCGGCCGGACGGCGAGAACCTGCGCCTCGACGGGCGCTGGTCGCGACCCCGGGGCCTTCCCGACCCACGGGTCGAGCAGCGGGACGGCCTCATGGCCGTACGCTTCCACCTGCCGAGCAAGGTCTACTCGCATCGGAACGCGGTGGCGGGCGTCGAGCGCGGCAACATCGTGGGCTGGCGCCAGACCGTGACCGAGGGCCTGGCCGGCCGGGGCCTGGACCTCGGCGCGACCATGGACCGCCGGAGCATCCTCCTCTCGACGGTCGGGCTGTTCGCGGCCGCGATCGTCGCCGCCCTCACGCTGCTGGCGGGGGTGCTCGTCTGGGTCTTCCGCGCCGGCCGCCGATCACGGGCGGCGGCCGCGTCCTAGCCGGACAATGGCCGGGGATCGGGAGTACATTCGGCCCATGCCGGACCCCGCGATGAGGAGGCTGCGCGCCCTCGTCGAGCACTACTTGCGCGAGTGGGCCTCGAGCGGTTGGGCCGCGGCCTACCACGCGCTGATCGAGCTGGGGCCGGAGGTGCTTCCCGAGCTGGAGCATCGCTTCGCGGAGGCGCGCGACGTGGCGCTCCGCGCCGCCCTGGTCCAGATGGCGCGCCAGATGCGGTCCGCGGAGGCGATCGGCCTGCTCGATACAGCCCTGCGCGATCCGGAGCCGGCGGTGTGGAAGGAGGCTCTCGACGGCCTCGTGGCCCTGGCCTCCCCCGCCGCCGTCGGGGTCCTGACCGAGGCCCTGATGCGTACGCCGCCGGAAGGGACGGCCGTCGAGGACTGGCACCCCTGGATCCAGGAAGCGCTCGATCAGGCGCGGGCAGACCTGGCGGCGAAGGGCGGGGCCGCGTGATGCCTCGACCGGCCGAAGGCGCCGCCACCTCCTCCGTGGCCGCGAGCTACGACGCGGTCGCGGACGAGTACGTCGAGCGCATCTTCGACGAGCTGCGCCACAAGCCGCTCGACCGGGAGCTCCTCGACCGGTTCGCGGCGGACCTTCGGGCGGCCGGCCCCGTGGCCGACGTCGGCTGCGGTCCCGGTCACGTGACCCGTTACCTGTCCGAGCGGGGAGTCGACGTCACCGGCATCGACCTGTCCACCGCGATGGTCGAGCGCGCACGGCGCCTCAACCCCGGCCTCCCGTTCCGCGAGGGCGACATGGCCCGGCTGGAGGTGCCGGATGCCACCTGGGCCGCGATGGTGGCGTTCTACTCGATCATCCACATCCCGCGCGAAGCGGTGATCGGCGTCCTGCGCGAGCTGCGCCGGACTCTGCGGCCGGGCGGATGGCTCTTCCTGGCCTTCCACCTCGGCACCGAGACGCGGCACCTCGACGAGTGGTGGGGCCACCGGGTCTCGGTGGACTTCGTCTTCTTCGAGACGGAGGAGATGACGGCCTACCTGCGCGCGGCCGGCTTCACGATCGAGGAGGTGCGCGAGCGCGATCCCTACCCCGACGTGGAGCACCCGAGCCGGCGGGCCTACATCCGCGCCCGCAAGCCCTCGGAGCCGGCCCCGCCTCCCGGCCGGGAGGTGGCCCGACCATGACGGGCCTCGCCCGCTACACTGTGCTCGCGATCGGTACGCTGCAGATGCTCGCCAACGCCCTGCTGCTCTTCCGCGGGTTCACGCGGCTCCCGGCCGAGCTCTCGCGCGAGCAGGCCAGCGAGCGCACGGCCGACCTGCTGCGTATCGCCTGGACCTACGGGATGCTCGGCAACCTCTGCCTGAGCGTCGTCCTCGTGTGGACGGCGTACGCCTCCCGTCCCGAGGACTCCCTGGCGACGCGGATCGCCGCGATCGTCGGGGTGTACTACGTCGCGGTCGGGGCGGCGACGTACCTGCTCGGCCCCCGCCGGCACGGCGGCCTCCTCGTGTTCGCGCTGTTCGGGATCCTGCTGCTCGTCGCGCTGGCGGTGGGCCGGCGCTGAGGCGACGCGCGGAAGAGGCGTCGCTAGTCCTGCTTCCGCACGCCCTCGGTCGGGAGGTCGACCACGACCTTCGCGGTCTCGCCGGAACGGATCGTCACCGGGCGCTCCAGCACCTCGTAGGACGGATGGCGGACGCGCAGCACGTGCGCGCCCGGCGTCAGCGGGATGTGGTCGAGGGGAGTGGTTCCGATCACGCGCCCGTCGACCGACACTTCGCCCCACGGCCGCACCGCGACCTGCAGGAGGCCGGGGGCGGCGGCGACGGTGGAGGGCGGGGTCGTCACCGCGGGGACGACGGGCGGAGGGACGGCCGCGGCCGTGGAGGGCGGCCGGGGGCGAGCCGCGACCGGCTCCGCCGGGGGCGCATGCGTGCCCTTGAGTGACGAGCCGGCCAGTCCGAGGCCGGAGCGGCGATCGAGGACGTCGGGGCTCGCGGCGGGCGGAGGCGTGGCCGGGGGAGGCGTGGCGGGCGCAGCCGCGGCCACGACGGTGGTCGGCGGGGCGGCCATCGGCGACGGCGCCGCGGGCACGGCCGACGGCGCCACCGGCAACGGCGGCGACGCCGATCGCGTCGACCGCAACACCACGACCCCCGCCGACACCACGACCAGCGGCACCGCGAGCAGCCACGGCTGGAGGGTGGAGCGGCGCGGGCCGCCGTGCTCCAGGCGCGTCACCGGCGGCGCCACCCTCGTCGGCGCGTCCAGCGTCGGCGCCTGCAGCGCGCTGGTGGGCACCGGCTGCTGCCGGCGGCTCGGAGACCGCGCGCCGCGGAGCGCTTCCGCCACCTCGCGGGCGGAGGCGAAGCGTTCCGCGGGATCCTTGGCCAGGCACCGCCCCAGGACCGCGCGCACCGCGGCCGGGATGGCGAGGCCCTCGGGTGGTTCGAGCGGAGGCGGATCGTGGAGGTGCTTGAGGATGGTCGAGATCGGCGTCTCCCCGCGGAACGGCACCCGCCCGGTGAAGATCTCGTAGACCACGATGCCGAGCGCGTAGATGTCGCTGCGGAAGTCCACGCGATGGCCCTGCGCCTGCTCCGGGCTCATGTACTCGGGGGTGCCGACGATGTGCCCGGTGGCGGTGCGCGTCCCCTCTCCCTCGCGCTTGGCGATGCCGAAGTCCATCAGGCGCGTGTGGCCGGCGCCGTCGCTCATGATGTTCGGGGCCTTCAGGTCACGGTGGATGATCCCGGCGTCGTGGACGGCCTGGAGACCCTCCGCGATCTGGATGGCCACCGGGTAGGCCTCCTCGGGCGGGAAGGCGCCGTGCTCGCGCAGGACCCGCTTGAGGTCCACCCCCTCCACGTACTCCATGGAGATGTAGAGGAGGCCATGGTCCTCGCCGTAGTCGTGGATGGCGCAGACGTTGGGGTGCCGCACGCGCCGGGCCAGGCGGATCTCCGACTTGAACCGTTCCGCCATCCGCGGGTCCTGCGCGAAGTCGGGCCGCAGGATCTTGATGGCGACGATCTCGTCCAGGCTCCGGTCGCGCGCCTTGTAGACCATCCCCATCCCGCCCTGGCCGAGGGAGCCGAGGATCTCGTACCGGGAGTCGAAGAGGGCTCCCGGCCGCAGGTCGACCGTGACCACCACCTGCGTGGGCGTGGTCGGAAGCACGGTGCCGCAGCCCGTGCACGACGGGGCCTCGGCGATGTTCACGACCCCGCAGGATGGACAATTCACGGGAGGCGAGCGCCCGCGGCGCTCACGGATACTGGATCTGCACCGTGAACCGCTCGGCGCCGGCCATGCCGGAATAGTTGCTCACGACGACCAGGTACTCCTTCGGCTGGACCGGCGTGGCGTAGGTGGCCTCGGTGTCGTTGACGCGCACGTAGTTGCCGGTGCACGGGGTGTAGGGGGCGTTGCTCTCCTGGCAGTCGATGCCGAGCTTCACGTCGCGGTTCTGCCAGATCACCTTCGCCTGGAGCGTGCCCACCTTGCTCGCGGTCACCGTGAAGAAGCGCTGCTCGCCGTTGGGCACGGAATCGGCGCGCTCCAGCGTGCTGAGACCGGAGGGCGACGGAGTCGGCGTGGGCGTGGTGGACGGTGTCGCGCTCGAGCTGGAGCTGCTCCCGCCGCCGCCGCCCGCGGCCAAGGCCACCCCCGCCCCCGCCGCGGCCAGCCCGCCCACGATCAGGATGGTCTTGCCGCCGCCACCCTTCTTCGGCGTCCCCGAGGTCGCCGCCGCGGCCGTGGGCGCGGGCGTGGGGACGGGGCTCGCGGAAGGGGCGGTTTGCGCGCGCGCCTCCTCCCGGGCGGCCTCGAACAGGTCGATCACCTTCGGCGGGAACTTGTCGGGGCTGAGCGTGAGGTCCTTCATCTGAGCGACGGCCTCCCGGAACTTCGCCTTGGCCGCCGCCTCGTGGCCCTTGCCGATGTACGCGATGCCCAGGTAGAGATAGGCCTGGGACAGCTCGCGGGCCCGGCCGGGATCGCCGGCCAGGCGCCGCGCCGCGGCGTCGAGCGTGACGATGGCGGGATCGTAATCACCATCCTCGACCTGTCGGATGCCACGGAGAACCTCGGGATCGGAGCTGGGAGCCTGCGCGATGATGGAAGGGACCCCAAACAAGCTCGCGGCGAGGCTCAAGGCGAGCAATCGACGCACCTTCGACCTCCCTCGGAAAGACGCGGCGAGGATACGCCCCGGGGACCCCGGGCGGCAAGCGCCCGCGGCAGCGCCGGTCCGGCGCGCGGTCAAGCCAGGCGGCGGGCGGCCGCGCGCACGACCAGATCGACGACCTTGCGCGCGTGGACCCCTTCCGGGTCGCGCGAGGGGTCGTATTCCGTGACCTCGAGCGCGACCACCCGCGGAGAGGCCACGAGCGCGGTCACCAGGTCGCACACCTCCGCGTAGGTGAGCGCCTCGCCGGCGGTGAGGAACTGCTTGGCCGGCATCTCCGCGGAGTCGATGACGTCCACGTCGAGGTGGACGAGCACCGGGCCGTCGCCGTTGCCCACGCCATCGAGGGCGAGGGCGGCCGCTACGCGCATGCCCAGGCGGCGGGCGGCCGGGGCGGGCAGGGCGAGGCCGAGGTCGCCCAGGGCCTTTCGCTCGCCCGGATCGACGGCGCGGAATCCGACCAGGGACACGTGCTCGGGCGCGACGGCCGGAGGCGGGCCGCCCGCGGAGGCCAGGGCCGCCGGACCGCGGCCGAGGGCGAGGGCGAGGGCCATGCCGTCGAGGTAGCCGGACGGCGAGGTCTCCGGCGTGTTGAGGTCGGCGTCGGCGTCGATGTAGACGAGCCCCACCGGGACGCCGAGGGCGCGGCGCGCTCCCGCCACCGTGCCCGCCACCAGCGTGCAGTCGCCGCCGAGCACGATCGTGAACCCTTCCGCGAGGGCACGCGTCATCTCGTCGGCGGCGGCGCGCAACGCGCACTCGACGACCTCCGCGTTGCGGGCCTGGGGATGCGCCGGGTCCGGCCGGTAAGGGAACAGCGAGAGGTCGGAGAGGTTCACCACCCGCGCCCCGAGCGCGCGCAGACGGGTGAGCAGCCCCGCCTCCCGGAGGGCGAAGGGAGCGCGCTCGAGGCCGCTCGCGCGCGCGCCGGCGGCGGTCGGCACGCCGAAGACGGCGACCTTGCCGGGGGCCATCCGCGCAGTATAATCAAGCCCCTCCCGACCGCGACTCGAGGGACCTCTCGATGAACATCAAGCTCGCCTTCACGCCGGTGTCGCAGACGTCCGTCGACCTGCTCGTGTTCGTCCTGGACGAAGAGCAGGCCCTCCACGAGGTGGACGACCCCGGGGTGCGCGCCCACGTGGAGCGCGCGGCCGCGCAGTTCCGCGAGAAGACGCTCAAGCGCGAGTACTTCGCCACCCTGGCCGCGGGCGCACCCGCGGGAGCGCTCGTCGCCTACTGGAGCCCCAGCCTCAAGAGCTGGAACCTCTGGGAGAACGTGAAGACGTTCACCGCGCGCGCCCTGCGCCTGGCCCGCGACTATCACCTCCCGCGCATCGGCATCGTGATGAACGCGGCCGCCGCCGCCCCCCTGGTGGGCAAGGTCGCGGAGGGCGCGATCCTCGGTGCCTACACCTTCGACCGCTACAAGCAGGAGAAGGACGAGTTCCTGCTCAAGGAGGCCCAGGTCACGATCCTGGTCCACCCCGACCACAGCGCGGATGCGGAGGCGCGCAAGGCGCGCTACGCCTGGGTGAGCGAGAACGTCAACCGCGCCCGCGACCTCATCAACGAGCCCGGCAACGTCTGCACGCCGGAGTACATCGCGGACCGCGCGGCGGAAGTGGCCAAGGAGACGGGCCTCGAGATCGAGACCCTCGACCCCGCCGGCCTCAAGGCCCGCGGCTACCTGGGCTGCCTGCGCGTCGGCGCGGGCAGCGCCCACCCGCCGCGGATGGTCATCCTCCGCCACGTGCCCCGCAAGCCCTCGAAGGAGACGCTGGCCCTGGTCGGCAAGGGCATCACCTTCGACACCGGCGGCATCAGCCTCAAGCCCAGCGACCACATGTGGGAGATGAAGGGCGACATGGCCGGCGCCGCCGCCGTGCTCTACACCATGCGCGCCCTGGGCCGGCTGGCTCCCGACGTCAAGGTGGTGGGGATCCTCTGCTGCGCGGAGAACTTCCCCGACGCCAACGCCCAGCGGCCGGGCGACATCTTCACGGCCAAGAACGGCAAGTCCATCGTGGTCGACAACACGGACGCGGAGGGCCGCCTCGTCCTCACCGACGGGCTGCACCGCGCGGGCGAGGAGGGCGCCACCCACGTCGTCGACATCGCCACCCTCACCGGGGCCTGCCTGCGCGCGCTCGGGCCCTCGGTGGCGGGCGTGCTCGGTACCGACCGCGAGCTGATCCGCCGCGTCATCCGCTCCGGCGAGAACCACGGCGAGGCCTTCTGGGAGCTGCCCCTGGTCGAGGAGTACCGCGACGCCCTCAAGAGCCCGTACGCCGACATCAACAACATCGCGTCGGGGGGCCTGGCCGGAGCGATCACGGCCGCCCTCTTCTTGCGCGAGTTCGTGCCCAAGGGCGCTCTCTGGGCCCACCTGGACATCGCGGGACCGATGTTCAAGGAGAAGGACTGGAAGTACTACGAGGCGGGTGCCCTGGGTTTTGGCCTCAAGACCCTGGTCGACCTGAGCGAGCGTTTCCATGATCCGGTTCCCTGAGCCCAGGGTCTCCTTCGACCGGGTCACCGACCTGATCTACCTCGGCTCGCGCATCGCGAGCCTGGACGACTACCACCGGCTCAAGGCCGAGGGCGTGCGCGCCTGCGTGGACATGAAGCAGGAGGGGGCGGATCCCTGGACGTTCGAGGCCTTCCTCTGGCTGCCCACCGCCGACCACGATGCGCCGAGCCCGGCCCACCTGCGCATGGGCATCGCCTTCCTCCGCCAGTGCGAGCAGGCGAAGATGCCCGTCTTCGTCCACTGCATGGCCGGCGTCGGTCGCTCGTCCACCCTCGTGCTCGCCCATCTCCTGACCGGGGAATACCGCGAGCGCGGCGCAGACGCCGCCCTCGACTTCCTGTGCGAGCGGCGCGCCTGCGTCAACCCCAACGGGCGCCAGGTCGCGGCGGCGGTGGAGGCGGCGAAGACCTTCCAGGACTAGCGGCGAGAGGTCCGGGACCTCAGGGGAACAGCGGTGGGGGCACCCGCCGCTTCGTGGCGTGCTCGAACGCGTAGCCCAGCGCGATCAGCCGCGGCTCGCTGCAGGCCATCCCCGTGAAGCTCACGCCCAGCGGCGCGGGTTTCGCGTTGAAGCCCTCCGGGAAGGCCGGAGTCGGCGCGTTGGGCACCGTGCCGAAGGGCACGATCACCGTCGGATAGCCCGGCTTGGCCGCGATGGCGGCCCCGCTCGGGCCCGGGAAGACGAGCGCGTCGAGGTTCTGCGCCTTCATGACCTCGTCGATGCCGTGGGTGGCGGTGAGCGCGACGTCCCTGGCCCGGTCCTCCTCGTAGCGCTGCTTGTCCGTCGCGACGTCCATCTCGTCCGAGATGTCGAGGTTCGACTCGCCGTACTTGACCGCGCCCGCGCGCTGGTGGGTCATGTTCCAGATGCGCAGGTCGGTCAGCGTCTTGAACGGCGCGGAGGCCCCCAGGCTGGCCAGCCACTTGTTGAAGTCGCGCTTCATCCCGTACTTGAGGACGACCGAGCAGTCGTTGTCGCGCCCGCGCCCCTGCTCCGCCCCCGAGCACGTCCCCCAGTTCAGCAGGTTCTTCTCGCGCTCCTTCTCCACGACGCTCGGGATGTCCGCGGGGTCCACGATCACCGCGCCCTGCTGCTTCAAGACGTCGATCGCCTCCGCCATGACCTTCGCCTGGTCGGGGTTGAGCCCACCCCGCGCCTCCGTCGCCCCCGGCGGCGTGGCCTTGTCGTAGTAGAACGCGCGCGGGATGCCGATGCGCGCGCCCTTGAGCGCGTCCGCCTTCAGGAACTTCGTGTAGTCGTGCCCAGGGGGAGGCGCGCAGGCCTTGGTGGCCTCGTCGCTCGGGTCGGGAGCCGGCCCCTCGAGGACACCGAACAGGATGGCGGTGTCCGTCACCGTCTTCGCCATGGGCCCCGGCGTGTCCTGGTCGGCCACGATGGGGATGACGCCGTAGCGGCTGATCCGGCCCACGGTGGGCTTGATGCCGGCCAGCATGTTCTGGTTCGCGGGGCTGAGGATCGAGCCCGAGGTCTCGGTGCCGACGTTGGCGGCCCAGAAGCTGGCGGAGGTGCCGACTCCGGAGCTCGAGCCGCCGGTGAAGAGAGCGGGGCGCCCGTCGAAGGTCCCCTCGCGTGGATCGCGCCGCGGGTCGTAGGGGTTGTAGCCGTAACCATGGAGGGAGTTGTAGTTCGCCGGCATCGGGTAGGGCGCGCCCGCCACCCAGTTGGCCAGCTCGGTCATGCCCGTCTTGGCCACGATGATCGCGCCCGCGTCGCGCAGGTTCTTGACCAGGGTGGCCTCGTAGGGCGGGACGTAGCCGTCGAAGGCCAGCGCGCCGCCCGTGGTCGGCAGGTCGGTGGTGTGGATGTTGTCCTTGAGCGCGATGGGGATGCCGTGGAGCGGGCCACGGATCTTCTTCGCCGCCCGCTCGCGGTCGAGGGCATCCGCCTGCTCGAGCGCCTTCGGGTTCACGGTGATCGCGGCGTTGAGCTTGTCCTCGTAGGTGGCGATGCGGGTCAAGTACTGCTGGACCAGCTCGTGCGAGGTGACCCTCTTCTCCGCGAGCGCCTTCTGCATGTCGGCGATGCTGGCCTCGACCACGGTGAAGGGCGCGGCGGGCGCCTTCTTGGGCTTGGCCTGCACGGTGGACGCGAGGAGAAGGCAGGGCAGGACGAGGGCGGTCGATGGCTTCAAGGGTGCCTCCAGGGAAGAGGCCGCATGATCGGCCGAGGCGCGGGGGCTCGTCAATGACCGCGGAGCCTGGACGGAGTCCGATCGGCTGTGTACACTCCTGTGGAGGTGTTCACACAATGCCGACCAACCTGAACATCGACGACGCCCTGCTCGAGGAAGCGGTCCGGCTCTCCGGCGAGAAGACGAAGCGGGAGACGGTCAACGCCGCCCTCCGGGAGTACGTGTCGAGGCGCAAGCAGCGCCGGATCATGGGACTGTTCGGGAAGCTGGACTGGGATCCGCGCTTCGACTACAAGCGCGAGCGCGCCCGGAAGTGATCCTGGTCGACACCTCGGTCTGGTCGCTCGCCCTGCGGCGGGACCGCGTGGGGGCGAGCCGGGAGGCTGACGAAGCGGTCTCGCGCCATTTCCCGCTGCGCCTGGCCTGAAAGCCGGCTCCCGCGACGTCTCTACTCCGACCGCAGCGCCTCCATCGGCTCCAGGTGCGCGGCGTGCCAGGCCGGGTAGAACCCGAACCCGATCCCGACCCCCAGCGCGACCACCAGGCCGGCCAGCAGCATCCCCGGCGAGAGCGCGGTGGGCCAGCCGGCCAGGGCCTGGATCGCGAACGACCCGCCGACCCCGAGCACCGCCCCGATCACGCCGCCCACCGACGTGAGGAGGGACGACTCCACGAGGAACTGGGCCGCGATGTCGCGCCGGGCCGCGCCCACCGCGCGGCGGATCCCGACTTCGCGCGTGCGCTCGGCCACGCTGGCCAGCATGATGTTCATGATCCCGATGCCGCCCACGAGCAGGCTGATGGCGGCGATGGCCCCCGTGACGACGTTGAAGATGCGCTGGGTGCGCTCCTTCTGGCGCAGGATCTCGCGGGGCACGATGACGTCGAAGGTCGCGGTGCCGGTGGTGCGCTCGAGGACGCGGCGGGCCACGTCCGCCGCCGCCCCCACGCGCTCGCCGTCGTCCACGCGCAGGACGATCTCGTCGATGCCGTCCGAGCGTCCGTCGCCGCCGCGGTCGAGCGCGGTCAGGGGCACGAACACCGCGCGGTTGACGTCGCGCGTGCGGATCGGCCCCGGCCGGCCGCGCGAGGTGACCGCGCGCCCCTCGGCGACGCCGACCACGTCGTACCAGTCGCCGCCCAGGGTCAGGCGCTGTCCCACCGGCGGCTCGAACGGGAAGAGCGCGTTGGCGATGGTCGCTCCCAGCACGGCCACGCGCTTGCCGTCCTCGACGTCCACGTCGGCCAGGAAGCGCCCGGCCGAGAGCTGAAGGCGGGCGGCGTCGCGATAGGCGGCGGTGGTGCCGACCACGCCCGCGTCGGTGGCCCGCCCGCCCGCTTCCGCGGAGAGGGCGGCCTCGCGCACGGGCGCGGCCGCGACCAGGTGCGGCACCACCGCGCGCACGGCCTCCGCGTCGCGCAGCCTGAGCCCGCCCAAGGAGGCGCTCGCGGCCGAGCCGGCAGCGGTGGCGGCGGGGCCAGCGCCCCCCGTGCCGGGGCCCGCGCCGGGAACGGGACGCGCGCGCATGGTCACGGTGTCGATCCCGAGGCTCCCGATCTGGGCCACCGCCTCCCGCCGGGCCCCCTCCCCCACCGCGGACACCGCCGTCACCGCCGCCACTCCGAACACCACTCCCAGGATCGAGAGCACCGACCGCAGCTTGTGCACGAGGAGGCTGCGCAGGCCCAGGCGCAGCAGCACGCCGGGCGACGAGCTCACGACGAGGACTCCACGCGCCCGTCGCGCAGCTTGACGATGCGCTGGGCCCGGGCGGCCAGCGCGTCGTTGTGGGTCACCAGCACCACCGTCCGGCCGTCGCGATGCAGCGCCTCCAGGAGGCGCGCGATCTCCTCGCCGGTCACGCTGTCCAGGTTGCCGGTGGGCTCGTCCGCCAGCACCAGCCGCGGCTCCGTCACCAGGGCGCGCGCGATGGCCGCCCGCTGCGCCTCCCCTCCCGAGAGCTCGGAGGGCCGATGGTCGGCGCGGTGCACGAGCCCCACCCGCTCGAGGCAGCTCAGCGCGCGCTCGCGCCAGCGCGCGGGGGGCAGGCTCGCGTAGAGCAGCGGCGTCTCGACGTTCTCCGCCACCGTGAGCTGCGGGATCAGGTGGAAGGCCTGGAACACGAACCCGATGCTGCGGTTGCGCAGGCGCGAGAGCTGCTCGTCGGCCAGCCCGGCCACCGCCGCGCCGCCCAGGCGGTACTCCCCGGTGGTCGGGCGATCCAGGCAGCCCAGGATGCTCAGGAGGGTGGACTTGCCGGAGCCGGAGGGGCCGATGATCGCGACGGACTGGCCCTCCTCGATCTGCAGGGTGACCTCGCGCAGGGCGACCACTTCGCGGGTGCCGCGGACGTAGGCCTTGCCGACGTCGCGCAGGTCGACGAGGGGAGCCGCCGCACCCGTCATGGGAGCGCCACCGGCGCTCTCAGGAGGACGTGAGCGAGCCGAAGTCCGAGGGGGCGGCGGAGGGATCGCGCAGGGCCACGCGGTCCCCGCGCCGCAGGCCCTTCTCGATCACCACGAAGTCGCGGTTGGACGGCCCGAGCACGACCTCGTGCGCGACCAGCCCGCTCCGCGTGGCCACGTAGCAGACGTGCCGGCCGTCGCGCTCGAACACGGCTTCCAGGGGGACGCGCAGGGCCTGGAGCCGGCGCTCGACCTGGATCTCCACCGCCGCCGTCATGCCCGGCCGGAGGCGGCCGTCGGACTCGTTCACCTGGACGGTGACCCCGAAGAACTTGACCCCACGCCGCTCCTTCTCCTCCTGGGCCAGCGTCCCCACCAGGGTGACGGTGCCAGTGAGCTTGAGGTCGGGATAGGCCTGCACGCGCACGGACACGTTCTGGTTCTTCTCGACCTTGTGGATGTCGGTCTCGCGCACGCGCGTCTCCACCACCATCTTCGAGACGTCGGGGAGGATGAGGAGAGGCTGGTTGGCCCAGACCTGGTCGCCGACCTGGGGCTTGCGCTGCTCGGACCCGAAGAAGACGTCCTTGTAGACGACGATGCCGGGCACGTCCGCCCGCACCTCCGTCCGCGCGAGCTGCTGCTTGGCCAGGGCCAGCTTGGCGCTGGCCTCCGCGATCCGGCTCTCCGCGCCCGTGATCGCCGCCCGTTTCTGCTCCAGGCGATAGGCCGCGGCCGCCTCGAGCTGGCGCGCGCTCTCCCGGGTGAGGTTGGCGTCCGCCTCCGCCTGCGACAGCTCCAGGGGCCGGCCGAACTCGACGAGGGCGGACCGCCGGCGCTTGGCCAGCTCGAGGTCCTCCCTCGCGCGGTCCACGGCCTGGGACGCCCGCTCCAGCTCCTGCTTGGTGATGAACCCCTCGGCCAGGAGCGGCTTGAGGTCCTCGTGGTTCCCGAGGGCCTTGGCCAGGTCGCGCTCGGCGTTGGACACCGCCGCTGCCGCTTCCTCCTCATGGAGCCGGCCCTTGCCCGCGGTGACGTCGGCCAGCTCCAGCCGGCTGCGCTCCACCTTCTGGCGCGCCGCCGCCAGCTCCTCCTGGTTCTGGATGACCTGGAGCTTGAAGTCCTGCTGCGCCTTCTGGACGTCCGCCTCCGCCTGCGAGAGCTGGGCCTGGCTCTTGCGGATCTCCTCCTCGAAGGGAGCCCCGTCGAAGAGCAGCAGCATGTCGCCCTTCTGGACCAGCTTGCCCTCGGGGACCATGGCGATGATCTTGGCCTGGTTGCTCTGGATGGTGGAGGCGTAGGTCATGGAGCGCAGGGCCTGGAGGGTGCCCGACTCCACGACGCTCACGTCGAAGGGAGCCTCCTCCACCACCGCGGTGGCGATGCCCGCGGGGAGCCGGTTGCGCAGCAGCCAGGCCGCGGTCCCCACCGCGAGGGCGAGGGCGGCCACGACGAACAGGGTCCGGAGCGGGCGCTCGCGGGCCCCGGAGAGGAGGAGGACGAGGTTCTCCCGAGTCCAGTTCTCGCGCCGCAGCCAGGGGCGCGCCTCGCGGGCGGCCGAGCGGGCCACCAGCGTGAGCCGCGCGCGCGCCGCGCCCAGGGCGCGCCCGAGCTTCTCGCCGCCGGCGGGAGCGGGCGTGCTCACGGGGCCGGCTCCGCGTCCACCTCGAGCGTGCCCGTCACCCGCATCAGGTCCACGCGGGCCACCTGGTAGCTCGTGACCAGGCCGACCAGCGCGCTGCGGGCGACGACGAGGCTGCCCTCGGCGTCCACCACGTCGAAGTTGGAAGCGAGGCCGCGCTGGTAGCGCAGGGTGGCCAGCCGGCGCTGCTGCTCCGCCACCTCCACGCCCTTGCGCTGGAGGTCGATGCTCTTGCGGATGCTGCGCATCTCGCGCACCGCCGTCCGCACCTCCGCCTCCACGTCGAGCTGCCGCTGGCGGAGCGTCCGCTCACGGGTGGCGACGTCGAGCTCCGCGGAGGCCTTGTTGGCGGAATCGCTGGAGTGCTCGATGGGATAGGAGGTGCTGAAGAAGACGTTGACCTGCCGGTCGCCCGTGCTGATGGAGTGGCCGAAGGTGGTGCCGGTTCCGAACTGGGTGACCCCCACGTTGACGTCGAGCTGGGGCAGGAGGTTCTGCTTGGCCAGGGAGGCCGAGCGCCGGGCATCGCCGACCTCGTCGCGCGTCTCGAGGAGGTCGAGACGGTTCTCGAGCGCGCGCTGGATCAGCACCTCGACCGGCTCGACGTCGTCCTGGACCGTTTCCGGGATCGCCAGGGCCTCCGGCTGCAGCGGGTCCGCGGGGGAGAGGCCGAGCAGGGTCCGGAAGCGCTCCAGCTCCGACTCGAGGGAGGTCTCCGCCCGCACCATGGATTCCTGGGCCTGCGAGGCCTGCAGCTCCGCGCGATAGACGTCGAGCTTGCTCACCAGGCCGACCTCGAGGCGCGCGGACGAGGCCCGCCGCAGGCCCTCGCTGCGGGCCAGGCTCTGGCGGGCCACGGCCAGGAGCTGCCGCTGCTGGAGGACCTGGTAGTACGAGCGGGTGACGTCCACGACCAGTCGCTGCCGCCCCAGCTCGTACTGCCGCTCCTGCGCCTCGCGGCCGCGGCGGCTGTTCCGCAGGTCGTTGAAGGTCGCGTTGGGCCCGAAGCCGCGCAGGAGGGGCTGGGTGAGGAGCAGGCGGAAGTCCGAGGCGCGGGGGAGCGGGCTCGTCTCCACCGTGTCCAGGTTCGACAGGGTCGAGCGCATCTGGGCGGACGCAGTGACGGTGCCGCCACTCCAGGGCACCTTCTGCTGGGCGTCGAACCCGAACTGCGAGTTCTCCGAGGAGCGCTGGTAGCTGGGCGTGACCTTCGGGTAGAACTGGGCGCGGCTCACCCCTTCCCGCAGCCGCGAGGTGGTCACCGCGTCCGCGGAGTTGAGCACGCCGAAGTTGCGCTCCATGGCCGTGGCCACCGCGCGCGCGAGCGTGATCGTCGGCGTTCCCGCCGGCAGCTCCTCGGCTTCCGGAACCGCCTCGGGGGGAAGGGCGGACTCTTCGGCCGCGCCGGGCTCGGGGGTGGCGGCGGGCTCCGGCGACGCCGGCGCGCGGGGAGCCGGGGCCGGAGGTGCCGCCGGCACCTGGGGTGATCCGGCCAGCGCCAACGTGAGGAGCCCGATCAGCATCTACCTCGATCCGGAGGGAGGTCGATTATCCATCCGCGCGCCGCGGACCGTCAAAACGACGACGACGACGCCCGGGGCGGCTGTGACCGTCCACACTGTAAGCAGGGAGGCGCGGGTGATCCTGGTGATGGGCGGGTGCCCGGAGGACGGCGCGTGGCTCGAGGACGCGCTGCGACCGAGCGGTCTTCAGGTGGCGGTGCGGCCGCTCGCCGACGCGCTCCCCTGGGGGCCGGGGCCCGTGCCCAAGGTCGTCGTCCTCCACGAGCGGCGCCGGCGCCAGGATCTCCTGGCCACGCTCGACCGGCTGCGCGCGGACCCCAGGCTCGGGCCCGTCCCCCTGGTCGTCGTGGACCACGAGCGCGACATCGAGCGATTCACCGCCGCCCTCGCCCACGGCGCCGCCGCCTGCTTCTGCCCGCCCCTCGACCC
Source organism: Vicinamibacteria bacterium (assembly GCA_041481445.1). Lineage (GTDB taxonomy): Bacteria > Acidobacteriota > Vicinamibacteria > Fen-336 > Fen-336 > AA29. The sequence goes on from JBGPBV010000039.1 coordinate 22,783, forward strand.
GGCCGTGCTCCGCGCGACGGTGGCCCGCCTCGCGCGCTGGCGCGGCGGAGGCCGCACCCTCGAGCGGCGGCTCCGGCGCCGGCGGCCGCTGCTGATGCGCATGGACGTCCATCTGCCGGACGGGAGCGCCGTGGCCGGCCTCCTGCGTGACGTGAGCGCCACCGGCTGCCGGGTCGAGACGTCGGCCGCGGTCGCTCCCGGGGGTGACATCGCGCTGACTCCCTACGGATACGACGCCTCGCTGGAGTTCCGCCTCGCGGCGAAGGTGCGCCGATGCACGGAGGTGGCACCGGGAGTGCGCGTGCTGGCCTGCCGGTTCTCGGGGACGGGCGCGGTGATGGCGCCCCGGCTGTTCGCGGTGCGGTCAGGCCTGGCGGCGGGCCAGACGCCAGCCGTAGAAGACCACGGCCAGTGAGACGGCGGTGTCCACCACGAAGGCGGTCCAGACACCCATCTGGCCGAGGAAGACCAGGGCGGTGAGCGCCCCCTTGACCACGAGCCAGGGGACCACGTTGCGCCGCGTGAGCTGGAAGGGGACGCGGCGCCAGCGACTCACGGTCAGGACGGGCGCGGCCGTCTCGCGGGCCCGCACATCCGCGGTGGGTATCTCCCTCGGTGTGAGCATTGTCACTGCCATGGTTTCCATCGCTTCCCGAAGAGATCAGACGCCCGGCGATCCACGGAAGTTCCGCGTGGTCACACCGGGGGCGGCCGCGGACACAACGGAGGATTCGGACCGCTCTGGGACGGAGCTTCGCGCTAGTTGACGGCGACGCCGGTATGGCCGGTGATCACCCATCGCGCGCCGAGGTGCCGCAGCGTGAACCTCTCCGACGCGCCGCTCCGGCTGCCGTCCGGGATGTAAACCGCGTAGCCGGTCTCGCCCGGTCCTGCCTCCACGCCGTGCGGACCCTCGCGCGCCTCGTCGGCGAGTCCCCCATGCTCTGCAGAGGCCGCACTCTACCGCACCCGCGGATTTGAAACGCCTCCGCTGCGGGTGCTATCGTCCGCGTTCCCCGATGGACATGTCCTCTCCGCTGGCGCTGAGCCTCGCCTTCGGCGCCACCGCCGCCGCCGCCAACGTGATCGGCGGCATGGTGGTGGTCTCGCGCCGGCACTGGAACGAGATGTTCCTGAAGTACTTCGTGGGCCTCGGGGCCGGCTTCATGCTGGCGGCGACCTTCCTGCGCATGATGCCGGCCTCTTTCGCCCTGTCCAGCTCGGCCCCCGCGCTGATCCTGGCCGGCTACTTCCTCGTGCAGTTCTTCGAGCACACCCTGGCCCCGCACTTCCATTTCGGGGAGGAGCGCCACGACGACGTGATGATGAACCCGGCCGTCGGCATCTCCGCCCTGGTCGGCCTCTCGATCCACACCTTCTTCGACGGCGTCTCCATCGCTTCGGGGTTCCTCATCTCGGCCCCCCTCGGCCTCCTCGTCTTCTTCGCGGTCGTGCTGCACAAGATCCCGGAAGGGGTGACGGTGGCCTCCATCGCGATCGCGTCCGGCCAGGGACAGAAGGCCGCCCTCACCTCCGCCTTCGTCCTGGCCGGAGCCACCATGGCCGGTGTCCTGACCATGAACCGCTTCACGGGCGCGGTCGGCTATGCGCTTCCGCTCTCGACGGGCGTTACACTCTACGTTGCGGCCAGCGACCTCATCCCGGAAGTCAACGAGGAGCGCGGGCTGCGGATGCCCCTGGTCGTCTTCCTCGGGGTCGCGCTCTTCTACGTGACCGAGCACGCGCTCGACGTCTTCACTGCCTGATGTTGGAGCCCACTTCCATGAACCTGGCCGCCTCCCGACGTCTGGGCCTCCTCGCCCTCGCTTCGACCCTCCTCGTGCCCGGATGGCCGCGGCCGGCGGCCGCGGCCGAGACTCCCCAGATCAACGTACAGGAGCTCGCGCTGCCCAACGGCATGCGCTGGCTGCTCTTCGAGCGCCACGACTCCCCCACCGTGGTCGGAGGCTGGGTGGCCCACGTGGGCTCGGCCAACGAGCGCGAGGGCATCACCGGGATGAGCCACCTGTTCGAGCACATGATGTTCAAGGGCACGCGCACCATCGGCACCACGGACATCACGGCCGACCTCCGCATCATCGACGAGCAGGAGAAGGTCCGCGCCCAGATGCGGGACGAGCTGAAGGCGATGCGCGACCGCCTGCGCAGGGGCGAGGTCGACGACCTCGCGAAGCCGGAGAGCCAGACCCCGCGCTACCGCGAGCTGGACAAGCGCTTCGACGAGCTGGTGGCCCAGCAGCGCGAGATCCAGGTCAAGGACCACCTCACCCTCATCTACACGAAGAACGGGGCGGAGGGCCTCAACGCGTTCACCAACGAGGACGAGACGGTCTACTTCGTGCGCGTCCCCTCCAACCGGATCGAGCTCTGGTCCTGGCTGGAGTCCGATCGGCTCATGAACCCGGTCTTCCGCGAGTTCTACTCCGAGCGCGACGTCGTCTACGAGGAGCGCCGGATGCGGACGGAGTCGACGCCGCTCGGCAAGTACGACGAGGCCTTCAACGCCACCTTCTGGGAGGCCAGCCCCTACAAGTGGCCGGTGATCGGCTGGCCCTCCGACGTCTCCAGCATCACCAAGGCGCAGGCGGACGCCTACTTCGGGACCTACTACGCGCCCAACAACCTGACCGGCGTGCTCGTCGGCGACTTCGACCCCAGGGTGGTGCGGCCGCTGCTGGAGCGCTACTTCGGACGCATCCCGCGCGGCGGCACGGAGCCGCCGGAGATGGTGACGACGGAGCCGCCGCAGATCGCGGAGAAGCGCTTCAACGCGGAGGCGGAGACCTCGCCCACCGTGCGCATCTGGTGGCACGGGGTGCCCTTCGTGCACAAGGACCGGACGGTGGTCGACGTCCTGACCGACATCCTGTTCGGCCGCACTGGCCGCCTCTACAAGGGGCTGGTCAGCGGGCGGCAGATCGCCAACGAGGTACAGGCCTCGGTGGACCTCAAGAAGTACGAGGGGATCATCCAGGTGGAGGGCACGGTCAAGGAGGGCAAGGACCCGGCGGCAGTGGAGCAGGCCGTCTACGAGGAGCTCGAGACGCTCAAGAAGGAGCCGATCACGGCGGAGGAGCTCCAGAAGGTGAAGAACCAGGCCAAGGCCAACGCCTTCCGCCGCCTCTCCTCGCCCTTCTCCATCGCCATCCAGCTCCTCGTCTACGACGGGCTCGGGGACTGGCGCTACATCAACACCTACGCGGAGGAGGTCGACCGGGTGACCGCGGCCGACCTCCAGCGCGCGGCGCAGCAGTACCTCACCAGGGAGAACCGCACGGTGGGCATCTTCCTCCGCAAGGAAGCAGGCGCCGTGGCCGGCGTGGGGCAGAAGAAGTGAGAACGCATCGCGCCGGTTTCGCCCTGGCCGTCCTCGGCCTGCCCGTCCTGGCCGTCTCGCCCCTGCTCGCCCAGGCCATCCCCGACAACCCGGAGAAGCTCGTCTTCAAGCCGATCGTGTACACGCCGCCGGCGGCGAAGGACTTTCGCGTCGTCCTCCAGAACGGGATGGTCGTCTACGTCGCGGAGGACCCGACCCTCCCCCTCGTCAACATCGAGCTCACCATCCGCGCCGGCTCCTGGCTGGAGCCCGCGGGCAAGCAGGGCCTGGCCTCGTTCACGGGCCAGCAGATCCGTCGGGGCGGGTCGCGCACCCTCACCGCCGAGCAGCTCGACGAGAAGCTGGACTTCCTGGCCGCCACCGTCGGCACCAGCATCGGGGACACCGCCGGGCGCGCCACCCTGAACTGCCTGCGCGACAACCTCGACGAGTCGCTCAAGGTCTTCGTCGAGATGCTGCGCGAGCCGCGCTTCCAGGAGGACCGCCTGGCCCTGGCCAGGGAGCAGGCCCTGCAGGCGATGAAGAAGCGCAATGACGACTCGGAGGACGTGGAGGCGCGGGAGTGGAACGTCCTCCTGTACGGCGAGGATCACTTCTCGAACCGCTTCACCACCGCCGCCTCCGTGCAGTCGCTGACGCGCCAGGACCTGGTCGACTTCCACCGCAAGTACTTCCATCCCGCGAACATGATCGCGGCGGTGTCGGGCTCCTTCTCGCGGCCGGTGATGGTCCAGAAGCTGGAGGCGGCCTTTGCCGGCTGGCCGGGGACGGCCGCCCCCGTGCCCCCGGTGCCGTCCGAGATCCACACCGCCGCCGCCGGCATCTACCGCATCCAGAAGGACGTCAACCAGGGGCGGGTGTCGATGGGGCTGCCTTCCGTCCGCCGCGGCGATCCCGACGTCTACGCGCTCGAGGTCATGAACGAGATCCTGGGGGGCAGCGGCTTCACGTCCCGCATCATGAAGACCGTGCGCTCGGACGAGGGGCTGGCCTACTCCGCGGGCTCGGGGCTACGCTTCGGCATCTACTACCCGGGCGCGTTCCGCGCCGAGTTCCAGTCCAAGAGCCGGTCCGTCACCTACGCCGCCCAGCTCGTGCTGGAGGAGATCAAGAAGATCCGGCAGGCCCCGGTGACGGAGGAGGAGCTCGACACCATCAAGAAGAGCCTGATCGAGACCTTCCCGAGCACGTTCAATTCCAAGGCGCAGACCGTCGCGATCTTCGCCGCCGACGAGTACACGCGGCGGGATCCGGGCTACTGGGCGACCTATCGCGACCGCATCCGCAACGTCACCCCCGCCGACGTGCAGCGCGTGGCCCAGAAGTACCTCGACCCCGCCCGGATGGTGGTGCTGGTCGTGGGCGACCAGAAGGAGATCGACCTCGGGGACGGCAAGCACGAAACCAGCTTCAAGGCGCTGGCCGAGGGGCGGCCGATCCTGGTCCTGCCCCTGCGCGATCCCCTGACCATGAAGCGGCCGTGACCGGAGGGCTCAGCTCTTCTTGAAAGCCTCCACGAAATCCTTCAGGAGGAGCGGGTTGTTGCTCTTGATGGACCCGGTGAGGAAGTCCTTCGCCGAGGGCGTGTGCTTGCCGTTCCAGACGTCGAGGAACATCTGCCTCGAGGCCTTGAAGAAGCAGTCGACGTCCTCGGCGGGCTTGCCCTCCTTGACCTCGCACTTGTCGGGAGTGAGGGAGACCGTCCACTTCTCGTCGTCGAGCGAGAAGTAGAACGTGCGCGGCTTCTTGACGTTGCCTTTCTGGAAGCGCCTGGGCAGGCCCTGGAAGACCTTCGCGATCTCGGAATCGGGCATGCGCGCGACTCTAACACGGGGAGCCTGAGCCATGAGCTGCGACATCGGGAACATACTGGGCGGCGACTGAGCGAAGGAGGTCTTCGTGCCGGGGGACGTCACCCGCCATCTCGGCCTGGCCATCCAGGCCGTCGGCATCACCCTGATCGCCGGCCTCTGCGCCTTCCTGGCCCGGTCGATCGACCGGCGCTACCTGCGCTCGTGGTACGCGGGATGGCTGTGCCTCTCGTTCGCCCTCCTCGCCCTCTTCCTCACCTTTCGCCGGCCGGAGCTGACCGCCGTCTTCCAGCCCCTCTACTTCCTGGGCGAGTACATCTTCGCGTTCCTGCTCATCTCCGGCTGCCGCGAGTACGCCTCGGGGGCGAGGCTGGCCGCCGCCGACGCGCGCTGGGCGGTGCCCGCCCTCGCCCTGGCCCTGGTCCTGCCCCACGTGGGCAGCCGGTTCGGCCAGCGCTTCGTGGTCCAGGCCGCGGTCATGGCCCTGCTCTTCGCGCTGGCCTTCTGGCAGCTCGAGCGCGGCCGGCGGGCGCGGCCCGCCCTGCCCGGCGTGCGCATCATGGCCATCGCCCTCGTCCTCCTCACCCTCGACTTCCTGCAGTACGTGCCCGTCCTCGGATACTTCGAGCTCCGCCGCCTCCCCGTGCCTCCCGCCTACGCCGGCTATGCCTCCATGGGCGACCTGATGCTCGAGGTGCTGCTGGCCTTCGGGATGGTCGCGCTGGTGATGGAGGAGGTGAACCTCGACCTGCAGAAGGCCAACGCCGAGCTGCAGGCCGCGCACGACTCGCTCCAGAGCGTGGCCCGCGTGGATCCCCTGACCGAGACCCTCAACCGCCACGCGTTCTACTCGCTGGTCGAGGACGCGCGGCGGGACGGCGGCGCGGCCCCGGAGGGCATCGTCGCCCTCGTCGACATCGACGCCTTGAAGCCGATCAACGACGCCTACGGTCACGCCGCCGGCGATGCGTCGATCCGGGCGGTGGCGCGGGCGATCCGCTCCATCGTGCGCGCGGCCGACCTCGTCATCCGCTGGGGGGGCGACGAGTTCCTGGTCATCCTCATCGGCGTGCCCGAGGAGGAGGCGGCGCGGCGTCTCGACCTCGTGGGCGAGTCCCTGCGCGAGGTCAGCCTGCCCGGCGCCCCCGCCCCGATGACGCTCACCGTGTCGTTCGGCGTCGCCGCCTTCGGCGCCGAGCGGCCGCTGGAGCGCGCCATCGAGGCCGCCGACCGCGCCATGTACGAGCGGAAGGCCCGGCGGAGGGACCTGACGGCCTGAGCGGTCAGCGCCGCTCGCGCAGGTTCCGGAAGAAGTAGACGATCCCGGCCAGGGGCAGGCCGAGGGCGAAGACGTTCACGACGCTCGCGACCACTCCCACCACGGTGAAGCTGATCGCGAAGCGGAAGCCCGCCGCCGCCGCCCCCATGCGCGGAAGGTCGTCGTAGTACCAGCGGTCAGCGGGCACGGCGGCGGCGCGGCGTCTTCTTCCCCGGCCGAGGGGCGGCCGTGCCGCCGGGCGCCAGGTTGCGCCAGGCCGTGACGAGGGCCGGACGCAGCGTGCGTACGGAGGCGGCGGCGAGGTCGACGCTCGTGGCCCCGCGAAGCCCCCAGCCACCCTGCACCGGCCGGAACACCTCCGGCTCGGCGTCCACGAACGCGAATTGCTGCTCGGGCGTGAGCTTGACCATCGCCCAGTCCGCGTCCGGATGCCCGAGGGTGGCGAAGATCTTCCCGCCCACGCGGAAATCGGGATGCCCCATGTGCGCGTGCTCCGCCGCTCCCTCCAGGGCGAGGGCCAGGCGCCGGAAGCCGTCGATCGTCACCGGCATACGTCACTCGCTCCCGCTCGTATGGATCGCCGCCGCCCTCCAGCCCTCGCTCCTGTTCGCGAACGTCGTGGTGAAGAACACGACGGCGCGCGGAGCTTCTCCCGCGGGCGCGGGCCGGGAGACGCCGCGGACGACGGCGGTGTCGCCGGACACCGCGATGGCGAGGTCGCTCGTTTCGCGCTTGCCGATCTTCAGCGACCCCGATCGGATCTGGTCCAGGAGCTGCGCGCGCGTCGTCTGCTCTCCTCGGCCATGGGTCCAGACGAAGCCCTCGTCGAGGAGGGACTCCAGGGCGGCGGCGTCGCCCGAGCCCGCGGCCTGCTCGAGCGCCGCCTCCGCCGCCGCCACTTCCTTCTTCGCCTGCTCCTCCTCCTTCGGGACCCTCGTCGCCTGCCAGCTCACCGCCTGCCAGGCTCCCTGGCGCTTCCGGAAGACCCCGGTGTCGAGGTAGTAGGCCGTCTCCGTCCGGCCGTTCGCCTGGGTCGTGCCGACCAGGCGGAAGGCGACCACGGCCATGTCTCCGTACTGCTGGATGCGCACGTCCTCCGCGGTGTAGGTCGTGGACGGATCCCCGGGTTTCGGGGCCGGCCGCGCGCGCAGATCCTTCATGATGTCGGCCTTGCCGATCCGCCGCCCGGCCGACCTCGTGTAGATCAGATCCTCCGCCCAGAACCGGTCGTGCACGGCGGCGTCGTTGCGCGAAGCGCCGGCCAGGAACTCCTGGAGCAGCTTCGTCAACACCGCCGCGTCGGGCGCGGTCCGGGTCTGGGCGGGCAGGTCCGGCGCCACCATCGACGCGACGGCGAGAAGACAGCACAGGCGAAGGGTCATCGTTCTCTCCGTTCCATCAGCTCCAGGCGGTTTCCAAAGGGGTAGGGTCGCCCCCTTACTTCTCGACCGGCTCCGCCGGCAGGGGCCACTGGCCGGTGGCCTGGGCGATCTCCTTGCTGTTCATGAAGGCGGAGAGGCGCATGATCTTGCCGCCCTCGAGCTCGACGATCGCGGCGCGGTGCACGGCGAACTTCTTGTCCGTCGCCGAGAGGTAGCCGAGCGGCCCCTTCAACGTGCCGCGCACCGTTGCCTCGAGGAGGACGACTCCGCCCGTCCCGAGGATGCGGGTGATCTCGGTGGTGGCGTCGGGGATCGCCGCCGTCCACATCGCGAACCAGGCCTTCGCCTCCGCCGTCCCCCGGAACGTGCGCGGCTCGACCATCTCCTCGATCACGGCGTCGTCAGCGAGGCTGGCCAGGAATGCCGCCTCCTTCTTCGCATCCAGGGCGGCGAGGGTCGCCCGCACGACGGCGACGTTCTTCTTGTCCTCCGGCGATTCCTCCGCGTCGTGCCGCATCATCCCGACGGGGATCTTCGGCATCTCGCGCGCAGGACGGAGGCCGAGCAGGCCGAGCTGGGCCATCGGCGTGAGGCTGTCCAGGTAGCGGCGCTCCTCCAGGATGAGCCCGGACGGCGCGAACCGGTAGAAGAGGAGGCCCTCGTGTCCCATCGCGTGGCCGGCCGCCGTCCGCCCGTTGACCCCGTAGTGGACCACGGCCTCCCGCTCCTTCAGCCAGGCGTCGTAGAACCTGAGCTGGGTCCCCGGGAACTCGCGAAGGAGATCGACCTCGTACTGCTCGATGGCGGCCCGTCCCTGGAGCACGCTCCCGCCGTGGATCGTGATGACGGCGCGCTCGGCGTACAGGCGCGCATAGCTCCCGGCGTCACCCGCGTTCACGGCCCGCCTCATCTCGGACAGGGCCGCGGCCTGCCCATCCTCCATCTGCTCCTCTTCCGCCTTCTCTCTCTCTTCCCGTGACGGCGGGCGCTCGGCGGCAGCGCCGAGCGCGACCCCGAGCGCGGCGAGGAAGGTCAAGTTGAGGGCTCTCACGCGATCAATCCCACGCGAGCATGCGGGCGGAGGCCGGGGGCTGGATCAGCCGCGCGCCCCCGGCAGGTCGTCGATGAAATCGTGGACGAGCTTCTTCTGGGCTTCCGGAGTCAGGGAGGACTGCACGATCCGCGAGGCGGCCTCCACGGCCAGGTCGGCCACCGTGGCCCGCAGCTCCTGGATGGCCAGCTTCTTCTCGCGCTCGATCTGCTCCTTGGCCTTCTGGAGGGTGCGGTCGGCTTCCGACCTCGCGGTGGCCACGATGTCGGCCTTGACCGTCTCCGCGTCGGCCAGGGCGCGCTTCATGATCTCCTCGCGCTGGCGGCCGGCCTCGCGGACCATCTCCTGGTGCTGGGCCAGGAGGCGCTGGGCCTCGTCGCGGGCCTGCTCGGCGGAGGCCACCGAGTCGCGGATCCCCTTCTCGCGCTCCTCCACCATCTTCAAGAGCGGCTTCCAGCCCAGCTTGGTGAGCACGAACGCGAAGATCGCGAACAGCACCACCGTCCAGAGGGTGAGGCCGAAATCGAGGTCGGTGAAGCTGGCCGCGGCCAGGGCAGGGCCCAGGATGAGCACGCGGCCTACTTGATGGCCAGGAGGATGGTCACGATCAGGGAGAAGAACGTGACGCCCTCGATGAGGCCGGCGGCCACGATCATGGCGCCGCGGATGTCGCCGGCCGCGTTGGGCTGGCGGGCGATGCCGTCCATGGCGGCGGCGGCGAGACGGCCGATGCCGAAGCCGCCGCCGATGATGGTCAGTCCGGCGCCGATGCCGGCGGCGAAGTACGCAAGGGCCTTGGGATCAGTGGGCATGTCGGTCAGCTCCTCCTAAGAGTGTTGTCGAGCGGCGCATCAGTGCGCGGGATGGGCGTTCATCCCGATGAAGATGGACGTGAGCAGCGTGAAGATGTAGGCCTGGATGAACGCGACCAGGATCTCCAGCATCATGATGAACAGGGCCAGGACGAGCGAGATCGGGACCATCCCGACCCCGAAGGCGAAGTTGATGCCGGCCATCAACGGGATGAGGAGGAGCAGGCTCCCGATCACCATGTGACCGGCCAGCATGTTGGCGAACAACCGGATCATGAGGGCGAAGGGGCGTGTGAACATCGAGAGCAGCTCGACCGGGATCATGATCGGGAGCAGCCACATCGGCAGGCCGGGCGGGACCATGTTCTTGAAGTGGTGGACGAGCCCGTAGTTCCGGATCCCCGCCCACTGCATGGCCAGGAACGACACGAAGGCCAGTCCCATGGTGACGCTGAGGTTGCCGGTGGCGGTGGACGAGAACGGCATCAGCCCCAGCAGGGCCGCCACCAGGATGAAGAAGAAGAAGCTGAGCAGCAGGGGCACGAACTTGTGGCCGTCGTGCCCGATGTTCTTCTCCGCGATCTCGTCGCGCACGTAGAGGACGAGGGTCTCCACCGCCGTCCCCAGCCCGGACGGAATGCCCTTCCGGTAGGTCCACATGGCCAGGCGGATGACGACCAGCACTACCGCCGCCGCGATGGCGAACCACACCAGGTGCTTGCTCGGCCCGACGTTCACCCCGAAGACGTAGAGGTCGCCGCCGATGCGCTCGTTCACCACGTGGTGCATCAGGATCTCGGCGATCCCGTGGTGCTCGGCCGCGCCCTCCGCGGCGTGCTCGACCGCCTCCTGCGCGCCCGGCGAGGCCGCCGCCGGCTCGTGCGCCGCCTGCGCGAGCAGGGCCCAGGGGATCATCGCGCCTCCACGCCCGTGCCCGCGGCCCGCCGCGAGAGGACGGTCAGCTCCAGGACCAGGAACGCCACGAAGTAGGCGAGGAGCGAGACCGTGAACGGCACCCTGGGCAGCCCCACCGCCAGCACCCCCACGAGGACGGCGGCCAGCAGCAGGAGCATGCGCGCGACCATTCCACCGAGCACGGCCGCGAAGAAGGCGCTCGTCGAGCGGCCGGCCGACCACAGGGCCAGGAAGTACGCGCACACGGTGTTCAGCGCGGCCAGCAGCGCGCCGCCGAGCACGGCCAACCGTGCCTCGGGCGCGAGGACCGGCCAGACCGCGCAGAGCGACACGCCGACCGCGCCGAGCACGAGGGCCGCGTAACGTGCGAGCGTCACTTGTTTTTCCCGGCCATCGCCTTGTACATCTTCCAGAAATGCAGGAACGCCGCCACCACCCCCACGACCGCCCCGATCAGGAAGTATCGGGGCTCGGTCCCGAACTTCCGGTCGAGCCAGTGCCCCGCGCCGAGGCACAGCAGGACGGTGAAGGCCAGGCTCGAGCCGATCCCCAGGTAGGGCGCCGATTCCCGCAGGGAACGCTGCCAGCCCGCGTCCCCGCCGTCCTGTCTCTCGGGAGACTTCCCGTCAGGGCTCGACTGGCTGGGCAACGGTCGGCAAGACTAGCATGAGCCCGCGCTCACGGGCAAGCCGCGGCGCGCCTCCGCGCGAGGCATGCGAGGGCTTTGGGATGAGCGGCTTAGCGTGACGCGGACGTGACCGCGGGCTCGCTCGTCTCGGCAGCTTTTGGCGAGGCCGGAGGCGCGGGCAGGCCGGCCATGATCGTCGCGCCCATGCCCTCCTCCTCGCGCCAGCGCAGGACGTCGTAGCGGTAGATCCGGTAGGCGGAGAGCACGAGCGAGAGCACCACCGGCCCCACGATCAGGCCCTTGGGACCGAACGCGAACACACCGCCCATGATGGACAGGAACGCGAGCATCGTGTGGATCTGCGCCGAGCCCCTCAGGATCATCGGCTTCACGATGTTGTCGATCATGCTGATCACGAACACGCCGTAGGCGGCCATCCCGATCGCGCGGCCGAGGTGGCCGTCGGCGAGGAAATAGAGGACGGCCGGGATCCAGGCCAGGGGCGAGCCCAGGATCGGGATGAGCGCGGCGAACACGACCATGACCGACCAGAGCAGGGGCGAGGGGACTCCGAAGATCTCGAAGCCGATGAAGGCGACGACACCCTGGATGATCGGTACCACGATCATGGCCTGCAGCGACGCCCGGACGGTGTTGCCGAGGTGCTCGAGGAGCTCGGACTCCTGGCCGCGCGTGAACGGCGATATGCCGCGCAGCGCCTCCCGGATCTCCTCCTTGTCGCGGAGAAGGAAGAACAGCATCATCAGGAAGATCACGAGGTCGAGCAGGAGCGCGGCCGTCCCCGCCAGGACGACCTGGACGTAGTGGTTCGCGACTTCGCTCGCGCGGTCGAGGCCGGCGGTGAGGGGTGGGGCCCCCCATCCGACCTGCCGCAGCCACTGGGCCAGGGCGGGCGACCTCGCCGGCAGCACCTCCCGCCAGAAGCGGTCCCATTCCCGCGGCTCGATGTGCGGCCGCAGCCAGTCCAGGAAGGCCGTCAGCTGCTGCCCGATCAGCACGCCGTAGACGAGGACGGGGATCAGGATCACGAACGTGACCACCAGCACGAGCAGGGCGGCGGCCAGGCCGTCGCGGCCGCCCAGTCGGCGGCTCAGGGTGCCGTGCAGCCGGGCCAGCAGCAGCGCCACCGAGGTGGCCACGCTGAACGTGAGCAGGAAGTAGCGGAAGACGACGAAGGCCAGGGACAGGGAGAGGACGAGGAACGCGAGCAGCGGCCCCTGAACGCGCCAGTTCGTGTGCAGACGGTCCGGCATCCGGGTTCAGGATACCGCCACTACGGGCCTCGCGGGCCCGGGCTCTCAGCGTCCGGGAGAGGGCGCGGGGCGGACCTCGACCGAATCCGACCTCTCGGCATGGGGGCCGGCGGGGGCCGCCGCCTGCAGCGCGCCCGTCTCCGCGAACAGGCCCGGCTGCACGACGGCGGCGACGTGCTTCACGGGGGCGTGCAGGAAGTCGAGGACCGGCTTGGGGTAGATCCCGATCCAGAAGCACAGGGCGACCAGGGGCACCAGCGTGGCCAGCTCGCGCCGGTCGAGGTCGACCAGGTGGCGGTTGTCCTCGTTCGTGATCTTGCCCCAGAAGACGCGCTGGTAGAGCCAGAGGAGGTAGGCGGCGCCGAGGACGATCCCGGACACCGCCCAGTACGCCCACACGCGGTTCGCCGCGAACGCGCCCTGCAGGATCATGAACTCGCCCACGAAGCCGTTCAGCAGGGGCAGGCCCATCGAGGCCAGGAAGATGATCAGGGTCAGCGTCGCGTACACCGGCATGACGTGGGCCAGCCCCCCGAACTGCGCGATCTCCTTCGTGTGCCGCCGCTCGTAGACCATCCCGACGATCAGGAACAGCGCGCCCGTGGACAGGCCGTGGTTGATCATCTGGAGCACGCTGCCCTCGAGGCCGAGGGGGTTGAGCGCGAACATGCCCAGCATCACGAACCCGAGGTGGCTCACGGACGAGTAGGCGATGAGCTTCTTCATGTCCTTCTGGACGAGGGTCACGAGGGCGGCGTACACGATCCCGATGATGGACAGCGTGACCATCCACGGCACCGCCCAGAGGGTGGCCGCCGGCAGCAGGGGCAGCGAGAACCGGATGAACCCGTAGGTCCCCATCTTCAGGAGGACGCCGGCCAGGATCACCGAGCCGGCGGTCGGGGCCTGCACGTGGGCGTCGGGAAGCCAGGTGTGGAACGGGAACATCGGGACCTTGATCGCGAAGCCCAGGAAGAAGGCGAGGAACACCCATTTCTGGAACTCGAAGGGCAGGCTCCCCGCCATCGTGAACCACTGCGTGACGTCGAAGGTGCCCGTCGCCTCCAGGCCGGGCAGGCCCTTGGATCGGAAGTACAGGGCCAGGATGCCGAGCAGCATCACGACCGAGCCGACCAGCGTGTAGAGGAAGAACTTGATGGCGGCGTACAGCCGGCGCTCCGCGCCCCAGATCCCGATGAGGAAGTACATCGGGACGAGCATGACCTCCCAGAACACGTAGAAGAGGAACATGTCGAGCGCGCAGAACACGCCCAGCATCCCGACCTGCAGCAGGAGCAGGAACACGTAGAACTGCCGCACGCGGTCGTGGATCGCCTTCCAGGAGGACAGGATCGCGATCGCGCCCAGCAGCGTGGTGAGCAGGATCAGGAGGGTGGAGATCCCGTCCACGCCCATGTTGTAGGAGACGCCGATGGTGGGGATCCAGGACATCTTCTCGACGAACTGGAACCCGCTGGCCGCGCGGTCGAACCGGAACCACAGGGGCAGGCTGACCAGGAACCCGAGGACGCCGAAGATGTTGGCCACCCACCGCACGGCGTCGTCGTTGCGCTTGAACGCGGGCACGAGGAGGAGCAGCACCGCCCCCGCCAGCGGCGTGAAGGTGATGACCGAGAGGAGGTGGTCCCGCAGGAGGTTCATTCAGGGGCTCCGTATGCCGTTCTCGTTCCCGCCGTCTTCACAAGAAGAACCGGCTCCCGATGCCGAACATCAAGAGGAAGGCGATGAGCATGCACAGCGCGTAGTGCTGGACGAGGCCGTTCTGCAGCGCGCGGAAGAGGTAGCTCAGGTTGTCGAAGAGGGCGGCGGTCAAGTTGACCGCGCCGTCCACGAACCATCGGTCGAAGAAGTTCGAGACCACGGCCACGCCGTTGCGCACCGCCCAGGCCACCCCGTTCACCCCCAGGCCGGGCCCGACCTCCCCGTCGCCGCCGTCGATCATGAACCGGTCCACGCCGTACAGCGTCTTGCCACCGCCCAGCGCGGCCCCGCGCACGAACAGGAACCCGTACACCTCGTCCACGTAGTACTTGTCGAGGAGGACGCGGTAGACGGGGCCGAGCGAGGTCGCGATGCGGGCCGGGATCTCCGGGTACATCCGGAACAGGGCCCAGGCCACACCGATGCCGGCCAGGGCCACCGTGATGCTGGCCAGCATCAGCGCGCCCTCGACGCCGTGGCCGGGGACCTCGAGCCGGAACACTTCCCGCAGCGCCTCGTGCGCGGGCTCGAACACCGGGTCCGTGAACCGCTCGAACACGTTCGGGATCACGCCCATCCCGAGCAGGGCGGGCACGCCCAGCAGGCCCGCGAAGATCGAGCCGACGGCGAGCACCCGCAGCGGAACCGTCATCGACGCGGGCGACTCGTGGACGTGGTGGGCCTGCTCCTCGGTCCCGCGGAACGTGCCCGCGAAGGTCAGGTGGTACATCCGGAACATGTAGAAGGCGGTCATGGCCGCGACCAGGAGGCCCATCGCCCACACGTACGTCCCGTAGCCGCCGACCTTGTAGGCCGACCAGAGGATCTCGTCCTTCGAGAAGAAGCCGGCCAGGAAGGGCACGCCCGCGATGGCCAGGCAGCCGATGAACATGGTGAGGCGGGTCACGGGCAGCTTGTCCTTCAGGCCGCCCATCTTCCTCATGTCCTGCTCGCCCGACATGGCGTGGATGACGGAGCCGGACCCGAGGAAGAGCAGGGCCTTGAAGAAGGCGTGCGTCATCAGGTGGAAGATGCCGGCCGCGAACGCGCCCACCCCGCAGGCCAGGAACATGTAGCCGAGCTGGCTCACCGTCGAGTAGGCGAGCACGCGCTTGATGTCGTTCTGGACCAGGGCGATCGAGGCGGCGAGGATGGCGGTGACCGCGCCCACGGCCGCGACCACGAACATCGCCCTGGGCGCGTGCGCGTAGAGGGCGGACGAGCGCGCGACCATGTAGACCCCCGCCGTCACCATCGTGGCCGCGTGGATGAGGGCGGACACCGGCGTGGGGCCCTCCATGGCATCCGGCAGCCAGACGTAGAGAGGGACCTGAGCGCTCTTGCCCGTGGCCCCGACGAAGAGGCACAGCGCGATCACGGTCAGCGTCCCACCCCAGGCCTGCTCCACCGGAAGGCCCGCGGCGTGCTCGAACACCGTCCGGAAGTCCAGCGAGCCGAAGGTCGTGAAGATGAGGAACATCCCCAGCAAGAACCCGGCGTCGCCGATGCGGTTCACGATGAAGGCCTTCATGCCCGCGTCGCTCGCGCTCTGCTTCTCGAACCAGAACCCGATGAGGAGGTACGAGCACAACCCCACGCCCTCCCACCCCACGAAGAGCACGGCGTAGTTCGCGCCGAGCACCAGGGTGAGCATGGCGAACATGAAGAGGTTCAGGTACGCCATGTAGCGCGCGTACCCGGGGTCGTGGCCCATGTACCCGATCGAGTAGACGTGGATCCAGAACCCCACGAAGGTGACGACGAGGATCATCACCGAGGAGAGCGGATCGACCTGGTAGGCCCAGTCGATCGCGAACGGCGCGGAACCGTGGGCGGTGTGGGCGGCGCCGCCCGGGATCCAGGTCCAGAGCGTCTCCACCAGCGTGTGCTCGGGGGCGCCCGCGGCGGCGAACACCGCGAGGAGCGCCGCCACGAACGAGAGGAAGACGGATCCCGCCGCCACGTAACCGACCCAGGCGGGAGCGGCCACGTGCACGCCGTCGGCATGGTGGCCGTGCCCGTGACCCTCGTCCCGGTCCCGCCGCAGGGCGCGGACGCCGATTGCGAAGTTGAAGAGGAAGCCGAGGAGCGGGAAGAGGGGGATCAGGAAGACGAACTTCATGGGTACCTCGGGTGCACGGCCGGCGGGATCTTATGGGCCGTGCCGGAGGCCGTCAAGCCGAGGACGCGCCGCCCCCGCCGTGCTCCGTGCGGCCGGCGAGGAGGTCGAGGGCGTGCGAGAGGACCGGCGCCAGGGCCTCCAGACCGTCGCGGACGGCGCGCGGGCTCCCGGGGAGGTTCACGATCAGGCACGACCCCGCGACGCCGGCCACGCCCCGCGACAGCGCGGCCAGGGGCGTCTGGCGCAGGCCGTGGGCGCGCAGCATCTCCGCCACCCCGGGGGCGTCGCGCTCGATGACGTCGCCGGTCGCCTCCGGCGTCACGTCGCGCGGCCCGAGGCCGGTGCCGCCCGTGGTGACCACGAGCGCGGCCCGCGTGGCCGCCTCGCGTATGGCGGCGGCGATGCGCGGCCGGTCGTCGGGCACGACCACGGGGTCGCCGACGACGAGGCCCCGCTCGCGGAGCAGCCGGCAGGCCTCGGGGCCGGAGGCGTCCGGACGCCTCCCGGCGGCGGCCGAATCGCTGACCGTAATGACCACGGCGTGGATATTCTTTGACACGGCTCGAATTGACGGCCGGAGGCCGATCGAGGAACCTTGGAAGGATCATAGCGGAGCCTCGAAATGATGTCCTTGAGCCTTGCCGCCACCCTCCTCTTCCTGGCCCCCCAGGCCGCCCCTCCCCCCGACGACGTGCGGACGGTGACCATCTCGGTCACCGATGACAAGGGGCAGCCGGTCGAGAGCCTGGCCGCGGAAGAGGTCGCGGTCCTCGAGAACGGGACCGCCCGCACCTTGACGAAGGTCGAGAAGGACCGCCGGCCCCTGCGCCTGGCCGTCCTCGTGGACACCAGCCAGCCCATCGGCGACCACTATCGCCTCCAGATGCTGGATCCGCTCTTGAAGTTCCTGTCCCGCCTGCCCGAGGGGACCGACTTCTCGGTCTGGACGACGGGCGACCGCCCCAACAAGGTGGTCAACTACGGCGCGGGCCGGGCGGCGGCGACCAAGGCCCTCCAGCGCATCTTCCCCACCGGCGGCAACACCGTGCTCGACGCGCTGGTGGAGGCCTCGAAGGACCTCGCCTCGAAGGAGGCGGGACGCTCCGCGATCGTGGTCCTGACCGGCACCGGCGCCGGCTTCACCAGCTACAGCAAGGAGCAGGTGGTCGACATCGTCCGGCCCGTCGGCGCCACCGTCCTCGCCGCCGAGATCGAGGAGAGCGACGCGGAGGCCTCCCGCGCGCAAGGCGAGGTCAGCCGCACGGACTACGACTACGTCCTCGGCAACCTGGCGGAGGCCACGGGTGGGCGGCGCGAGATCCTGCTCTCGTCGATGGGCACCGGGAACGTGCTGGATTCGTTCGCGGGCGAGCTGGCCGGACAGTTCCGCCTCACCTACGAGAGCGTGCCCGGGCTCAAGGACAAGGACCGCAAGGTCGAGGTGAAGGTGGCCCGCCCCGGAGCGCGGGTCAGGGTCGCCGTTCCCCGCACTTGAGGCCCCTTATCTCAGGGGGGGCACTCACGCCTCGACGCGGTCGGCGCTCGCGACCCCCCCTGAAACCCCCCGTCGCGCGCCGCCGCTACGCGGCGCCGCGCTCACTGGTCGCATACGTCGCCGTGGGCCTGCTGGCCGGCACGGCCCTGCGGGGGACGCCCGCGCGCGCCCAGGCTCCGCCGCGCCCCACGCCGCGCCCGCCCGTGTTCGGCGCCGGCATCGAGGTCATCAACATCAACGTTTCCGTCACCGACGCGCGTGGGCGGTACATCACCGACCTCGGCAAGACCGACTTCTCGGTGTTCGAGGACGGCGTGCGGCAGGAGCTGTCGATCTTCAACCACGAGGACATCCCGATCTCGCTCGTGGTCATGCTCGACACCTCCGCCTCGATGGACGAGAAGCTCCCCACCGCGCGCGCGGCCGCCATCCGCTTCGTCGGTACCCTGCGCCCGCAGGACAACGCGCAGATCATGCAGTTCAACGACCGCACCACGATCCTGCAGGACTTCGCCGCCGACCATTCCCTGCTCGAGGGCGCCATCTCGCGCACGGAGGCCGCCGGCCCCACCGCCCTCCACAACGCGCTCTACGTCGCGCTCAAGGAGCTCGAGAGGCAGAAGACGGTGGGCGAGCTGCGGCGCCGCGCCATCGTGCTGCTCTCCGACGGCGAGGACACCGCCTCCCTGGTGAGCGACGACCAGGTCCTGGACCTCGCGCGCAAGACCGAGATCAACATCTACGCGATCAGCCTGCGCCCCCGCCGCATGTCCGACCGCAGCCAGGTGAAGTTCAGCCAGGCCGCCCACCTGCTCACCGCGCTGACCACGGACACGGGCGGGCAGGTGCACTTCCCCAACTCGCTCTCCGAGCTCGACGCGGTCTACGACCGCATCGCGGAGGAGCTGCGCACGCAGTACAGCCTGGGCTACGTCTCGAACAACCCGCGGCGGGACGGGAAGTGGCGGCGCATCGTCGTCCGCATCGCGACGCGCGAGGACCTGCAGGTCCGCCACAAGCTCGGGTACTTCGCCCTCGCCACCACCGCCTCGCGCTAGGCGGAGGGCACGAGCCGCTCCTGGCTCAGCCCGATTTCGTGAGGGTGACGTCCCACTCCGGCGCCACCCGGCGGAGCGCCGGCCGGAAGAGCCTCTGCGCGGCGAGCGCGCCGTAGACGGCCGCGCCGAGGCGCTCGGGCCCGGACAGCTCGGCCCGCAGCTCCTCCGGAACCTCGGCGGGCTCGATCCGCCGGTCGCGGAAGTGCCGGGCGGCGAGGCGGTCCAGCTCGCGGAAGGACAGGACCCGGACGTTCTCGAAATCGCCGCGGCCACGCCAGCGCACGTAGGCGGCCTGCCGGGCGCGCGGCAGCCATCCGACCCCCCACAGGCGGACGTGGGGCTGGGGGCCGAGCGTGTGGCGGTTCGCGGTGGTCAGGTAGGCGCGGCCGCCGCGACGCAGGACGCGCGCGCATTCCACGAAGACGCGGTCGACGTCGCGGACGAACTCCAGCGTGCCCAGGATGACGACCGCGTCGAACGTCTCGTCCTCGAACGGCAGCCCTTCGGCGCAGGCGCAGACCAGAGGCGGCGGCACCTGCCCGCGGTCGCGGAACCGACGCCGGCTGACGTGGAGCCAGCGCAATGCGATGTCGAGGCCCGTCACCTCTCGCAGGTGCCGACCGGCCTCGGCGAGGAAGGCGCCGGTGCCGGAGCCGATCTCGAGGACGCGGCTCCGGGGCAAGGACAGCCCGTCCGCCTCCATGCGATCCAGGACGCGCCGTGCGCGCATGGGCGCGCGCAGCGCGCTCCTCACGAACCCCGGTCGCATCGAGGGCGGCGTGCTCGCGCTCAGGCTCCAGTAATGCTCGAGAAGCTCCGGCAGGGCGAGACGGTCGAGCACCTCCACGACGCGGTCGGCGCGCGCGCGGTCCTCGTCGAGCCCGAGGTACGGATCCGGGAAGACGCGCAGGTCCAGGATGCCGTGATGGCGTGCGTAGCGCCGGCCGCAGGCGGCGCAATCCGCGCCCTGCGCGTTCTCGCGCAGACGGCCGCGGCATTCCGGACACACGAACGAAGCCGAGGCCGCCGACAACGGGAGGGCCGTCGCGGTCAGCGGCGGAGCGTCTCCACGCGTGCACCCGCCATCGCCTTCACGAGCGGGAGCGGCTGGAAGACGACGCTCGGCCAGAGGAAGACCTCGTTCGTGCAGTGGCACTCCCGGGCGCGGATGCGCGCGCGCAGGTCGCGCGCGGCCTCGGAGTTCCAGATCTCGCCGAAGGTCTTCTGGCGCAGGTTGCCTACCGGCGGGTGGGTCTCGCACACCGCGACGTCCCCGTTCGCGTAGACCACGCCGGTGAGCCGTCCCGCCGTGCAGGGGACGTACTGCGAGCCCGTCTCCAGCGTCTTGAGCTTGGCCCATTGCAGGAGCGGCTCGACGATCGCGCCGAAGCGCGCCCGCTCGCGGTCCCGCCAGACCTCGGCCACGTGACGGTACAGCGCGCGGTAGGCCGCGAGGTCGGGGGCGCCGAGCGTCGGGTCCTTCCGATCGCCCCGGATCACGGCCAGGTTGTGGTGGTCCATGGCCGGGCAACGCTCGTGCAGGAACTCCGTCAGCCGGCGGATCTCGTCCAGGTTGTCGTGGGTGGCCGTGCTGATGGCGTGGATGCGCAGCCGCGGGTCCTCCGACTGGAGCGCGGCCAGCCGGTCGTAGGTCGCCATCGCGTTCGCGAACGAGCGCTCGTGTCCGCGGAAGCGGTCGTGGTACTCCGCGGTGCCGTCCAGCGACAGCTCGCAAGCGAAGATCCCGAGCCCGGGCGCGCGCGACAGGAGATCGCGGAGCTGGCGCTCGGTGCGGTCGGGGAAGAAGCCGCTGGTGGGCACGTAGATCTGCCGCACGCCGTTGTGGCGCACGAACAGGAGACAGATCTCCGCGAGGTCGGGCCGCAGGAACGGCTCGCCGCCCGAGAGGTTCAGGTTCTCGATCGGGCCGAGGTCGCGCGCGAGGGCCTCGATCTCCGCGAAGCCGAGGTCGTCCCGGGCGTTGAGGCTGCGCCAGTAGAAGCAGTGCGCGCAGGTCAGGTTGCAGATGGAGTTGACGAAGAGGATGAGGAAGGGCGGAGTGTCCCCGGGACGATGACCCCGGGCGGCCCAGCTCAGGCGCGCATGGCGAGCCACCCGGGAGGTCAGGCTCGGCGAGTCCACGTGGCGCCCATTGTCGCTCCGCTCGTGGCGGCGCGCCAGAGCGAATTCATGGTCTCCTCCGCGGTCCGGCGCCAGGAGAACTGCGCCGCCCGGGCCAGGCCGCGGGCGCGGAGGTCACGCCGCCGGTCGGGACCGCTCAGCAGTTGGGCCAGGCCAAAGGAGAGGGCGCGGACGGACGTGTCGGGCACGAGCCAGGCGGCATCGCCGGCCACCTCGGGCACGCTGCCCTGCGCCGTGCTCAGCACCGGCGTGCCGCAGGCCATGGCCTCCAGGATCGGCAGGCCGAAGCCCTCGGCGTCCGATGCCGGAAAGACGAACAGGTCCGCCGCCCGATAGACGGCGGGCAGATCCTCTTCGGAGACGTGAGGGACATGGACGAGCGTCCTCTCATCGAGACCGGCGCGCCGGCCCAGGGTCGCGACGTCGAGGCCAAGGACGTTCGGTCCCACCAGCACCAGCACGTGCGCGGAGGCGGCCCCCGCGCGCGCTTCCGCGAAGGCGGCCACGAGGGCCGGGATCGCGTGCCGGCCGCTGAGCTTGCCGACGAACAGGATGTAGGGCGCGTTGCTCCCCACGTAGGTGCGGCGGATCCGGTCGTCCTCGCCCGGCGCGCCGTCGCCCGCGAACCCCGGGGCCGGGGCCAGCGGAATCACGTCGACGGCCTCCGCGCGCACGCCGTAGGACTCGACGACGTGCCGCTTGACCCACGAGGCGCCGGTCAGGACGCGCCGGGCACTACGCGCAGATCGCCGGTAGAGGGCGTCGTACGCGCGAGCGCGAAACCACTCGCCCGACCACGGCCGGTTCGTCGCGGGACCGAAATAGGTGACGACGGCCGGCCCGGGGTAGCCCAGGGGCAGCGTGTACGAGGGGCCGAAGAGGAGGTCGACCTCGCGTTGCTTCCGCCGCAGCGCGCGCCACTCCCACAGCGGATCGGGTCCGACCGACCCGATGACCTCGAGTGGGAAACGGTCGAGCGGGAAATGCACGCGGCCCGCTTCCAACGGGGCCGGCGCGAAGAGCACGACCTCGTCAAAGGGCGAGGGCATGCCGGCCCACTCGGCGAGGAGCCGGTCGAGGTAGCGTCCGACGCCGGTGAACGGGCGGGTCAGGCGGACGACGTTGATCCCGAGCCGCATCGCGCCGCCTGTTCCTCTAGAATCCGTGGCCAGTGCCGGAGGCGGACGGGATTCTGACGGACGGGTCGGGGCGGCGGCAACACCCGCTGGCCGTGCTCGCGACCCTCGGCGCCTTGCAGGCCCTGGCCATCGGCGTCCACGCGCTGCGCGGCAAGCTGGCCGCGGTGATGCTCGGGCCCTCGGGAGTGGGGATCCTCGGCGTCATCGAGCCGCTCGTCCAGCTCGTCGCCCACCTGAGCTGCTTCGGCCTTCCCCTGGCCGCCCTGCGCTTCCTCTCGCGCGCGCACAGCGAGAGCCCCGCCGCGTTCGCATCCGCCTACGCGAAGTTCGCGCGGGTGGTCCTGCTCCTGAGCCTCGCGGGGACGGCGGTCGCGTTGTCCGTGACGGTCCTGACCCCGGAGGTCCTGGGCCCCGACCTCTGGCGCTATCGCGGCCTCGTGGTCCTCGGCATCCTGGGGGCGCCGCTCCTGGCCGTGCGCGACCTCGTGACCCACGCCCTGGCGGCGGCGCGGGCCACGCGAGCCTCGGCCTCGCTCGGCCTCTGGATGGCGATCGCGGCCGGAGTCGGCGCCGCCGCCGGGATCCTGGTTCGTCCCGGCGTGCGCGGCTTCCTGGTGGGCACGCTCCTGGGCGAGGCCATCGCCGTGGGCCTGGCCGCGGTGCGGCTGCGAAGCATCGAGGCGCGCGCGGCGGCGCCCCCGCCGGAGGCCGACCTCGCGCCCGACGACCGGCGAGAGGTCGCGGTGACGTCGCTCATCCTGTGGGCGGCGTACGCGAGCTATCCCCTGACTCACTTCCTGGCCCGCCACCTGGTGCTGGCGCGGTCGGGCGTCGTGCACGCGGGCGAGCTCCAGGCCGGGCTGGCCCTGTCGGGGATCGTCGCCCTCCTGCTGGGCCCGTCCACCGCGCTCTACCTCGCGCCCGCGGTGAACCGCCGCCTCCCAAGAGAGGACAAGGGCCGCGCCGCGCTCCGGTTCCTGGCCGTCCTCGTCCCCGCGGTGGTGGCGCTCTCGCTGCCGCTCGTCCTCGCCCCGCGCTGGGCGGTCCTTCTCCTGTTCTCGCCGGAGTTCGAGGGCGTCACCGGATTCCTGGCCGTCCTGGTCGCGGGCCAGGCCTTGCGCGTCCTGGCCGGCGTCTTCCACGCCCTCCTGATCGG
>JBGPBV010000040.1:0-45625 GCA_041481445.1 Vicinamibacteria bacterium
GCGCTCCTGTTCGCCCTCTCCTTCGCCATCCTGCTCGGGTCCTACCGCCGCACGCGCAGCCTGACCGCGCGCAAGCAGATGAAGTGGCTGGTGTGGGGCACGGGGGCGGGCGTGATGCCGTTCTTCCTCTTCTACGCCATCCCCTTCGCGCTCGGCCGCGAGCCCCGCCAGGCCATGGAGCTGGCCGGCTACATCCCGCTGGCCCTCATCCCGCTCTCCCTCGCCTACGCGGTGGTGAAGCACCGCCTGATGGACGTGGAGCTGATCTTCCGGCGCACGCTCGTCTACATCCTGGCCCTGGCCGCCATCCTCGGGATGTGCCTGCTCGCGGTGAACCTGTTCCAGGTGCTGGTGGCCACCGACCAGGAGCCGCACGTCACCGTCATCGCGATCCTGTCCACCCTGGTCGTGGCCCTGCTGTTCAGCCCGGTCAAGAACCGGATCCAGGAAGGCATCGACCGCCTCTTCTTCCGCGAGCGCTACAACTCGCGGCGCGCGCTGCTGCGCCTGTCGCAGGACCTCAACGCCGACCTCGACCTGGAGCGCATGGCCGAGCGCCTGCTGGCCGGGGTCCACGACGCGCTGGGCGCGAGCGCCCTCGCCCTCTTCCTGCCCCAGGACGAAGGCGGCTTCTCGATCTTCAAGGACCTCGGGTGCACGCCCGCGGCCTGCCGGTCCCAGTTGCCCGCGGACGGCTCCCTGGTGCGGGCGCTGGCCGCCGGCGAGCCCGTCCTCGCCGAGGCCCACGCCGAGCTCTACCCGGAGGCGGGTCCCCTCGACCTCTCCCACTACTTTCCCTGCCGGGTGAAGGGCGAGATGATCGCGATCCTCGGCGTCGGGAGGAAGGACGGGTTCGAGCCCCTCAACAGCGAGGAAGTGGACGTGCTGCAGGCCCTGGCCGGCCAGGCCGCCACCGCGGTCATGAACGGCCGCCTCTACCACAGCCTGCGCGAGAAGGCGGACGAGCTCCAGGAGCTGACGGAGTACAACGAGAACATCCTGGAGAGCATGGACGCCGGCATCCTCGTGCTCGACCTCGACGGCAAGGTCGTGCGCTGGAACCGGGCGATGGAGGGGCTCTACCGGCGGAAGAAGGACGACGTGCTCGAGAGCCGCCTCGAAGATATCTTCCCGGACACGTTCCTCGACGCGCTGCGCGGCAGCCTGGTGCTGGGCCGCAACGAGGAGATCGCCAACATCTACAAGCTGCACCTGCCCTGCCCGGACGGGCGCGCCCTGCGCGTCAACGTCTCGGTGGCTCCCTTCAAGGTGGGCTCGGGGGAGCGCTGCGGGACCATCATCATCGTGGACGACGTGACCGTGCGCATGGGCCTGGAGGAGCAGCTGCAGCACTCCGAGAAGATGGCCTCCATCGGCATCCTGGCCGCGGGGGTGGCCCACGAGGTGAACACGCCCCTCACCGGCATCTCCTCCTACACCCAGATGCTGCGGCAGCAGATCAAGAGCGACGACCCGCGCTCGGCCCTGCTCGAGAAGATCGAGAAGCAGACCTTCCGCGCGGCCAAGATCGTGAACAACCTGCTCAACTTCTCCCGCTCCTCCAAGGCGGAGTTCGAGAGCCTGGACATCAACAAGGTCCTGCTCGACGTGCTCTCCCTGCTCGAGCACCAGCTCGAGCGCGGCCGCATCAAGGTGCGCAAGGAGCTCAGCGACCTCCCGCCGGTGAGGGGGAACGAGAACCGGCTGCAGCAGGTCTTCTTCAACCTGATCCTCAACGCGCGCGACGCCATGCCCAAGGGCGGCTGGCTGACGCTGGCCACGCGCGCGGAAGAGGACTCGGTGGTGGTGGAGATCCGCGACACCGGGCACGGGATCAAGCCCGAGCACGTGCGTCGCATCTATGATCCCTTCTTCACCACCAAGGGCATCGGCCGCGGCACCGGCCTCGGCCTGTCCATCTCCTTCGGCATCGTGCAGGAGCACGGGGGCGCCATCTTCGTGGAGAGCGTGCCCGGCCAGGGCACGAACTTCCAGGTGGCCCTCCCCTCCATCGCGGCCGCGGAAGCCGCACGGCGATGAACGAAGCGGTCCTCGTCATCGACGACGAGGAGGTGATGCGCGACGTCCTGCAGAGCCTGCTCGCGGAGGCGGGCTGCCGGGTCACCCTCGCCCATGACGGGGTCGAGGGGCTCGCCCTCGCCCGCAAGCAGTCCTTCGAGGCCGCCATCGTGGACGTGATGCTGCCGGAGATGGGCGGCCTCGACGTGCTCGACGAGCTCAAGAAGGTCGATCCCGACCTCGTGGTCCTGATGATCACCGCCTTCGCCTCCGTGGAGACGGCCATCCAGGCCATGAAGAGGGGCGCCTTCGATTACGTCACCAAGCCCTTCAAGCACGAAGAGGTGCTGCACATCCTCCGTAACGGCCTGGAGGGGCGCCGCCTCAAGGACGAGAACCGCGACCTGCGCCGCGCCCTCAAGGACCAGGGCCGCTTCAGCGAGATCGTGGGCAAGAGCCCGCGCATGCAGCAGGTGTTCAACCTGATCTCGCAGGCGGCGCCGTCGCGCTCGACCATCCTCGTCGTGGGGGAGAGCGGCACGGGCAAGGAGCTGGTGGCCAAGGCCGTCCACTCCAACTCGCCGCGCGCGGACAAGCCCTTCATCGTCGTCAACTCGGGCTCGCTCCCCCACGACCTCCTGGAGTCCAACCTCTTCGGCCACGTCAAGGGCGCCTTCACCGGCGCCGTCTACTCGAAGAAGGGGCTCTTCGAGCTGGCGGACAAGGGGACGCTGTTCTTCGACGAGATCGGCAACATCCCGCTGGAGACGCAGGCCAAGCTCCTGCGCGTCATGCAGGAGCGGGAGTTCATGCGCCTGGGCGGGGTGGACACGGTCAAGGTGGACGTGCGCATCGTGGCCGCCACCAACATCGACCTGCGGCGGGCGGTGGAGGAGAACCGCTTCCGCGAGGACCTCTACTACCGCCTCAACGTCATCGCCGTCCAGCTCCCGCCGCTGCGCCAGCGCAAGGAGGACGTGCCCGCGCTGGTCGCGCACTTCGTCGACAAGTACGCGCGCGAGAACACGAAGGAGGTCACGGGGGTGACCCCGGATGGTCTCCAGGCCCTGATGGACTACGACTGGCCGGGCAACGTGCGCGAGCTGGAGAACGTGATCGAGCGCGGGGTGGTCCTCACCACGGGGACGCAGATCGGACGCGAGCTCATCCCCGACCACGTGCGCACCGCCCCCAGCTTCCACGTCCCCCATCTCACCGTGCCCCCCGAGGGCATCTCCTTGCGGGACGTGATCGCGAACTTCGAGCGCCGACTGATCGAGTCGACCCTGGAGTCGACGGGCGGGGTGCAGAAGGAGGCGGCCCGCCTCCTCGGCCTCAAGCCGACCACGCTGAACGAGATGATCAAGCGGCACAACATCCTGCTCTCCCGCGAGCGCGACCGCGACCGGCGGAGCAAGGACGTCGACGAGCCGGCCGAGAAGATTACTCCGGCATGACCTCGGCGCGCCCAGTCGAGGCTCTGTAGCGACTGGGCGCGCCGAGTTCGTTGCACCCGGCCCCGTTCGTTGCCTCGACTGACCGCGCCGAGCGCATTGTTGACACCGCCTAACGCCCCTGATAGCCTCACACTCTCGCGCGGTCGTATCTGCTACCAGTGGCGACGGTTAGCGGGACGCGAGCGCGCCGGAGAGCCTGAACCCGATGGCCTTCCAAGGCTCACTTGCTGAGCTCCACCTCCCGGACATCATCCAACTCGTCAGCGTCAGCGGTAAAACGGGCGTATTCCATCTCGTAGACGGTCCGCACAAGGGGCAGATCTACCTGCTCGAAGGCCGCATCGTGCATGCCCAGCTCGACGACGCCAGCGGCGAAGAAGCGGTCTATGCGCTCGCCATCTGGAACCAGGGCGACTTCAAGTTCGAGCCCGGTCCGCCGAGCGAGATCCGCACCATCTCGAAGAGCAACACCAACCTCCTCATGGAGGCGGCCCGGCGGCTCGACGAGTGGCGCGTGCTGTCCAAGAAGATCCCCTCCGTGGAGATGATTCCCGAGTTCGTGGTGCATGAGAGCCGCGAGGGCCAGATCAACCTCAACACCAGCGAGTGGCTGATCCTGTCCAAGATCGACGCCCATCGCAGCGTCAAGGCCATCGGGCAGGCCAGCGGGCTCAGCGTGTTCGACGCCTCCAAGATCCTCTACGGCCTCATCGCGACCGGCCTCATCCGCCTGCGCGAGAAGCCGGCGGGAGCGGCGGGAGCGGGCTCGGGGGGAGGCGGGACGGCGGGCGGGGCCGGCGGCACCAGGGCGCGCACGGGGTCGCAGCCGGCGATCCCGGGCGGGAACCCATCCCCGGCCGCGGGGGCGGCGGCCCCGGCGACGAGCGCGCCCCCCGAGCTGATCGGCCGCCTCAACAAGGTGCGCGACGTCTGCAACCACATCCTGGGCGCGGTGGGCGAGAGCGTCGTGAACAAGCACTACGTGAAGGCGAAGTCCGAGCTGGAGCGCGGAGCGGGGCTGGAGGCCATCGAGGAGGCCATCAACCAGATCGCGCGCGCCACGTCCATCCTGAAGGGCCCCTCCACCACGGAGGCCCTCCTGGAGCAGCTCAAGACCGTCCGCTGAGTTGAGCGCCCTCTCGCGCGGGCGAGGGCGGATCGCCCCTCTTCTCGGCGTCCTCGTCCTCCTCGCCCTCGCGCTCCTCGCCTGGTTCGGTGGGTTCCCGTGGCCGGAGGGCTCCCCCTTCGTCGCCCTGCTCGCCGTGGTCGGCGCGCTGGGCGCGGCCACCCTCGCGCTCGGAGGCGTGCCACGGCCGCGCGTGGCCGCGGAGACGCTCGCGGTGCTCGCGCTCGCGCTCGCCTACCGCCTTCCCGCCGTGATGCATCCGTGGGGCTGGGTGAACACGGACGGTGCGTACGGCGCGTTCGTCGCCCTCCACCTCCTGCAGGGCGCCCACCCCGCTCCCGTCTTCACGGAGGGCGCGAACTACCAGGGCACGCTGAAGGGCCACCTGGCCGCCCTGTTCTCGCTCGTGAGCGGGGCCCAGGACCTCTCGCGGATGATGGTGCTCGCCGGTCTCGCCCTGAACCTGGCCTTCATCCTCGCCACCATGGCCCTGGCCCGGCGGATCGGCGGGCGGGCCGCCGCCCTCGCCGCCGGCCTCTACCTCGCGCTGGGGCCGAAGTTCCTGACCGTGTTCTCGCTCAACTCCGTCGGCCAGTACATCGACGTGCTCGCCCTGGGCGGGATGGCCCTGGCCCTCCTGCCCCGGCTGCTGCAGGACGACCCCGGGCCCCGCGACGGCCTGCGCGCCCTGACCGCCGGTCTCCTCCTCGGGGCCGCCTTCTGGCAGCAACCGGTGGCGATCGGCTATGCGGCCGCCGCCGTCGTCGCGCTCGCCCTGCGCCGCGGTCCCGGGCGCGCGTCGGCGTGGACGTGGCTCGGGGCGGGCGCGCTCGTGGGCGTGCTGCCCGTCTTCGTCTGGAACGCCCGGCACGGATGGGCGACGGGCGAGCTGGTGGCGCCGGACGCCTCGGGGCTGAGCGCGCAGGCGGCCGCCCTGCCCTACCTCGTCCGCCGGACGTTGGACACCTCGCTACCGGTGCTGGCCGGCGTGAGCCCGGGGCATCCGTGGCTCGACGTCGCCGGCCCGGCCGTGCGCCTCGCCGCCTTTCTCGTGGTCCCGGCCGCCTTGCTCGCCTTCCTGGCTCTGCGCGGGCGGGAGGTCGTCGCCTCCGTGCGCGCCGGCCGGCCGTCGCCGGCGCTCCTGCCCCCGCTGCTGCTCCTCGCGTCCCTGGCCGTGGTGTGGGCCACCGCCGCGGGAGCGGTCTACTCGCGCCCGCGCTACCTGCTGCCGGTGATGGCCGCCACCACCCTGCTCGGGGGAGTCGGGTGGGCGCACCTGTGGCGCCGTTCGAGAGCGGCCGCCGCCACCCTTCTCGCCTTCCTGCTCGCGCTGAACGTGAGCGGGACCGTCTCGCGGCTGCGCGACGGAGGGCCCACCTCCGCCTACTACCGGAGCGTGCTCCGGTCGCTGGAGGCCAAGGGCATCCGCACCGGCTACGCGGACTTCTCGCTCTCCGCGCCCATCACGATGTTCACGCGCGAGCGCATCCTGCTCTCGTCGCGGCTGGGCCCGACCCCCGCCTACGAGCCGGAGGACCACACGGCCCGGGTCGAGCGGGAGGGCCCCGACGCCTACGTCCTCCGTCCGGACGACGACCCGGAGCGCTTCGCGGCGGTGCTGCGCGCGCTGGGCGTCGGCTACCGCGTCGACCTCGATCCGGTGCCCGTGTTCTACGCCTTCTCGCGCCGGGTGCGGGTCGAAGAGGTCTCGGGGTTCCGCGGCGACGCCGGCCCGCCCTCCGCGCCCGGCGAGGAGTGAGCGCGGCGGGGACGGCTCAGCCCCCGGCGGGCGAGGCGGCGGCTTCGATCAGCGACCGGTAGCGCTCGAGCACCACATCCCAGCGGTACTCCGCCTCGACGTAGCGCCGTCCCGCCGCCCCCAGGGCCCGCCGCAGGGCCTCGTCCCGCCCCAGGCGGTCCATCGCCTCCGCGAACTCGTCGCCGTCACCGTAGAAGAGGCCGGCGTTCGAGCGGACGCAGTGCTCGCGCAGGACGGCGGAGGCGCCGTTGACCAGGCCGGGCGTGCCCACCGCGAACCCTTCGAGCAGCGCGATCGAGAGGCTCTCGTACGCGCTCGGGCAGACGACCACGGAGGCCGCGGCCAGGGCCGCGTGCTTGTCGTCTTCGGACAGGTAGCCGAGGTGCCGCAGGCCCGGCACCGGCGGCAGGGCCATGGCCAGGGTCCCGATGAGCGCCAGGTCGGTGGTGCCCCCGCGGGCCCGGTAGCGCGCGTAGTGGGCGACGAGCTCCGCGCATCCCTTGCCCGCGTCGATGCGGCCGGCGTAGAGCATGTATGCGCCGGAGAGGCCGTAGCGCCGGCGGAAGGCCGCGGCGTCGGGCGCGGCGGGCACGTCCACTCCCATGCCGGCCACCGCGGAGGGACGTCCGCGCAGGCCGAAGCGGGTCCGCACCAGCGCCTCTTCCGCCGGAGTCAGGAAGGCCAGCGCGCGGGGACGGGCGAAGACCTCGTCGTAGATCGCGAACCCGAGCGGCGGCTCGTCGTGGGTGGTGGGCACGAGCACGCTGCGGGCGGCGGCCGCGGGCGCGGCCAGGCCCCAATAGGTCGGGTAGTAGAGGTAGGTGAAGAAGACCACGGCATGGAAGCCGGGCGCCTCGTGGCCCAGGGCCTCCACCAGGCGCGGCACGTACGGACCCTGGTCGCGCAGCCAGTCCAGCTCCTCGTCGCGCCGGCGGGGGCGGCGGTAGAGCTCCTCCGAGCGGCGGTTGAAGGCTTCGAGGTCGCGCTCCTCCTCCACCGGGAAGCGCCGGACCCTCACGCCGTCCACCTCGGACTCGCCGGGCGGCGACTCGTTCCGCCAGGTCACGTAGTCCCGCGCGCAGGTCGTGTAGACGGTGATGCGGTAGGTCGCGGAGAGCCGCTGCGCCACCGCGCGCGCGAGCGATTCCGAGCCGCCCGTGACCTCGGGCCCGTAGCGCTGGACGACGATCGCGACTTCCGGCCGCGCGCTCACAACGACTCCACGTACGCCTTCAGCGCCGCCTCCACCGCGGGCGGCGCGAAGTCCTCACGGCGGCGCGCCTGGGTGCGCAGCACCGCCTCTCGCAGGGGGCCGGGCGCGGCCAGGCGGGAGGCCATCTCCGCCACCTCGTCGAAGCGTTTCTCGTCGAAGAGCACGCCCGCGCCGCCGAGGGTGCCGGGGACCGCGCCCGCCCGGTAGGCCAGCACGGGCACGTCCATGAGCATCGACTCGACGAGGGGGACCCCGAACCCCTCGTGCTCGCTCATGGAGACGAACACGTGGGCGGTGCGGTAGCAGGCGAGCAGGTCGCGATGCTCGAGGTGGCCGGTGAACACGACCTCCCAGGGGGTGAAGCCCTGCTCGTACTGGAAGGCCTGCAGGGCCTCGAAGTAGCCGCGGCGCCGGGGCGCCTTGCCGACCAGCACCAGCCGCACGTCCGGCGCGATGTAGCGCTTCCAGTAGGCGGCCATGCGCATGAGGTCGTCGTGGCGCTTGTTGGGGACGAGGCGGCCGACGAAGAGGACGTTCGTGCGTCCGTCCGCGAGGTCGCGCGCCAGCACCGGCCCCGGCGGCTCGCGGTAGCGCCGGAAGTCGAGGTAGATGGGCAGCACTCCCGTGCGCGGGAACCCCGCCGCCTCCAGCTCCTGCCGGTTGAACTCGCTGTCGCCGAGGGCGAGGTCGACGTGGCCGCGCAGGGTGACCAGCTCCTCGCGGCCGATCCGGCAGATGCGGACCATCTCCTCGTCGTAGCCGAGGAAGAACTCGGGGGGCGTGATGTTGTGATGCACGAGCGCGCGGCGGCCGCGGTGCGCCATCAAGGCCGCGGTCAGCGGCGAAGGGAGCGCGTAGTGGAGGATGACCGCGTCCGCCGGCCCCCCCGGCCGCCACTCCGACCACGCGCGGCCGTCGCCGCGGAGGTCCTCGTCCAGCTCCAGCGCGTACACGTCCGCCTGATTCCCCCACGCGCGGAAGGCGTCGCGCATCAGGCGCGCGGAGTCCCCGATGGCGTCGCCCCGGTGCAGCGCGGGCACCCACTGGTCGATCCTCATCCCGGCGCCCCGTCCAGCACGGGGGCCAGCCGATCGAGCAGCAGGGCGCGGAAATCGGTCGTGCGGACTTCGGCCATCGCGCGCTCCTGGGTCTCGAGCACGCGCCCGCGCAGGCCGTCGTCCGTGAGCAGCCGCCGCACGAGGCCGGCCACCACCGCCGTCGGCTTCTCGCGCAGGAGCACGCCCCCCCCGCGCAGGGTCTCGCGCACCGCCCCCGCGTCGTAGGCGACGACGGGCACCCCGAACGCCATCGCCTCCAGCAGGGGCACGCAGAACCCCTCGTGCTCGGAGAGGCAGAGGAACAGGTCGGCGGAGGCGTAGGCGGCCCGCAGCTCGTCGTCGTCCACCTGGCCGGTGAAGACGACCTCCTCCGCGCCCCGCGCCCGCGCCAGCTCCTGCAGCCGGTCGTAGTACTTCTCGTGCCCGCGGTAGTCGCCCACGAGCAGGAGGCGGCTCTGTCGATCGAAGAGCCGCTGGTAGAGCGCAAAGGCCGTGATGAGGTCGTCGATCTTCTTGTTGGGGATGATCCGGCCCACGAAGAGGATGTTCGTACGCCCGTCCTCGTAGAGCCGGCGCGCCACGGGCGAGGGCGGGCGCCGGTAGGAGTCGAGGTCGAGCACGATCGGAAGCACGCCCGTCCGCGCGTAGCCCGCCGCCTCCAGCTCGCGCCGGTTGTACTCGCTGTCGCCCAGGGCCAGCTCGGTCCGGGGGGCGAAGGCGGCCAGCTCGCGGCGGCCGTGATAGCAGAGGCCGGCCAGGTGGGGATGGAACCCCAGGAACCATTCCGCGGGCGTGATGTTGTGGTAGATCGAGACCAGGCGGTCGGGGGCGTGGAAGGCCAGGCGCGCGGCCGCGCTCCCGATCGAGAAGTGGAACAGGCACACCGTGTCCGGGGCCGAGACCTCGCGGTACTCCCAGAGCGGGCGCGCCCGCGTCGTCATGCGCGGGTGGACGTGCTCGGCGAAGATGTCGGACTCGAGCCCCGCCCCGCGCAGGTGGCGCTGGATGGCGAGCGCCTCGTTGCTGATGGCGTCCCCGTAGGCGAGGGCGGCGAGGAGCTGGTGAACCCGCCGGGGTCCGCCGGCCGGGCTCAAGCCGCGCCGTCCTCCCCGCCGGGGACGGTCCGGCCGAGCGCCATCGCCTCCAGCGTCTTCTCGCGGCGGGCCTGGAACTCCAGGCGGCCCTGGAGCTGCAGGGTCCGGCTCTTGAGGTCCACGATCTCGAGGTTGAGGCGCGTCACCTCGAGCACGAGGTTGTGGAGCACGTGGGCGTAGGTGGTGTTGAGGTCACCCTGCCGCGAGAGGGCGGCGATCATCGGCGTCGGGTTCCAGAAGAGCTTCTGGACCGGCCGCAGCACCCGCCGGACCCACTCCAGCGCGCGGCCGGATCCGCTGCGACTGCTCCGGAAGAGCGTGTCCGGGTCGAACGCGTAGTTCCACCGGCTGGGGCGCTCGAGCAGCTCGGCGAGCAGGCCGCTCTTGAGGTCGTGCGGCTGGAGGACGGGAGGCAGCGGACGCGTGGCCACCTCGCGGATCTCCTCGTCCGTGATCAGGCCCGCCTTCTTCTTCTCCTCGATGGCGGCGCGGATCTCCCTCATCAGGAGCTCGACGTCCACGCCCTCCGCCCGGATCTCGAAGGCCACCGCGCGCTCAGCGCAGGAGCGGCATGGGGTTGCCGCCCGAGGTGTAGACGATCCAGACCAGGGTCACGGCCCAGAGGGCCACGTTCACGAGGAGCGGGCGGTCGGTGGCCAGGACGTCGGTCGGGGAGCCGCCCTTCTCCTTCTGATGCACGAGGTAAAGATAGCGGAAGATCCCGTAGAGCACGAAAGGGATGGTCCAGGCCAGGCGCTCCGTGCGGTACTTCTGCACGGTGTCGGGGGCCATCGTGTAGAACGCGTAGGCGGTCAGGCAGGAGGCGGTCACCACCGAGATCATCTGGTCGAGGAGGTAGGGGCTGTACTCGGCCAGGATCTTGCGGTGGCCGATGGCGGACGTGGTCAGCGAGACGAGCTCGTGCCGGCGCTTGGCCAGGGCGAGGAACAGGGCGAGGAGGAGGGTGCACACGAGCAGCCAGTCGCTGATCGGCACCGAGATCGCGAGGCCGCCCGCCACCGCGCGCAGGACGAAGCCGAGGCTGATGGAGAGGACGTCCAGGATCACGATCTCCTTCAGGCGGAACGAGTAGAGGACGTTCAGGGCCAGATAGGCGACGGCGCAGAGCGCGAACGGCGGGCCGACGACCACCGAGAGCCCGAGGGATCCGAGGCCGAGGCCGAGGGCGATCCAAACCGCCGCCCGCGCCGGGAGCGCCCCGCTCGCGATGGGGCGCAGACGCTTGTTCGGATGGAGCCGGTCCCGCTCCAGGTCGGCCACGTCGTTGAGGAGGTAGACCGTGCCCGAGAGCGCGCAGAAGACCACGAACGCGACCAGCGTCTGCGTGAAGGGCCCCCGCTCGAACAGGTGCTTGGAGAGCGCGGGGGCGGCGAACACCATCAGGTTCTTCGTCCACTGGTGTGGACGCAGCGACAGCCAGATGGCTTGAACGGGATGGAGGCGCCGCGGAGCGGTAGGTGCGAAGGCCAGATCGCGGCTCAAGAGCTCGGGTGGCCGGGGCAGCAGCCGCCTAGCTGAAGCTCCGGATGGCCTCCTCCTCCGCATCGTAGACCTCGAACACCGTGAGCAGCTTGGTGATGGCCAGGAGGTCCTTGATCTTCTTCGTGAGGTTGATCAGCTTGAGCTTGCCGCCCTTGCGACTCACGGTGGTGTAGCAGCGCACGATCTCACCGAGGCCGGCGGAATCGACGTAGGGCACGTCCCCCAGGTTGAGCAGGATCTTCGTCTTCCCGCTGTCCACCAGGCGCGTCACCGCGTCGCGGAGGGCGTCGTCACCTTCGCCGATGAGGATCTTCCCGTGAAGATCCAAAATGACTGCGTCTTGCACCTGTCGCTCGACGATCTTCATCGGTTTCTCCCTGCCGCTTCAAGAAGTTAGAGAGACCGTTGACGCTACCACACGGATTCCAGCGCTGTCAATCATCGGGCGCGAGACGGCGGTTCGTGTTACCGTCCGCCCTTCCGATGGACGCCCTGCAGCGCATCCACGAGCGTGCACGAAGCGCCGCGCGGCACGTGGTGCTGCCGGAGGGCACCGAGCCGCGCACCGTGCAGGCGGCGGCGGCCGCCGCCCGGGCCGGGATCGCGCGCGTCACGTTGCTCGGGCGCCGCGAGGAGATCCTCGCCGTGGCGCGCGACACCGCGACCGACCTGGGCCAGGTCGCGATCCACGACCCGGCCGCCGAAGGGGGCGTGGACGCCGACGCCGCCCTCCGCGCCTACCTCGAGCGCGCCCGCCATCGCGGGATCACCCCCGATGAAGGGCGCGAGCACCTGAAAGACCTGCTGCTGCGGGCCGCGCTCGGCGTGGCCGGCGGGCGCTGGGACGGCATGGTCGCGGGGGCGCGGTCCACGACCGCCGCCACCCTGCGCGCGGCCCTCCGCGGAGTGGGCGTGCGCGCGGGCGTCGCGCGGCTCTCGTCCTTCATGCTGATGATGACCGCGCGCGGCGACCTCGGCGAGAACGGGCTGATGGTCTTCGCGGACTGCGGGGTCAACCCGGATCCCACCGCGGTCGAGCTGGCGGAGATCGCGCTCCTGACCGCGGAGAGCGCGCGCGAGTTCCTGCCCGCCGCCCCCCGCGTCGCGTTGCTCTCGTTCTCGACCAAGGGCAGCGCGGACCACCCGCGGTCGCGCAAGGTGGCGGAGGCGGCACGCATCCTCGAGGCCCGCGCGCCCGACCTGGTCGCGGACGGCGAGCTGCAGCTCGACGCCGCGCTGGTGCCGGCGGTGGCGGCGAGCAAGGCCCCCGCCAGCGCGCTGCGAGGGCGCGCGAACGTCCTCGTCTTCCCGGACCTCGACGCCGGCAACATCGGCTACAAGCTGGTCGAGCGGATCGCGGGCGCGCGCGCGATCGGCCCGATCCTCCAGGGCCTCCAGCGGCCGGTGAACGACCTCTCCCGCGGCTGCTCCGTTCAGGACATCGTGGACGTCGTCGCGGTGACGGCGGTGCAGGCCTCGGGCGGGAAACGCGCGAGCTGAGCCTCCCGGACGGGAAGGGCTCGCGCTTGGGCCGGGACGTGAAGGGGGTGACCCGGTCGGGGTCTGGAGGTGGAGACGGCGGCCGCTCGGCCTAGAGAGCGGCGGCTTTGCGCGCCTGGAAGCACTCCTTGCAGTAGACCGGCCGTCCCTGGGTGGGACGGAAGGGGACCGTCGTCTCCTTGCCACACTGGGAGCAGGTGGCCGTGGTCTCGACCCGTTCGCGGGTCGGATGATTCAAGCGGGCGTTGCGCTTGGCCTTGCAGTCCTTGCAGCGCTTCGGCTCGTTCTTGAAGTTCTTGTCGGCGTAGAAGAGCTGCTCGCCCGCCGTCCAGACGAACGTCTGGTGGCATTCGACGCACACCAGGTTCTTGTCTCGGTACTCCATGGCCTCTCGTCTTTGCTAGCGTGCCGCGAGGGGGACGGATGATCATCGCCCCCCAGCGGCCTGCCTAAGCTGGGGGGCGCTTCTCGCGCCCCCCAGACCCCCATCGGCGGGGGCTCCGGGTTCATTCGTCGGGGAGCGACGCCCCCCGCCCAAAGACCCCGTCCGCCGCGGGGTCACGACTCACTCGCTTTCCCGGCGGATCTTCTTGCGATTGCGCTTGCGGGCCAGCGCCTGCTTCGCACGGCGCTTGTCGCCCGGC
This sequence comes from Vicinamibacteria bacterium, assembly GCA_041481445.1. Classification (GTDB taxonomy): domain Bacteria; phylum Acidobacteriota; class Vicinamibacteria; order Fen-336; family Fen-336; genus AA29. The sequence continues at coordinate 13,374 of JBGPBV010000040.1, forward strand.
TTCAGGTAGAAGCTGTGCTTCTTGATGTCCTTGATGATGTCTTCCTGCTGTACCTTGCGCTTGAACCTTCGAAGGGCGTTCTCGATCGATTCGCCCTCCTGGACCTTGATCTCGGCCAAAACTTGCAACACCCCCCGACTATCGGGATTTCGAGGGGAACCTTTTCCCCTCGCGATTGGACCCATCCCTTGGATCGTATCGGGGCCGATGCTAGGGCCGTCTCCCTATGGTGTCAAGCACATCCGTGGACGCTCAAGGGCATGGAAGGGATGCCGCGGGCGCGGCGGGGGCGGACCGTCGGACGGGATGGTTCGCCAGAAATACGAACAATGATGCCCATTTACACGCAGACGGGCGTCGTGGGAAGATGAGCCACCGGGGGTCCCTTCCCCCATGAGGGCATCGTGGAGATCCGGCCGGGCACCCTCTACGTGGTCGCCACCCCCATCGGGAACCTGGAGGACGTCACCCTGCGCGCGGTCCGCGTGCTGCGCGAGGTCGCCCTTGTCGCCTGCGAGGACACGCGACGGACGGCCCGCCTCCTCCAGGCGCACCAGATCGCGACCCCGACGACCTCGTTCTTCGAGCACAACGAGCGCTGGAAGGGCGATCGCATCCTGCGCGCGCTGCGCGAGGGCCGGGACGTCGCTCTGGTCTCGGACGCGGGCACACCGGGGATCTCGGACCCCGGCTACCGGCTCGTGCGCGACGCGCGCGCGGAGGGGCTGCCCGTGGTGCCCGTGCCGGGCCCCAGCGCGGCCATCTCCGCGCTCTCGGTGTCGGGCCTCCCCACCGACCGCTTCCTGTTCGTGGGCTTCCTGCCCGCACGCACCCAGGCCCGCCGCCAGGCCCTCCAGGAGCTCGCCGCGCATCCGAGCACGCTCGTGGTGTACGAGGCGCCGACGCGCGTGGTGGCGACGCTCGCGGACATGCTCGAGCTCTGGGGAGACCGCGACGCGTTCCTGTGCCGGGAGGCGACCAAGGTCCACGAGGAGTACGCGAAGGGATCGATCCGCACCCTCCGCGACCGCCTGGCCGAGCGGCCGGAGGTCAAGGGCGAGATCGTCCTCGTCGTGGAGGGCGCACCCGAGCCGACCGTCCCCGACGGCGATGCCCGGACCGTCTACGCCGCGTTGGCCGCGGAGGGCCGGACGCGGCGCGAGGCGGTGAAGGAGACGGCCCGGCGGCTGGGCCTGCCCGCCCGCGAGGTCTACCGGCGCGTGCTCGGCAGCGAGGGCGAGGGCGAGGCCGAATAGCCCGAAGTCAGCGCCGCGGGAACTCGCGGTCGGGAAACAGCTCCGCGGGGTCGACCTTGCGCGAGAGCCCGAACAGCACCGGCTTCATGAGGTCCTGCCGCTCGTAGGCGACGCCCAGCCGGTCCAGGCGGCGCGCGAGCTTGTCCGCCGCCGTAGCGTTGACCGCGACCAGGGCGGCGGAGGGAGCCGATTCCACCTCGTCGCGGAAGCGGAAGAAGTACTCGGTGGTGGTGGGGCCGAGCTTGGCCGAGCAGGTGATGCTCTCGCCGGACAGGAAGTTGACCTTGGTGGCCAGGTAGAAGTCCGTGTAGCACCACCGCACTCCGTCCGCCTGCAGGCCACGGACGAACGATCGCCAGTGCTGGTCGGCGGCGACGGTGGGCACGGCCTGGGCGAGGGAGGCCAGCGCGTTGACGGCCACGAGGACTGCGAAGGCCACGCGGCCCGCGCGGCCGGGGAGAGCCTCGGCGAGCAGGACGGGCACGACCGCCATCGAGAACAGCAGGTAGCGCGGATTGCCCGCGATGTAGGGCAGCGCGAGGAGCGCGACGGCCAGGTTCACGGCCAGGAAGAGGAGGACGAGCCGCCCGGCCCGTCCGGCTCCTCCGCGGGCTCGGCGCAGGACGCGCACGACGCCGATCGCCACGCCGGCCAGCGCCACGACCGCGGCCAGGATCAGAACCTGGTCGACGACGCGCGGATAGCCGAAGTCGTAGCCGAGCAGGACCACGAGGTGATCGGTCACGAGGGAGTGCGCCTTGGCGAGGAAGGCCGGACCGGGAGCCGCGCCGACGGTGGCGGCGCCGTGCACGGCGCCGGGACGGAGGTAGGCGAACGAGTCCCAGTGGTGGGCCGCGTTCCACACGAGGCCCGGACAGTCGCCGATCGCGAAGCCGAGGGCCATCCACGGCGCCGTGGTCAGGGCGCGACGAGGAGACTCGACGAGCAGGAACAGGGCCACGGCGGCGGCCGGGATCACGGCCAGGATGTGGCACCAGAAGGCGAGGCCGAGCAGGAGGCCGATCGCGAACGCGCGCCGCGCGCGCCCGTCGGGCCCGTCCGCCCACCTGAGCGCGAGGACGAGGGCCCAGGTCCCCAGCGCGAGCACCTCGACATAGTTGCCGTCGTTGCTGAGGCTGTAGCGGGTGACGAACGCGGGCGAGAACGCGGCGTAGAGGCCGGCGGCGACGGCGCCCGGCGACGCGCGCGGAGCGGCGGCCGGCTCCGATCCCGCCGTGGCCTGGGCCAGCCGGTACACGGCGGCCACGAACGCGGCATAGAAGAGCACGGACACGAGGGCGAACGCGCGCGCGGGATCCAGGGCCGCGGCCAGGGGTGCGGTGAGGTGGGCCTTCAGGCTTCCGCTGTACGGGACGTGGGGGACGAAGACGGCGTGCTCGCGGCCGTCCCGCACGTCGAGGGCCATCAGTCCGGAGAGGGCGCCGTCGGCGGTCACGTATCCCGCCGCGCCCTGCCATGCCATCGGCAAGCGGAACAGGACGGCCAGTGCCACCACGAGGAGCAGCCCGGGATCGCGAGCCCGTGGGGCATCCGGGGATCCGGCGCGGCCGCGCCCTCGCCGCCGAGCCACCGCCCCTGCGGCCAGCGCGCCCAGGAGGGCGACCGCGAGCAGGCTCGGTGGGATCGCGGCCAGGGCCGCCGGCCGGAAGGGAGCGGCGGCGTCGAACCACCGCACGCAGAGGAGGACCCATAAGAGGCCGGCGGCCACGACGGTGACGCGGCTCTCAGCCACGCCGGGCCACGAACACGAGGTCGAGGGCGTAGCGCGGCAGGAGCGCCCCCGCGGCCAGGAGGGCGCGCATCAGCGGGACCGCCCAACGCCGGTTCCAGCGCCGCTGCAGGACGTCGAGCTTGGGCAGGGGCGACAGCCAGTTGAGGAGGAGCTCGAGATGGAGGCCGGTTTCCGCGATCACGTCGAAGCCGTGGGCCCGCAGCAGCGCGCGCGCCTCGTCGTAGCTGAGCTCGCTCAGGTGGTCCGGGCTGTAGGGCCGCTCGGACCGATCGACGACGTTGGCCAGCCGACGCCGGTTGGGGGTGGTCAGCACGAGCGTCCCGCCCGGGCGCAGGACGCGCGCGAACTCCCTCATCCCCGCCCCCGGGTCGGGCAGGTGCTCGATGAGCTCACCCGCGAAGACCCCGTCGAAGGCGGCATCGCGGAAGGGCAGCGGATGCGCGTCCCCCACCACCCAGCGGACGGCCGGGAACTCCCCCTTGCGGGAGGCGAGCAGGTCGAAGTCGACGTCGGCGGCGGTGATGCGGAACGGCCACTCCGGGCGGATCTCGGTGAAGAGGCTGCGCCCGCACCCGGCGTCGAGCACGCGCCCACCCGGCGGGAAGTGGGCCAGGAACAGCCGCTGGAGCCGGCGCAGCATGGCCGCGTGCAGCTCGAACAGGAACGGCTCCGCGGGCGTGTAGCCGTGCTCGGCGTGCACGCGATGGTAGTAGGAGCGCAGGACGTCGGGGTCGGCCACCCGCCCGGTGACGAAACGGTTCTCCACCACGCGGCCGTGGCGGCGCAGGACGAGCTGGATGCCCACGATGGGATCGAAGACGTAGCCGGGGTTCGACCAGGAATCGACGGCGGGCACGCGCCCCTGCGGGGTCTGGATCCAGAGGGAGTCGGCGCCGATGGTCGTCAGGTCCATGCGGATGGTGGTCTCCGCCTCGCCGGCGGGCAGGGGGAAGACCCAGTAGCCCAGGTGGGTGTCGGGGTGCTTCTCCCGCAGGTGCGAGTAGAGGTCGACCGCGAACACGTGGCCGGCGCCCTCCTCGAGGTTGCTGCGAAGGCGAATCTCCCCCACGCGCGTGGTGAGGTCGACCACCGGGAAGAGCGGTGTGATGCGCGCCACCGGGACGTAGGATAGCGCGCCCGCCCGCCCCTCCGGGATTGACACCGTTCTCGGCGGCGTGACAGACTTTTCGGATTCCATCATCAAGGAGAGCGGAAGAGACCCGGGCATGAAGATCCTGGTCGTCGGCAATGGCGGCCGCGAGCACGCGCTCGTCTGGAAGATCCGGCAGAGCCCCCTGGCCAAGGAGGTCTACTGCGCGCCCGGGAACGCGGGGATGGCGGGGTTGGCCGACTGCATCCCCATCGACACCTCCAACATCATCGAGATGGCGGACTTCGCCCAGACCATCAGCGCGGACCTGACCGTGGTGGGGCCGGAGCTGCCGATGGTGCTCGGCATCGGCGACGAGTTCCAGCGCCGCGGGCTTCCCATCTTCTGCCCGAGCCGGCAGGCGGCGGAGATCGAGGGCTCGAAGGCCTTCGCCCGCGAGTTCATGAGCCGCCACCACATCCCCTCACCACGCTACGTCATCTGCACCTCGCGGGACGAGGCGGACAAGGCCCTGGCGCAGGGCGCGCTCGGCTATCCGCTCGTCCTGAAGGTGGACGGCCTGGCCGCGGGCAAGGGCGTGTCCGTGGTCAAGGACCGGACGGAGGCGCGGGCGGCGGTGGCGGAGATGATGTCGGACAAGAAGTTCGGCACCGCCGGGGCCAAGCTCGTGATGGAGGAGTTCCTGCCCGGGGACGAGGTGTCGTTCCTCGTCTTCTCGGACGGGGCGCGCGTGGTGCCGATGGTGTCGGTCCAGGACCACAAGCGCGTCGGCGACAACGACACCGGGCCGAACACGGGCGGGATGGGCACGGTGTCGCCCTCCACCAGCCTCTCCCTCGAGATGCACAAGCAGATCATGCAGGAGATCATCCTGCCCACGATCGGCGGGCTCAGCGCGGAGGGCCGCCGGTACCAGGGGGTCCTGTACGCCGGGCTGATGGTGACGGAGAAGGGGCCGCGCGTGCTCGAGTTCAACGCGCGGTTCGGCGACCCCGAGACCCAGGTGATCATGGCCCGCATGCGCTCGGACATCGTGCCCATCCTGGCCGGCGTGGCCGAGGGCCAGCTCAAGGAGACCAAGATCGACTGGGCCAAGGAGGCGGCGGTCTGCGTGGTGCTGGCCGCCCGCGGGTATCCCGACGCCCCGGAGATGGGGCAGGAGATCCGCGGGCTGGACGCGCTGGCGGGCGCGAGCGACGTCGTCGTCTTCCACGCCGCCACCGCCGCGCGCGACGGCAAGGTCGTCACCATCGGCGGGCGGGCGCTGGGGGTGACCGCTCTCGGCGCCAGCCTGGACGCCGCCGTACAGAGGGCCTACGAGGCGGTCGACAAGATCTCGTTCGAAGGCATGCACTACCGCAAGGACATCGGACAGAAGGCGCTGGCCCGGCTGCACGCGCCCCGCTGAGAGCCACGGCATGGCCGATCCGTCTCCCCTCGTCGCGATCCTCATGGGCAGCGACAGCGACCTCGCCACGATGGCGGAGTGCGCGCGCGTGCTCGAGGAGTACCGGGTCCCCTACGACATCCGCGTCCTCTCCGCCCATCGCAGCCCGGAGGAGGCGGCGACCTACGCGCGGGAGGCGGCCGAGCGCGGCCTGCGCGTGATCATCGCGGGAGCGGGCGGGGCCGCCCATCTCGCCGGGGCCATGGCCGCCCACTCCACGCTGCCCGTGATCGGCGTCCCCCTCGACAGCTCGCCCCTGGGCGGCTTCGACGCCCTGCTGGCCACGGTCCAGATGCCGCCGGGGGTGCCGGTGGCGGCGGTCGGCGTGGGGTCGATGGGAGCCAAGAACGCCGCCCACCTGGCCGTGGCCATCCTGGCCCTCCAGGACGACGAGCTGCGCGAAAGGCTCCAGAAGAAGCGCCGGAAGATGGCCGACGACGTCCTGGCCAAGGCCGCGACGCTGCCCGACCGGCTGCGCAAGATCCTCGGGGGGACGTAGACGTCCACCGGCGGCGCGACAGTCGCGCCGGAAGGGCGCGCCGAGGGCCTCGACGCCGCGGAGGCGGCCGGGCGGGCGCGTCGCCCGCGCCGGCTGCTGATCGCGGTCGCCGCCGCCAGCCTGGCCGCGAACCTGACCGGGCTCACCTGGGGCCTGCCCGCCCGCTGGCATCCGGACGAGAAGGCGGACGCGGCCGCGCGCATGGCCCGCGACGGCACGCTCGCGCCCGAATCCTTCATCAATCCCTCGCTCCCGCTGTACGTCGAGTGGCCGGCCTTGTGGGCCCAGGCGCGGGCGGCGGATGCCGGGCGGCTGGGCGAGAGGGCCGGCGATCCGCTCGTGGTGGGACGCGCGCTGTCCGCCTTCGCGGGCGCGCTGGCGGTGTTCGTGGTCGGCCTGGCCGCGGGGCGGATCCGCCGCGACCTCTCGGTCCTGGCGGCGGGGCTGCTGGCCGCATCGCCGGGAGTCGTGAACCTGTGTCATTTCGCGACGCCGGAGCCGTGGCTGCTCCTGGGCACGTCGGCCACGGTCCTCGTTGCCCTGGACCACCTCCGCGGACGTCGCGGCGTAGCCGTGCTCGGTCTCGCCCTGGGCCTGACCGCGGCCACCAAGTACACGGCGGCCGCACTGGCGGTGCCCGGCCTGGTCGCGATCTGGCTCGCGCCGCGCCGCCGCGAGGCGCGTCGATGGGAGGCCGCCCTCGTGACGGCGGTGGGGGCGGGCGCGGTCGCGGTCGGAATCGTGCTCCTCGCCGGCCCCGGAGAGGCGATCGCGGCCGGCCTGCATCTCAAGGACGTCCGCCTGCTGCGGCCGGAGAACGCCGCCGCCTTCGTGCGCAGCACCGCCCTGGTCCTCCTCGCCGCGGGCAGCCTCCTCGGTCTCCTGGGCGGCGCCGGCCTCGCCGGCCGGTCATGGGCACGACGCCACGCGCGCGCGGAGGTGGTCCTCCTCGCCGCCTGCGCCGCCGCCGCCTTCGTGGCGGCCACGCCCTACGCGGTCGTTCGTCCCGGCGCCTTCCTGAGCGACCTCGCGTTCAACCAGCAGACGCGCCAGGAGTACAAGGGGCTGGTCGGGGCCTCGACCTCGTTCGGGCCCTACCTCGCCCTGCTCGCGGACGCGCTCACCGGCCCGCTGGCCGTGGCCGCCCTCCTCGGCCTCCTGCTCGCCCTGGTGCGGGCGAAAGGCGGCGATCGCGCGGCGGCGGTCGTGGCCGCGGCCGCCGCCGCGCCCTACCTGCTCGTGGCCTCGTCGGGGCACCAGGCCCTGCGGTTCCTGGTGCCGTGCCTGCCCGGCGCCGCCATCCTCGGCGCGCTCGCCCTGCGCGCGATCCCCGTGTCCCGGGCCCGGGCGCCTCTCACCGCGCTCGTCCTGGGCCGCGCCGCGATCGGCTCCCTCCTCGTCCTGCGGCTCTTCTTCGTGGATTCGCGCTACCCGGCCGCGCGCTGGATCGAGGCCCACGTGCCGGCGGCGGCCCCGGTGGACCTGATCGCGAACAACCCCGGCTACGGACCGGGCCTGCCCGCCGGGCGCCTGCGCCTGGTGCCGACGCTCTCGCGCGAGATGGCGCCCCCCGACCGGTTCCGGCTCGCCGCCGCCGCCTATCCCGCGGAGGCGGCGCCGTGGCTGGTGCTCACCGCGTCGTACTACGAGCGGTTCCTCGACCACCCGGACCAGGCCCCCGAGCGCGCGGCGTTCTTCCGGGACCTGCTCGACGGACGCGGCGGGTTCGAGGTGGCGGCCCGCTTCCGCCAGGAGGGCTGGCGCCGCCCGCCCGCGGAGTTCCTGGACCCGGAGATCGTGATCCTGCGGAAGAACGACCCGGCTCAGCTCCCGATGCGGTAGCGGAGGACGTCGATGATGTCCTCCTTCGTCGTAGGGGAGCGGGAGACGAGCTTGAGGCCGTCGATGTCGGCGATCCCGGGAAGGAGCAGGAGCTCGATCTGGCGCCGCGGGCGCAGGATGTCGCCGGGATCCACGATCAGGGCGCGACGGCCGCGGTCGTAGCTGAGCTTGAGACCGTCGAACATGCGGTCGCCGGGCAGCACCGGCCCCGTGTAGCGGAGCAGCACGTGGTCGATGAAGGTCGCCTCGTCCATGTCCTTGCTGAACTGCACCACGAAGCGGCAGTCCGGCGCGACGTCGGGGTCGCCGTCGAGGGGCAGCGCGAAGACCACCACCGGCGGCTTCTTCGGCTTCTCCGGGGGCGGGGGGGGCGGCTTGACGTCGGCGGTGGCGCTCGGCGGCGCGCTGAGCAGGACGCGCATGGCCTTGATGTACGTGATGCCGCGGATCGTCTCCGGCTTGCCGATGACCTCGACCCATTTGCCGGTGTCGCGCTTGAGGCTGGCGTCGAGCTCCCAGCCCGACCCCTTCGGCTTCCTCCCGGTGATCCAGACCGCGTACAGGTCGTCCTTGATGACCCAGTCCGCGTTCTCGCGCTGGGAGACGCCGGGCAGGTCGCCGTAGAGGTTGCGCCCGCGGAACTTCCCCACCACGCGGACGGTCTGGCCGTCCCGCTTCCCGGGGTTGCTCAGGAGCTTCTCGAGGGTCACGTCCGCCGACTTGATCTCGCCCTTGGGCTCGTTCTCCGGAGGGCCGGTGTAGGTCCAGAACTGGACGCCGAACGTGGGCGCGCCGCCGGCCACGGGCTGGCCCCCATTGCCCTCGAGGAACACGCCCGTGACCTCCACGTCGCGGCCCAACATGCGCAGGGACTCGTCCTCCCACTCGCGGGCGATCTCCTGCACGGGGGCGATCCGGATCTGGTACAGCATGCCGCGCAGGGTGTAGCCGCGCTGGGAGGAGTCGTAGAGGACGTCGAGCCGACCCTTGGTCCGCACGGCCCGGTTGGCGTAGGAGGACGACTCCTGGACGAGGTCGTCGATGCTCACGTCGATGGGCTTGCCGTAGAGGGAGTCGTAACGGCTGGTGTCCCCCTCGCCCACCGAGATCTGGGCGGCGGCCGGGCGGGGCAGGGCAGACAGGACGACGGCGGCGAGGACCGCGGCCAGGGCGGGGGCACGCATCGAATCGAGTATAGGCCCCTCGGTGTTCATTCCGTCAAGACCCCTCGACCGTCGGCGGGCCCCGGGATAAGCTGCACCACCTCGGGAGGGACAAGATGGCCTCAGAAACCGTCGAGAAGGCCGCGGCCCCGACGTTCCGCCCCTACGTTCCCGACGACGTCGCCCCCCCCGAGCTCACGCTGCGGGCGGCCATCTTCGGGATGGTGTTCGGGATCATCTTCGGCGCCGTCACCGTGTACGTGGGCCTGCGCGCGGGCCTCACCGTGGCCGCCTCCATCCCGATCGCCGTCCTGTCCATCAGCCTGCTGCGCGCGCTGGGCCGGGCCACCATCCTCGAGAACAACATCGTGCAGACGACGGGCTCGGCCGGGGAGTCGGTGGCGGGGGGCGTGATCTTCACCCTGCCCGCGCTGATCTTCCTCGGCTTCAACCTCGAGTACACCCGCATCCTCCTGCTCGCCATCATCGGCGGGATGCTCGGCGTGCTGTTCATGATCCCGCTGCGGCGCCAGCTCATCGTGAAGGAGCACGGCAACCTCCTCTACCCCGAGGGCACGGCCTGCGCCGACGTCCTCATCGCGGGCGAGAAGGGCGGCTCCTTCGCCAGCCGCGTCTTCTACGGGCTGGGGCTGGGCGGCCTGTACACCGCGCTCCAGAACAGCAACGGGCTGGCGGTGGTGCGCGAGACGCCCGCCTACACGCCGGGCTGGCTCCCCGGCGCCTCCCTGCGCGCCACCATCACCTCGGAGTACCTCGGCGTGGGCTACATCATCGGCCCGCGCATCGCCGGGGTGATCTTCGCGGGCGGCGTGTTCTCCTGGCTGGTGATGATGCCGGCGATCAAGTTCTTCGGGACCCTCGTACCCACCCCGATCTACCCGAGCACGATCCCGATCGCCCAGATGACGTCCGACGACTTGTGGCGCTTCTACATCCGCTACATCGGCGCGGGGGCAGTGGCGGCGGCCGGGTTGATCACGCTGGTGAAGACGCTGCCGACCATCGTGGCCGCCCTCCGGGCCGGGGCCACGGACCTGCGCAAGTCGTCGTCCGACGCCCCCGCCGCGGCCGGGGGGCGGACCTCCCGGGACCTGTCGATGAAGGTCGTCCTCATCGGCTCCGGCCTGATCGTGGCCGCCATGTGGGCGTTCCTCACCTTCAAGCCCGTCCCGGGCGCGCCGACGGGTCCGGGCCAGAACCTCGTGGCCGCGCTGCTGGTGGTGGTGTTCGGGTTCCTCTTCGTGACCGTCTCCTCGCGCATCGCGGGGCTGATCGGCACCTCCTCCAACCCGATCTCGGGCATGGCCATCGCGACGCTGATGGCGACGTGCGCGCTGTTCCTGGCCGCCCACTGGACGGCGGCCGCCTACGGGGCGCTGGCCCTCTCGATCGGCGGCACCGTCTGCATCGCCGCCGCCAACGCGGGCAACACGTCGCAGGACCTGAAGACGGGCTTCCTGGTCGGCGCCACGCCGTCCGCCCAGCAGAAGGGGCTCTTCCTGGGCGTGCTGGCCTCCTGCTTCTCCATCGGCCTCACCCTGATCCTGATGAACAAGGCCCTGGAGAAGTACGTGCCCGCGAGCTTCGCGGTCGACATCGCCCACCCGCCGGACGGCGTGAAGGTGGAGAGCACGGGCTTCGAGCACGACGGGCGGACCTACACGCTGCTGAACGTGATCGGCTCGCCGACCATCCCCGAGGGCAAGTACCTCTACGACCCCGAGACCGGCCGGGTCGAGACGCAGTGGATCCAGGGCATCGGCAGCCAGGACGCCACCGCGCCCCAGGCGCGCCTGATGTCCGTCGTGATCAACGGCATCCTCAACCGCAAGCTGCCGTGGGGGCTGGTGCTGCTGGGCGTGTTCCTGGTCTGCACGGTGGAGCTGCTCGGGATCCGTTCGTTGTCCTTCGCCGTCGGCTCCTACCTGGGGATCGGCACGACGGCGGCCATCTTCTGCGGCGGGGTCGTGCGCTGGCTGGCCGAGCGCGGCCAGGCGCAGAAGGCGGACGACGAAGCCAGTCCCGGCGCTCTCTACGCGAGCGGCCTCATCGCCGCCGGAGGCATCGTCGGCCTGCTCGCGATCGCGGTGAAGGCGCTCGAGATGAAGCACGTCCTCCCGGCGGGCGCGATCAACCTCGGCGCCCGGCTCGGCTTCACGTTCGAGTCGGGCCTGAGCTCGGCGGTGGGCATGCTCGCCTTCTCCCTGCTCGGCTTCTCGCTGTACTACTACGCGCGCAAGCCGCTGGAGGACGGGGCTCACCGGTAGCCCCCAAAAGAAAAACCCCGGAGGGCGTCCGCCCTCCGGGGCCGGTCAGCTGTTGGGATTCGCCAGACTCTAGCGCCTAGCGGGCCCCCAGCCGGTGGGGACCGATCCGCCCCGGTCGGAGGCTATCCAGATGAACCGTCTGCCCTGGATGGTCACGCCTGGCCGAAGAACCTAAGCGTCAGCCACCTCGCGTGTGTGCCGACTGTCCACTGGACCACCTCCTTTCTCGCGTGGAAACGAGTGTAAGAACGCCCGCTTCGGTGTGTCAAGGGAAAAGTACTACCCGTCGCGTGACGCGTGCGCGCAGATACCAAGCCTTGTGCCGTGTCGGAGATTCGTCGGTTTTCGGACTTGACACCTTTCGAGAGGACATGATAGTTTCCAGCGGGTCCCGTGCCTTCCAAACAATTGGCATTGAGCGACTTGGCGCAAATGCCAGGTCGAGCGCGAGAGGAATGAAGCTCAAGGTCCTGGGCTGTTACGGCGGCAACATCCCCGGCCACGGGATGACCTCCCTGCTGATCAACGACACCGTCGCGCTGGACGCCGGCTGGGTCTCCGGCGCCCTGTCGCTCAAGGACCAGGAGAAGGTCAAGGACATCTTCATCTCGCATTCACACCTCGATCACACCTGCACCCTGCCCTTCCTCATCGACAACAACTTCAGCGCCCCCGGGTTCTCGCTGCGCATCTATGCGATCCCGGAGGTGGTGGCGTCGATGAAGAACCACCTCTTCAACAACCTCACCTGGCCCGACTTCACGAGCCTCCCCAACGACCTCACCCCCGTCCTCAAGCTCGTCGAGGTCCGGCCCGAGGAGGAGGTGCTCGTCAACGGCCTGACCATCCGGCCGGTCCCCGTCTCGCACATCGTGCCCACCACCGGCTTCATCGTCGAGGACCGCCGGTCCGCCATCGCCTTCTCCAGCGACACCGGTCCCACGCACCGGTTCTGGGACATCGTCAACGAGCTGAAGAACCTCAAGGCCGTGATCACGGAGACGTCGTTCCCGAACGAGCTGCAGGACCTGGCCCAGATCTCCGGCCATCTCACCCCGGAGACCCTCGACACCGAGCTCGAGAAGCTCAAGCGGGACGTGCCCGTGTACCTCTACGGCGGCAAGCCGAAGCACCTGAAGACGATCAAGAAGCAGGTCGCCGCCCTCAAGCGCAAGCGGCTGACCCTCCTCGAGCAGGGGCGGACCTACAAGTTCTGACGGCGGCCGGGATCGCGGCGGCGGCTCAGAGCCGCGAGCGACCCAGGCTGACCAGGCTCCCGGCCAGCCCCACGAGCATTCCTCCGGCCACGATGAGGCCGGCCATCGCCGGAGGCAGGACGACGGCGGTGCGCCCGAGGAGGTCGGAAGAGGCGAGCACGTCGCGCGAGAGCAGGTGGAAGATCGACCAGAGCAGGCCCAGGGCCACCATCCCGCCCAGGCCGCCCTGGATCATGCCCTCGAGCACGAACGGCCCTTTCACGTAGGCGGGGGCGGCTCCCACCAGCCGCATGATGTCGAGCTCGTCCTGGCGCGCGTACATCGTCAGGCGCATCACGTTCGAGATGGTGAACACGGCGGCCAGGACCAGGATCGCGCCCAGGAACGCCCCCGCCCCGCGTACGAGGCGCACCGCGGTCGAGAGGCGCTGGATCCACAGGAGGTCGTACTCGACGTCCTCCACTCCGGGGGCCCGCCGGAAGGAGTCGACCAGGCGCTGGGCGTCGACCGCCGAGTTGCGGGCGGGGCGCAGGGTGACCTCCAGCGCGGCCGGGAACGGGTTCTCGCCCAGGTCCTCGGGCAGCGAGCGCATCTCGCGGAAGAGGGCGCGGAAGCGCTGCAGCGCCTCCTCGCGCGAGACGTAGGCCACGGACTCCACGGCCGGGTCGGCGCCGAGCGAGGCGGCCAGCCCCTCGCGCGCGCCGTCGGGGAGCCGGTCCTCCAGGTAGAAGGTGACCTGGACCTTGTCGCTCCAGCGCGCGACCACCTCCGCGAGGTTGCTGGCCAGGGACAGGAACGCCCCGAGCACGAACAGGCTCACCGCGATCGTGACCACGGACAGGGCGGTGATGAGCCGGCTGCGCCAGAGGCTGGTGAGGGCCTCTTCCAGGAAGTAGCGGAAGGCCCTCAGGACCATCATCGTTTGGCGCTATCCCCTTTCCGGAGGCGAATTATAATCGGGCGATGTCCGTCCTCATCGGCGTGGCCGGCGGAACCGGCTCCGGCAAGACCTCGTTCGCGAACCGGCTGCTCGAGCGGCTGGGCGAGGAGCGCTGCGTCACCGTGGCCCAGGACGCCTACTACAAGGACGGCAGCACCCTCGACCCCGCCGCGCGCGCCGCCATCAACTACGACCATCCCGATGCCTTCGACACCTCCCTGCTCATCCAGGACCTGCGCGACCTGAAGGCGGGACGGCCGGTGCCCCACCTCACCTACGACCACGCGAGCTACTCGCGGCGGGTCATGCCCGACGCCCTGCGGGCGCGGCCGGTCGTGCTCCTGGAGGGCATCCTGATCCTGGCCGAGGAGCCGTTGCGCCGGCTGATGGACATCAAGCTCTTCATCGACACCGACGCCGACGTCCGCATCCTGCGCCGCCTGCGCCGGGACCTGAAGGAGCGCGGGCGCACGTTCGAGTCGGTCGAGCGGCAGTACCTGGGGTCGGTGCGGCCGATGCACCTCGAGTTCGTCGAGCCTTCCAAGCGCTACGCGGACCTGATCATCCCGGAGGGCGCGGAGAACGAGGTGGCGCTGGAGGCGGTGGTGGCGCGCGTGGAGGCGATCCTGCGCACGGTGCCGGTCGGCTGAGGCTTCCCCGCCCCCGGCCGCGCGGCCGGGTCAGTCGCCGGCCACGCGCCCCCTCTCCAGGGTGATCACCCGCTTCCCCATCCGCTGGATCATCTCCCGGTCGTGCGTGGCCACGAGGACGGTGGTCCCGCGGGAGTTGACGTCCTTGAAGAGGTCCATGATCTCGTGGGCCATCTCGGGATCGAGGTTCCCGGTCGGCTCGTCGGCCAGGAGCAGCATCGGCTCGTTGATGAGCGCGCGGGCGATGGCGACGCGCTGCTGCTCGCCGCCCGAGAGCTGCAGCGGGTAGGCGTGCATCTTGTGGTGCAGGCCGACCGACTTGAGGGCGGCGAACGCGCGCCGCTTCTGCTCCTTGGCCGGCACGGACAGGATCCGCAGGACGAAGGCGACGTTCTCGAGGATGGTCTTGCGCTTGAGCAGCTTGAAATCCTGGAAGACGACCCCGATCGAGCGGCGCAGCTCCGGGATCTGCCCCTCGGGGATGGCGGTGATGTTGCGCCCGCCCACGAGGATCTGTCCCTGGGAGGGCAGCTCCTCGCGGAACACGAGCTTGAGGAACGTGGTCTTGCCCGCCCCCGAAGGCCCGGTCAGGAAGCAGAACTCGCCCTTCTTGACGTGCAGGGTGATGTCGGAGAGGGCGGACGAGTCCCGGTCGTATTGCTTGTAGACGTGGAACGCCTGGATCACGCGCGCGGATTATGCACGCAATTCCGATTACCATCAGCCGATGAAAGCGATCGTGATGCACGACCACGGGGGCCCCGAGGTCCTGCGCGACGAGGAAGTGGCGGACCCGATCGCCGTTCCCGGCGAGGCCCTCGTGCGCGTGCGAGCCTGCGCCCTCAACCACCTCGACATCTGGACGCGGCTGGGCCAGGCCGGGCGCAACGTCCCCCTGCCGCACATCCTCGGCAACGACATCGCGGGCGAGGTGGCCAGCCTGCGCACGCCCGTGGAGGGCATCGCGCCCGGCGAGCGGGTGATGGTCGCGCCCGGGACCTCCTGCGGGCGTTGCCCGGCCTGCCTCTCCGGCGAGGACAGCTCCTGCCGGCACTACCGCATCCTCGGCTACCAGATGTGGGGCGGCTACGCGGAGCTGGTGCGCGTGCCCGTCCAGAACCTCATCTCTCTGCCCGGGCACCTGCCCTTCGAGGAGGCGGCCGCCTTCCCCCTCGTGTTCCTCACCGCCTGGCGGATGCTCGTGACCCGGGCGCGCGTGCGCATCGGCGAGGACGTCCTCGTGTGGGCGGCCGGGAGCGGCGTGGGCATGGCCGCCGTCCAGGTCGCCAAGCTGCACGGCGCGCGCGTGATCGCCACCGCGGGCGGCCCCCAGAAAGTCGAGCAGGCGAAGAAGCTCGGCGCGGACGCCGTGATCGACCACTACGCGCAGGACGTGGTGGCGGAGGTCAAGAGGCTCACCGCGCGCAAGGGCGCGGACGTCGTGGTCGAGCACGTCGGGCAGGCCACCTGGGAGCGCTCGATCCAGTCCCTGGCCCACCGCGGGCGCCTGGTGACCTGCGGGGCCACCACCGGGGCCGCCGGCGCGACCGAGCTGCGCTACCTCTTCTCGAAGCAGCTCTCGCTGCTCGGCTCCTACATGGGGAGCAAGGCGGAGCTGCTGGAAGCGGCCGGCTTCTACTTCGCCCACAAGCTGAGGCCGGTCGTGCACGCCGTGCTGCCGCTCGCGGAGGCGCGTCGCGCCCACGAGATGATGGAGAGCTCGCAGCACTTCGGCAAGCTCGTGCTGCAGGTGGCGTGACCTTCGCTCCGTTCGCGCCGTCCTTCCTCGTGTCCGGAGGCCACCGCCAGACCCTGCTCGGCTTCTGGCGGAGGCGCAAGCTCCGCTGGGACCTCGCCGCCGAGGACCTCGTGGTGGAGGCGGGCGAGGATGTGCGGATCCTCGCCCGCGTGACCTGGCAGGACGGCCCCCGGGAGGCGCACCCGGCCCTCGTCGTCGTGCACGGCCTGGGCGGCTGCGACACCGCCTCCTACGTGCTGGCCACGGCGCTCCTGGCCTTCGAGCGCGGCTGGCACGTGGCCCGCATGAACATGCGCGGGGCGGGAGACGCGGAGGAGTTGTGCCCGCGGCTCTACAACGCGGGGCTCGACGGCGACCTCCTGGCCGTGCTGGCCGCCCTGGCCCGGCACACGGGCACGCTCGCGGTCGTCGGGTTCTCGCTGGGCGCGAACCTCGCCCTGCTCGCCCTGGCGCGCGGTGGCGATCGCCTCCCCGCGGGCCTGGTGGGCGTGGCCGCGGTGTCGCCTCCGCTCGACCTCGCCGCCTGCGCGCAGGCGCTCGAGCGCCCCGCGAACCGCTTCTACCAGTCCTACTTCATGCGCAACCTCCTGGTTGCATATCAGCGCCGCCAGCGGCGCCGGCCCGACCTCTACGAGGCCGGCCGCGAGCGCGGCCTCCGCACCGTCCGGGAGTACGACGAAGCGATCACCGCGCCCTACGGCGGGTACGCGAGCGCGGACGAGTACTACGCCCGGTCGAGCGCGGGGCCGCTCATGGCCGGGCTGACGCGCCCCGCCCTCATCCTGGCCGCCGAGGACGACCCGATGGTGCCGGGTGACTCCGTGGCGCGCTGGCCGCTTCCCGCGTCCGGTCTAGTGGAGCGCGAGATGACGCGGACGGGCGGCCACGTCGGCTTCGTCGCGCCGACGTGCGCGCCCGGCCGGTTCTGGGCCGCGGAGCGCGCGCTTGCGTTCGCGACCGCGGCCCTGAGCCGGCCGTCGGAGCGGGCAGACCAGGTGCGGCGCGCGGCCGCCGGGTAGCATGCTCCCGTGCTGACCTCCCTCCTGCTGCTGCTGATCCAGGCCCCGCCGGCGCCCGAGGCTCCGGCCTCGCCGTCACCGGCCAGCGCGCGCATCTACGACCGCGTGAAGGGGAGCGTCGTGACCGTCGAGGTGCACTCGGGAAATCGCGAGGCGAAGAGCGCGCTCGGCAGTGGGTACGTCGTGTCCGCGGACGGTGTCGTGGTCACGAACTACCACGTCGTGGAGTCGTTCCTGGCCGAGCCGGAACGGTACGAGGTCCGTGTCCGCGCGGGGGCGGAGAGCCTCCCCGCCGCCGTGCGTGCCTTCGACGTGGAGAACGACCTCGCCGTGCTGTCCGTGCCGAGCCTGCGGGCGGCGCCGCTCCCCATGGCGCCCGCCCTCCCGGCGCCGGGCTCTCCCATCGTGGCCCTGGGCAACCCCCACGGCCTCGGGCTGAGCCTGATCGAGGGCATCTTCAACGGGTTCGCGGCCAAGGGGGCGGTGGACCGCATGCTGCTGTCCATGCCCCTCAACTCGGGAATGAGCGGCGGCCCGATCCTCGACATGCAGGGACGCATCATCGGCACGAACGTCTCCGTCCTGTACCTCTCCAACTCGCTCTCCTTCGGGGTCCCGGTGGCGAAGATCCCGCCCCTGCTGGCCGCTCCTCCCGTGGTCCTCGAGCGCTCGGCGCTGCGCAAGGACGTGACCCGCCAGCTCGCCGCGCTCGAGGCGAGCATGGTGCTGCGAGCCGTCGCGCCCTACGCGGCGCCGGGAGAAGACACGGCCAGGGTCGGAGGGGCCGAGACCCGGCGGCCGCCCGAAGTGTTCGAGTGCTGGGACGACATCCAGGTCCAGGAGCAGCAGGGAATCACGAAAGCGCGCTTCGGCTGCGACCTCCAATTCACGCCCTCCATCGAGGACGTGGGACCGGTCGGGATGATCAGCCTCCTCGTGGAGCACTTCCGCTTCACCGGCGGCCGCTACGGCTTCTACGCCCACCTCGAGAGCCACGCGCCGGCGCACCTGGAGGTCGAGGCCCAGGATCCCGAGGGAGGCACGCTGTCCGCGCCGGAGTGCGTCTCCGACCGCGTGACCGCCGGCGCGCACGTGTGGAAGACGAGCGCCTGCGTCTCCGCCCTCGTCGAGCATCCCGGGTTCTTCAACTACGACCTCGTGGCCACCACGGTGACCCACCCCCGCACGGCCGCGTTCGTCGCCGTCCACATGAAGGGGGTGCGCCCGGAGTCCTTCCGCACCTTCACCGAGCGCGCGCTCGGCTCGACGCGCCTCGTGGAGGGGCGGTGATCGCCGTTCGCGTCCTGCACCAGGGCGTGATCGTGCGCGAGCACGTCCTGCCCGGACTTCCCGTCCGCGTGGGCCGGGCGCCGGAGAACGACGTCGTGCTCTTCGACCCCAGCGTATCCCGGGCCCATGCCGTGATCGAGAGCGACGCGTCGGGAGAGCTCGTCGTGCGCGACCTGGGAAGCCGGAACGCCATACGCCTCGGTCCGCGCCCGGTGACGGAGGCCCACGGCCGGCGCCTGGTGCGCTGCCTGCTCGGCCGCGTGGAGATCGAGGTCGAGCGCCTGCGGACGGACGACACCCTGGAGCTGCGGCCGGGCGAGGTGGTCGGCTTCGACCAGCGCCGCTCGATCGCCGACCACGCCCGCTACGTGGCCCTCGCCGCGGCGGCCTGGCTGGCCATGGTGGTGGGGGGCCCGGACCTCTGGTCGCCCTGGCAGCAGAATCGGACGGGCGTCCTCCTGGGCCACTGTCTCGCCGCGATGATCACCCTCCCCGTCGCCGGCCTCGTGCTCCTTGGTTTCCTCCGGCTCGCCGGGCGCAGGGTGCGCATCGCCGACACGCTGCGCGCGTTCGCGGTCGTGGCCGTCTTGTTCGCGGGATCGAAAGCGGTGCTCACCGCCGCGTACTACGCCCTTCCCAGCGACGCCTTCGGGCTGTTCAAGCGGACGGTGGAGATCGGCCTGACCGTCTGGGCCGTCGTCTACCTCGCCGCGGTGCGCCGTGCCGGACGGAGCCTCTGGTTCCGGGCCGCCTGGGGAGGCGCCACGCTCGTCCTGATCGGGGGACTCCAGGGCCTGGGGACGCTGACCCAGAAGCGCATGGGGATGCCGCAGGTGGACCACCACGTCCAGCCTCCCCTGGCCTCCGTCACCGGCCCGCACCGTCCCCTGAGCGCCTTCTTCGACCGGCTGGCCGAGGCGTCGAACGCGGCCGCCGAGCGTGCGGCCGAGGTCAACGCGAAGCACTCGGCGGCGCGCGCGGCCCGCGCACGAGCCGCGGCGACCGCGGAACCGGGGAGACCGCCGGCGAATTGACGGCGCCGCGCCGCTATCTTCCGCGGTCGAGCAACGGCCGAATCGTGGTCCACACGAGGTCCGCCATCATCCGCTGGCCTTCCTCGGTTGGATGGATCCCGTCCGCCTGGTTCAGGCGCGCGATGCCGGCCACGCCTTCCAGCACGAAGGGCACCAGCACCGCTCCATGCTTGCGCGCCAGGTCGGGATAGATCGCGTCGAAGCGCCGGACGTAGTCCCGGCCCAGGTTGGGCGGCGCCTTCATCCCGAGGAGGACGAGCCGCGGCGGCGGGGACTGCGCCTCCGCGCGCGAGAGGATGGCGTCGATGCTCGCGCGGGTGGCCTCGGGGTCCTGTCCGCGCAGCGCGTCGTTCGCGCCCGTCTCCAGGACGAAGACGTCGACCTTCTGTCGCAGGAGCCAGTCCATCCTCCGGAGGGCGCCCGCGGAGGTCTCGCCGCTGACGCCGGCGTTGACCGCCCCGTAGGGCAGCCCGGCCGCCTCGATCCGCCTCTGCACGAGGCCGGGATAGGCCAGGTCGGGATCGGGAAGGCCGAAGCCCGCGGTGAGGCTCGTCCCCACGAAAAGGACGACACCCTTTCCGGCGGCGGCGGGGGCGGCCGCCGGCGCGTCGCGGGGGGCGGGAGGAGAAGAGCCGCGCGGGGCCGAGCACCCCCCGATCATCGCCAGGGCCACCGCCAGCGCCAGACACCGGGCATGTACGGCCGGTATGATCGGAGGATGCGCACACGGCGGCGACAACTTTTCACCCGCCGCTCTCGTCAATGAAGCTGGCCCATGCTGCGCTGTGAGAACCTCAGCCGGACCTTCCTCTCCGGCGGGCGCGAGCTGCCCGTCCTGAAAAGTATCACGCTGGATGTGCCGTCCGGATCGTTCGTGGCCATCCTCGGACCGTCGGGCAGCGGCAAGAGCACGCTCCTCGGCCTCCTGGCCGGGCTGGACCGCCCCAGCCAGGGCCGGGTGTGGCTGGACGGCGTCGAGCTGGGCTCGCTCACCGAGGACGAGCGGGCCCGCCTGCGCGGCGAGAAGGTCGGCTTCGTCTTCCAGTCCTTCCACCTGATCCCGACCCTCACCGCGCGCGAGAACATCCAGGTGCCCCTCGAGCTGCGCGGGCTGGAGGCGCAGGCGCGCGCGGACGAGCTGCTGGGCCGGGTGGGCCTGGCCGACCGCGGCCATCACTACCCCGCCCAGCTCTCGGGCGGCGAGCAGCAGCGCGTGGCCCTCGCCCGCGCCTTCAGCCATCGGCCCCGCGTGCTCTTCGCGGACGAGCCCACGGGCAACCTCGACGCCGCCACCGGCGCCCGCGTCATCGAGCTGATGTCGGAGCTCAACCGCGAGGTCGGGACCACGCTCGTGCTGGTCACCCACGACCAGACCCTGGCCGCGCGCGCCCACCGGATCGTGCGACTGCACGACGGCGCCCTGCAGTCCGACTCGGCGGCGGCGTAGGATGGCCGCCCGCCTGCCCTTTCCGCTGCTCCTGGCCTGGCGGGAGAGCCGGTCGCCGCGCCGGCTGGTCCTCCTGATGGCCTCGGTGACGGCGGGGGTGGCCGCCCTCGTCGCCATCGGCTCCTTCACGCGGAACCTCCAGGCCTCGGTGCGCGACCAGGCGCGCGCCCTCCTCGGAGCCGACCTCGCCTTCGGCAGCGCGACCCCCTTCTCGTCGCGCGCCGAGTCGCAGATCGCCGCCCTCCTCGCCAGCGCCCGCCGCGGAAGGGAGGAGCCGCTGGTCGCGCGCGTCGTCAGCTTCGCGGCCATGGCCTACGTGCCGCGGACGCAGGGCGCGCGGCCCGTCCAGGCGATGGCGATCGAGGGAGGATTCCCGTTCTACGGCCAGATCGAGACCACGCCCGCGGGGGGCTGGGCCCGGTTGGGCGAGGGCGGCGGCGTCATCGTCGACCCCGCCCTGCTCTCCGTGCTCGACGCCAGGGTCGGCGACACGTTGAGCCTCGGCGAGGCCAGGCTGGAGATCCGCGGGGCGGTCGTCAACTACCCGGGCGACGTCGGCATCCGCTCCGCCCTCGGCCCCCGCGTGTTCCTCGCTGCCAAGGACGTCGCGCGGACGGGCCTGCTCCAGTTCGGCTCCCGCGCCGGCTACCAGCTCTTCGTCAAGGTCCCGGCGGAAGTGGATGCGCAACGGCTGGCCGAGCGCAACCGCATCCGGCTCTCCTCCGAGCGCGTCAGCGTCCGCACCGTGACCGAGGACCAGCGCAACCTCAACAGCGCGCTCGGCCGGCTCGGGCGCTACCTCTCGCTGATCGGCCTCGTGGCCCTCCTGCTGGGCGGGCTGGGCGTGGCCAGCGCGGTACGCGCGCTCATGAAGAAGAAGATGGACACCATCGCGGTCCTGCGCTGCCTGGGCGCGACCGCCGGGCAGATCTTCGCCGCCTACCTGGCCCAGGCGGTGGGCCTGGGCCTCATCGGGTCGGCGGCCGGGGCCTTCGTGGGCGTCGGCCTGCAATGGCTGCTCCCGCGCCTGCTGCGGGACGTGCTGCCGGTGGACGTGGCCTTCGCACCCTCGCCGGCGTCCATCGGGGCCGGGCTGGCCCTGGGCGCGTGGGTGGCGGGGCTCTTCTCGCTCCTGCCCCTGCTCTCGATCCGCGAGGTCTCGGCCCTGGCCGTCCTGCGCCGCGCCTTCGAGGCGCCGGCGCCCGGCCGCCGCGACCTGCGTCGCGTGGCCGCCGTGCTCGCGCTCGTCCTGAGCGTCGCCCTCCTGGCCGTGCTGGAGGCGCCCACCCCCGGCGTCGGCCTCGTGTTCGCGGCCGCCATCGGGTTGGCCCTCGCGCTGCTCTGGGGCACCGCGCTCGGGCTGATGAAGGTCGTCCGCCGCGCGTTCCCTACCCGCTGGCCCTACGTGTGGCGGCAGGGCCTGGCCAACCTCTACCGGCCCGCCAACCAGACGGCCATGGTCATCCTCGCCCTCGGCTTCGGAGCGTTCCTCCTCGACACCGTCTACCTCGTGCACCACAACCTGCTGCGCGACCTGCGCACGGGGAGCACGCGGGACCGGCCCAACCTCGCCCTGTTCGACATCCAGCCCGACCAGCGCGACGGCGTGCGCGGCCTCCTGCGGCGCGAGGGACTCGCGGCGGAGGAGCTGGTCCCGATCGTGCCCATGCGCATCGCTTCCGTGAAGGGACGCACGGCGGGAACGCTGCTGGCCCAGGGCATGGTGTCGGACGAGCGACGGCCGGGACAGCCCAACCGCTGGACCCTGCGGCGGGAGTACCGGAGCACCTATCGGGACACGCTGGGGCCGTCCGAGCGCATCGTGGCCGGACAGCCCTGGGCGAAAGGCGCGTGGCTGTCCCCGCATCCCGCGGACGAGCCCGTGCCCATCTCGGTGGAGGCGGGAGTCGCCCGCGAGCTGGGGGTCAAGGTCGGCGACGACGTGACCTGGGACGTCCAGGGAGTGACGATCCCGACCCGGGTGGCCAGCCTGCGCGACGTGGAGTGGGCGCGCTTCGAGCCGAACTTCTTCATCATCTTCCCCGAGGGGCCGCTCCGCTCCGCGCCGCAGACCTTCCTGACCCTGACGCGCGTGACCGACGCCGGCCACCGCGCGCGCCTGCAGCGCACGGTCGCGGAGGCCTATCCCAACGTGACCGCCCTCGACCTCGCGCAGGTCCAGGAAGTCATCGAGAAGGTCGTGGCCCGGGTAACCCTCGCCATCCGGTTCATGGCCCTCTTCAGCCTGGCCGCGGGCGTGGTCGTGCTGCTCGGCGCGGTGGCGGCCAGCCGGGATCAACGCATCCGCGAGGGCGTGCTCCTCAAGACGCTGGGCGCGACGCGCGCGCAGGTGGCACGCGTCATCCTCGCCGAGTACCTGAGCCTGGGCACGCTGGCTTCGTTCGCGGCCCTGGTCCTCGCCCTCATCGGCGCCTGGGCGCTCGTCCGGTTCCAGTTCGAGGCTCCGTTCGCGGTGCCGGCCGCGCCGCTCCTGGCCCTCTCCGCCGGCGTCGTCGCCCTGACCGCGGCCATCGGCCTCTGGAGCGCGCGGGACGTCTTCGCTCGGCCTCCGCTCGAGGCACTTCGGGCAGAATGAGGATGGTGAGCACCTCGACACGCGCGATCCTCTGCGCCTCCCTCCTCCTCGTCTGCGCCTCGGCCGGGGCCGAGCGCGTCCAGGTCTTCTCCGTCCAGGGCGCGGACTGTGCCACCTGCGCGGACAAGATCAAGGACGAGCTGAAGAAGACGAGGGGTGTGGGCAAGGTCGAGTTCGACAAGCAGAAGGTGGAGCTGACGGTGAAGCTCGCGGACGGCGTGGCGGACGAGGTCGTGGTGTCCGCGGTCGAGCGCGTGGGATTCCAGGCGATCGTTGGGCCCGGCCAGGGCAAGTACCTTCCGCATCCCGAGTACCCGCCCGGGGCGGACGTGGCCTGGCTCAGCCGCGACGGCTCGGCGGTGGGGCCGCTTCCGAAGCTGCGCGTCCCGGCGAAGTACACGGTGTTCGACGTCTACGCCGACTGGTGCGGGCCCTGCCGCACGGTGGACGACCATCTCCGGGACGTCCTGGGCGCGCGCAAGGACGTGGCCGTGCGCAAGCTCAACGTCGTCGAGTTCGAGAGCCCCCTGGCCCGTGAGCTGGGCTCGCGCCTGCAGGCCCTGCCCTACTTGATCGTCTTCACGCCGGTGGGCAAGCGGATCGACATCGAGGGGGCGGACCTGACGAAGCTGGACAAGGCCCTGACCGCGAAGTGACCGGGCGCCTGGCCCTGGCGCTAGGGGTCTCGCTCGCGCTGAGCGCCGGGCCCGCGCACGCCTTCGAGGCCGGCTGAGCGGGCTGAACCAATCCCAACCTGCCGGTCGGCGGGTTCTTCCTCGGTCCTCCCGGTCCCGGCCAGTGGCGGCTCTCCGTCGATGCCGCCGGCACTCGTGTCCACACGGAGCACCTCGCCACCGACGACGCCCCGCCGGTGGCGTGGCACGTCCAGGACATCACGGTGGCCGACGCCGCCCTGGTCGCCGAGTACGGTCTGGCGCGCCGCCTCGGCATCAGCCTCACGTCCTTCTATCGCCAGGTCACGACGCGCGTCCACTTCCAGGATGCGGCCCGCCAGCCCGTCGACCTTCCCCAGGGCGACATCCATCATCGGGACGAGACCCTCACCGGTCCCGGCGACGCCTGGGCCACGCTCGTCGCCGGCGGCGGCATCGACGCCTGGTCGATCGGGGGACGTGCCGGCGTCTCGATCCCCCTCGGCCGCACGGTGGAGAACCCCTTCGAGCTCGGCCGGCGCGGGCTTGTCCACCAGCACATCCAGTTCGGGACGGGGACGTGGGATCCGGTGGCCGGATTCTCGATCGGCCGCCGTTTCGGGCCGACCCTCGTCGTGGGCAACGTGCTCGCGCGGTTCGTGATCTCCGAGAACGAGCACGGCTACCGCGCGGGGAACCGCTACCAGACGGGCCTCACCGCCGATCGCGGGCTGGGCGGCCCCTGGCGCGTGTACACCGGCCTCCGTCTCGTTCACGAGGAGGCGGAGCGCTGGAGCGGCGTCGTCGAGGAGGAGGGCAACCTGGGCCGCACCGACCTTCTCGCCGCCGCCGGGCTCGCGCGGCGCATCGGGCGGGCAGGCGCGGTCACGCTGGCCGTGAACGTGCCGCTGTACGCCCACGCGCACGGCGCCCAGGTCCGCTATCCCGCGATCGTGGCCCTGGGCTGGTCACGCTAGCGTCTCAGGCCGTCGCTGCCTCCAGGAGGTCCCCGAGCTGGCGGCGCAGCGCGAGCGTGAGGTCCACGAACTGCAGCCCGTGCGCGAACCCGGACCGGGCGCGGCCGCTCCACTGCACGACGGCGCCGAACTCGAGCGGCCTCCCCATCGGCGCGGGAAGGGTGAGACGGACGCGGGTGCCGGCCTCGACGCGGGCGGGGAGCCGGACCTGCGCCCCACCCGTTCCCAGGTCCACCATCTCGCCCGGGCCGAGAGGAGCCCCGTCCGCGGAGGCCAGCGTGACGCCCGCCACCACGATCCGGCGCGTGCCCAGGCGCCGGTCCGGCGAGGGGGCGGAGGGCAAGCCCCCCGCCATCACGGCCTGGCACACGCTCACGAAGTCGTCGGCGTGGAACGGCCGGAGCAGGGAGGCCGCCGTGCCCTCGCGGATCGCCTTGGCCAGGCCGCGATAGTCGCCGCGCGGGACCAGCGCGATCACGGGCGGAGGGGCGGAGAGCTGGGGGAGCAGCGAGAGCAGGGGCCAGGCGCCCCGGCGCGGGATCCCCAGGTCCAGGACCACGAGCGCCGGCCGATCGGCCTCCAGCCGCGCGGCGACGTCGCCGGCCTCGAGGACGTCGACCTCGTAGCCGATGCTCCGGAGCAGGCGGCGCAGCAGGACCCGGACCTCTTCGTCGGCGGTGACGACGAGAACGCGGGGCTCCGCGTCCCCTTCCGTCATTGAGGGGGGACGGGAGGAGGCGACGGCAGCGGAGAGGGCGCCGTGGTCGTCGGCTCCGCGACCACCTTCCGGATGGTGACCTTCCGTATGACGATGCGCTTGTCCGGGGTCTCGCCCGTCACCGGCGTGTTCCCGATCGCGTCCGCGACCTCCAGCCCCGAGGCCACCTCGCCGAAGATCGTGAACTTGCCGGTCAGGGAGGGCTGATCGCTCAGGACGACGAAGAACTGGCTCCCGCCGCTGTCGGGCTTGCCCGGCTGAAGGACGGCCGCCACCGCGCCGCGGCTCATGGGACGGCTGGAGAGCTCCGCCTTGAGCAGGCCCAGCCCGCCCGTGCCGTAGAGCGCCTTCTTGGCCGGGTCCTTCGAGAGCGGATCGCCGCCCTGGATGATCCCGCGCGGGATCACGCGGTGGAACGTGGTGCCGTCGTAGCCGCCCGACCGGGCCGTCTTCACGAAATGGAGGACGTGCCGGGGGGCGAGGTCGGAGAGCAGGAGGACGACGAACGAGCCTTCCGAGGTCTCCACCAGCGCCTCCTGCGGGCCCTGCTCGGAAGCGATCGGGCTCTCCGCCGTGATGCCGCCGGAGGAGACCCGCGGCCGGGCCGGCCGGGGAGAGGCGGGCGGGGAGGCGGGCGGAGCGGCCACGGCCAGCGAGAGGCAGAGGGCAGCGATCATCGGGACGCTCCATCAGCATACGCCGACGCGATCTTGGTGATCCAGCGGGCGTCGCCGAGCGCGTCCTCGACGGAGGGGGCGGGGGGACGGCCGGCCAACACCGCCTCCCGGAAGTGGTGCAGCTCGTCCCGGAACGGCTCCTCGTACGAGACGGTGCGGTCCTCGACCACCAGCTCGCCGCCCTCCATGCGCTCGATCACCAGCCGGGTCGCGGCATGACGCAGGTAGGGCGAGGGGAAGACGAGGGTGACGCGCGTGTCCGGACCCACGAAGCGCAAGGTCTCCTCGTAGTGCTTGAGGCCGGGCACGGAGATCCAGGCGAGCGACGCGCGCGCGTCGCCGGGGAAGCGCGTCAACGACGTCTGGGCGAGCCCGCCGCGCCAGGCGTGCGCGGAGACGACCCCTTCCGGCTCGCCCAGGATCCCGCGCACGGCGTCGATGTCGTGGATGAGGCTGTCGAACAGGATGAACGCGGCCACGCGGTGATGGGCGGGCGCCGTCGCCCCCACGATGTGGTCCACGCAGCCCTTGAAGGCGCCGCGCATGACCGTGTCCAGGGTGGCCGCGTCGGCCTCCGCCTCCGGGCGCGGCTGCCACGGCGCCTCCGGGGCGGGAAGCACGGCGTGGTGCGTCCGGTAGGCCCCGTCGTCGGGATGGAGGACCGTCACCTCCGCGAAGCGGAGGTCGCGCATCTCCTGGACGGCCCGGCGGGCACGCCGGTAGGCGGGGTCGAACCGCTTGTGGTAGCCGACCATGAACGGCACCCCGGCCGCGCGCACGGCCGCGGCGACTTCCTCCGTCTCCGCCAGGCTGAAGGCCAGCGGCTTCTCCACGAAGATCGGCTTGCGCGCGGCGAGCAGGTCGAGGACGGCGTCGCGATGGCAGCCGGAAGCGAAGAGGAGCACCGCCTCCACGTCGGGCTGGCCAGCCAGCTCGCGCCCGTCCTTGAACCGCTTGCGCACGCCGTAGCGGTCGCCGGCCGCGTCGAGCGTCCTCGGGTTGAGATCGGCCAGCGCCACCACCTGGAACAGGTCCGGCCGCTCCGCCAGCGTCGGCAGGTGCATCATCTGCGCGATGCCGCCGCAGCCCACCACTCCGACACGTAGCAGAGGCATGGCTAGAGGCCGACCGTGTCGCGGAGGTAGGCGCGGCTGCGGCGGGCGCTGGCGAACGGCTCGGGAAGGAGGCGGCCGTGCTCGTCGGGCACCACGTCCTGCTCGACGATCAGCCAGCCGTCGTAGCCCTGCGAGCGCAAGGACTCCACCACGCCCGGGAAGTCGACCACGCCCTCGCCCAGGGGGCAGAACACGCCGCGCTTCCAGGCCTCCCCCATCGCGATGTCCGTGGTGCGGACGCGGGCCAGTTCGTCCGCGCGCACGTCCTTGAGATGGACGTAGCGCACGCGCGGCCCGTGGCGGCGCAGCACCTCGAGGGGATCCGCGCCGCCGTAGACGGCGTGGCCGGTGTCGAGCAGCAGGCCCACCAGCTCCGGGTCCGTCTCCGCCAGCAGGCGGTCGATCTCCTGGGGCGTCTCCACGAACGTGCCCGCGTGATGGTGCACGACCACGCGCATCGACAGCTCGTCGCGCAGGGCGCGCGCGACCCCCTCCAGGGTGGCCACGGCGGCGCGCCACTGGCCGTCGTCGAAGCCCGCGCTGCCGTCGCCGGGCACGCGGCCGGCCCGGGCCGTCCGCGCCGGGTCCTCGTCGTCGGCGATGATCAGCTCGCGGACGCCCTGGGAGGCGAGGAGGCGGGCCACGGCGAGGGCGGCCCGCACGGACGCCTCGCGCCTCGAGGCGTCCTCCAGGGGCAACGGCACGAACGAGGAGCCGAGGGCCAGACCCCGCAGGGCGAGCTCGCGGTCGAGGGCGCCGGGAGACGTGGGCAGGTAGCCGTAGGGCCCCAGCTCGGTCCCGGCGTAGCCGGCGCGCGCGATCCCGTCGAGGACGTCACCAAAAGGCGGATTGGGGCGGTCCGCCTCGTACACACCCCAGCTCACGGGCGCGTTTCCCACACGGATCATGCTGCACACCTACGGCCGAACACGATCGGCATCCTCGAAACATCAAGAAAGCCGGGCGGCGCGGCGCCGCGCCGCCCGGCAAACGACATTAGAACGCCAGCCGCATCGAGAGCTGCATCACCCGCGCGTCGCCGCCCAGCGAGGAGATCGTGCCGAAGGTCGACGGCGTGCTGATGTCGCGGTTGGGCAGGCCCAGGTTGGTGGTGTTGAAGAGGTTGAACACGTCCCAGCGCAGGGTCGCCCCCACGCGCCCGTTCACGTGGAAGGTCCGGGCCAGGCTCATGTCGAAGCTGTTCCAGGTCGGTCCGCGGAGCTGGTTGCGGACCTCGTTGCCGAACGTGCCCGAGGTCACGGGGGTGATCCCGTCCGTCGTCATCCAGCGGTCCACCGACTTCGGATAGTTGAAGCTCCCGGTGACGTTGGGCAGGCCGGTCATGTTGGTGCCGACGTTGTTGTTGGCCTGGTTGACCGTGAAGGGGCGGCCCGAGCGCCAGGCGTAGATGCCCGACCAGGTCCACCCACCCAGGATGGCCGCCCCCACGCCGGACTCCGAGTACTTCTTGCCCTTGCCGAAGGGCAGCTCGAACACGAAGTTCACGGCCAGGCGGTTCCGCACGTCGTAGTCGCTCGGCCCGTACCAGTTCGCGAAGTTGCGCGCGTCCTGCGGGAAGGCGTTCGAGCCCTGGGTCGTGAGCTGCTCCGAGCTGTTGTCCTTGGAGTCGCCCAGGGTGTAGGCGACGCCGAACCCATACCCGTTCGAGAAGCGCTTCTCCACCCCGAAGTCGATGCCCTTGTACTCGGACTTGCCGTTGTCGGCGCGCCACTCGATGAACGGTCCGAAGTTCGGGTAGGGCACGGCCCCCAGCGCGTTGTTGCCGGCGGCGTTGGGCAGCGGCTGGTTGAGGTTCACCAGGGTGGCCAGGTTGGCCCCCTTGGTCCACACCCCGTCCACGGAGAGCACGATGTTCCGCATCAACTCGCGCTGGAAGCCGATGCTGGCCTGCTGGAGCGAGGTCTTGGGCGCGTCCTGGGCGACGGCGCGGACGCGGATGCGCTTGAGGTCGCCCACCGCGGGATCGAGGCTGGGCGGGTTGAGGAAGCCGGCGGGGAACCCGCCCTTCAGCAGGAAGAGGGGGGTTGTGTTGTTGCTGGTCACGGTGTTGTTGATCAGGCCGGGGACGTTGAGCGAGAGCTGGTCCTCGCTGCCCACGCGGTCGAACAGGTTGTAGAAGACGCCGTAGCCGCCCCGCACCAGCGTGCGGTCGTCGATCTTGTAGACGAAGCCGATGCGCGGCGCGAAGTTGTTGCGGTCCGGCTTGACCAGGCCGCGGTCCTCGAGGGAGCCGCTGCTGGCGAACACCAGGCTGCCCGTCCCCGCCGGGTTGAAGTTGGTCTGCCGGTCGGAAGCCTCCAGGGCGGGGGTGATGAAGTCGTAGCGCAGGCCGAGGTTCACGGAGAGCTTCGAGTTCACCTTCCAGTCGTCCTGGGCGAAGAACATCATCACCTGATGGCGCTGGTCCACGTTGTAGACGTTCGAGAGCATGAAGTCCGAGACGTAGCCCAGCAGGTAGTCGGCCATGGGGTTGCCGGTGAAGCGGTTGCGGAAGCGCAGCGCGCCCCGCGTGGCCGGCACGTCCATGAACTGGTTCTTCATGATGATGAAGTCGCCGCCGAGCTTGAGGGCATGGTGGCCCTTCAGCCAGGAGATGGTGTCCAGGAACTCGAGCTGGTTCGTGTGCTGGAACTTGGGCAGGAAGTCCGGCGAGCCGAGCCGGCCCAGGCCGGAGCCCCCGAAGAACCCGTCGATCGTGATCCCGGGCAGGCCGCCGGCCACGAGCGGATCCGTGATCGAGTTGCCGATGAGGGCGGCGCCCGTCGGCTGCTCGCCGAAGGGCTGCTGGCGCGCGTCCGAGGTCGCCTGCTGCCAGTTGAACCGCAGCTCGTTCACCACCGTCGGGCTGAAGATGCGCGTCCAGCCCGCCACTCCGCCATTGGTCTTGATCGTCTGGTCGCCGAAGGCGGAGGTGCCCGTGCCGTCGAGGACGCCGCCGAACGCGCCCGGGATGTTCCGCTTGCGGTTGGAGTAGATGTAGCGCGCGAAGACGTTGTCGTCGGGGCTCAGGTGCAGGTCCAGTCGCGTGAGCAGGCGGTCGTTGTTGTCGGTGATGTCCGCGATGCGGATGAAGTTGTTGGCGCCGGCCTGGTTCGGCATCGGGACCATGGCGAGGATCGCCGCGGCGGTGGGGTCGATGCGGCTGGACGGGATGATGTTGTTGGGGAAGTTCGCGCCGGTCAGGGGGTCCTTCACCGCGCTGGTGAAGATGCCGTTGCGCTGGTCGGCGGTGGGTACGTTGGTGATGCGGGTGACGCCGCGCGTGATCCGCGTCCCCTCGTAGTCCGCGAAGAAGTAGGCCTTGTCCTTCGAGATCGGCCCGCCCAGGTTGGCCCCGAACTGGTTCTGCTTGTTCGAGGGCTTGGCGATGCCGGCGCGCTGCGAGAAGAAGTCGTTCGAGTCGAGGGAGTCGTTCCGGTAGAAGTCGTAGGCCGTCCCGTGGAAGTCGTTGGTGCCCGACTTCGTGCTCACGCTGATGGCGGCCCCGGGCGACCGCCCGTACTCGGCCGAGTAGGGGCTGGTGATGACCTTGAACTCCTGGATGGCGTCGACGGAAGGCCGCGAGACCTGGGTGGTGAGCTCCTGGACGTTCTCGGAGATGCTGTTGTTGTCCACGCCGTCGAGGAGGAAGTTGTTCTGGATGGCGCGCACGCCGTGGACGTTGACGCCGCCGGTGCGGCCGAAGGAGGTGCCGCCGCCCTGCTCGGTGAAGCGGTCACCCTGCACTCCGGGCACCAGCGCGAGCAGGTCGTCCCAGTTGCGGATGGCCAGCGGCAGCTTGGCCACCTTGTTCTCGTCCATCACGGTGCCGAGGGAGGCCTGCTCCGTGTTGAGGAGCCGCCTGGCCTCGACGACGGTGACGGTCTCCGAGACCCCCACGCCGAGGGTGAAGTCCACGCGGCCCCTCTGGCCGATTTCCAGGATGACCGTCTGCCCCGACTTCTGGAACCCCGCCGCTTCCGCCTCGACGACGTACTTGCCGGGGACGAGGCCCAGGACGAGGTAGGTCCCCTCGGCGTTCGTCTTGGTGGTGGTCGGGGCCTGGGGCCCGGTCACGGTGACGGACACACTGGGCACCACCGCGCCCGTCGAATCCTTGACCGTCCCCGTCACGCTGGCCCGGTCGACCTGCGCCTCCGCCAGGGTGGCGCCGAAAAGGAACGTTCCAAACAACACGTAAAGCAGTCGCCTCATCGTTCACTCCTCACTGGGACGGAGGGGAAATTCTCCGGCCGGGGGATGCGAAAGGGGACCAAGAAGGCCATGGGGAATGCGCCGGGCACAGTACGCCTCGCCTCGTTGAGTGTCAAGACGCACAGGGGCGCCTCCCGCGGTCGCCTCCGGCGGAACCTTTGGTATCCACTGGCGTAAGCTTCTTTGAACGGCATGACCGGGATGCGACGTTCCCGTGCCGCTGGCGAGGAGGGGTCATGAAGCAGACGAATGGCTGGCGACGCGTGGTCAAGGACCTCCGCCGCCGCGCGGCCCGGATGGCGGCCTACTATCGCTCGGCGCGCACCACGTACGAGGTGCTGTGCCTCCTCGACGAGCAAACCCTGCGCGCCGAGCCCACTACGGCCAGCGGGCGGATCAGGTTCGTCGCCCGTCCCGGGTTCGTGGTCTGATCCGGCGGCGCTAGCTACTTTCCGGTGCAAAAGGCCCCCGATAAGTCTCGCCTATAGAATCCCGGGCCTACGGCAGAGGAGGCAGATCGTGGGATTTTGGCTGGACACGGCGGCTTTGGCAGGTGTAGACTCCTAATCGATGTCATCGATTAGGA
>JBGPBV010000041.1:0-45330 GCA_041481445.1 Vicinamibacteria bacterium
CGGCACGCCCTCGAGCTGGATCCCGAGTACACGACCGCGCATCACTGGTACTCGCACACCCTTATTGTGCTCGGACGGACCGATGAGTCGCTGGCCGAGAGCAAGCGCGCGCTCGAGCTGGAACCGCTGCACCTGGTCATTGGCGTCCATCTCGGCTGGCACTACCTCTACGCACGTCAGTACGACCAGGCCATCGAGCAGTTTCGCAAGACGCTCGAGCTGGACCCGGCTTTTCCCAACGCCCAGCGATATGCGGCCTGGGCCTACCTGCAGAAGGGAATGCATCAGGAGGCCATCACGTCTCTGCGAGCGGCCCTGCGTCTGCTCGGCCGCGACCCCGAGGTCGAGGGCGAGCTGGGACATGCCCTGGGCGTGGCCGGCCGGCGCGCCGAGGCTCTGGCCGTGCTCGAGGGCTTGAGGCAGCTCTCGTCGACCCGGTACGTGTCACCCTACTCCGTCGCCTTGGTCCACGGCGGCCTGGGTGACCGCGACCAGGCCCTCGCCTGGTTGGAAAAGGCGTACGTCGAGCGGTCGGACTACATGCCGTACCTCAACCGGGAGCCCATGCTCGACGGCCTGCGCTCCGATCCCCGTTTCGCCGCTCTCGTCCGGCGCGTGGGCCTGCCGAACTAGCGCCTGGCAACGCAACGGAAAGACGCTTTCTCTTCCGCTGTGCATTACGTGTGTCACCAGAGGCCGCGTAGTCGGGGCTTCTCTTGTCGCTTGGTGGCGGCGCGTGTCGTCATGACCCGAGGAGGGCTCTCGAGAACTCATTGCCTGCCGACCTACTCCTCGGACCTGTCACGTCGGAGGTCGCGGGTGAGCGATCATCCCGAGGAATTCATCGGCGGCGGAAGAACGGCACGCCGAAGGGGTTCGAGAGGTGGCGGAGCTGCCGGCCCCGGTGAGGGTCGTCGTGGAGGCCCAGGAACAGGCTGCGTCGTTGCAGTGGGCCACTCTCAGGTAGGGCAGGTTCGGATCGGAGATCAGGACGTAGCTGATGAGGCCGAGGCCGTCGGGTCCGATCGTGACGGAATGGATCACGGGAATCCCATCGCGGTCTTTCGAACGGCGTAAACCCTTACCTCGTTCGTGGGGCGCGGCCACGCGCGATGGTACGAATCCCGTAATCCCGGAGGTCCCGATCTCGGCACGAGGCCTGCTTGCCCAGAAGAAGACGGTTTTCGTCTTTCGACCGTTCCGGCCGGTCCAATCTCGGTCCGGGCCGGCGCAGGAGGTCTTTCGATGAACATCCGCATCCTTTCCATGGGCGGGAGTTCCGCCCTCGTCCTCGCCTTGCTGGCCTCTTCGGCCACGACTCCGGTCGCGGCCAAGCCTCACGCCGAAAACTCGTACGTCGTGCGCAACCTCGTGTCGGACGGGACCATCCCCGCCGACCACATCGATCCCAACCTCGTGAACGCCTGGGGCCTCGTGCACAGCGCGACCAGCCCCTGGTGGGTCGCCGACAACGGGACCGCGGTGTCCACGCTCTACAACGGCGCCGGCACCCCGCAGGCCCTGGTCGTGCACGTGCCCGGGGCTCCGACCGGCACCGTCTTCAACGGCGGCGCGCGCTTCGTGGTGACCAACGGGGCCGCCTCCGGTGCCGCCCGCTTCCTCTTCGCCAGCGAGGACGGGACCATCTCCGGATGGAGCCCGTCCGTCTCCGCCACCCAGGCCTTCGTCGGCCTCGACAACACGGCGGCCGGCGCCATCTACAAGGGGCTGGCCATCGCCACCACCGCCAGCGGTGACTTCCTCTACGCGGCCGATTTCCACAACGCGCGCGTGGACGTCGTGGACGGCAGCTTCCATGTCGTGACGACGGCCGGGGCCTTCGAGGACCCCGGTCTGCCCGCCCGTTACGCGCCGTTCGGCATCCAGAACCTGCAGGGCCGCATCTACGTGGCTTACGCCAGGCAGGACGAGGACGCGGCGGACGAGGTCGCGGGCGAGGGGCTCGGCTTCGTCAGCGCGTTCGACACCAGCGGCCGGTTCCTGGGCCGGATCGCGTCGCGCGGGCCGCTCAACGCGCCCTGGGGCCTGGCCGTCGCTCCCGCCGGCTTCGGCCGCTTCAGCGGCGACCTGCTGGTGGGCAACTTCGGCGACGGACGCATCAACGCCTACGACCTGGCCACCCTGGAGCCGAAGGGCCACCTCAAGCGGCCGGACCACCATCCGATCGTGATCGACGGCCTGTGGGGCATCTCCTTCGGCAACGGCGTCAACGCCGGCCCCACCAACACGCTGTTCTTCGCCGCCGGACCGGGCGAGGAGGAGCACGGCCTCTTCGGCAGCATCACCGCCGGGGAGTGAGCTCACCGGAGGCGCCGGCGCGGCCGGCGCCTCCCACCTGCGGTCGGGGCCGGTCGCTCGAGCCCGCGCTACGGCCGACAACCCTCCCCGGCGCGCGCGGGCGGCCTGCATTTCCCTTGACTGGCGAGCCCTCGCGGCACAGGATGCCGCCAACCGATTTCAGCGCACACACGTGGGGACCGGCGGCCAGAGACAGGCTGCAGAAGCCTTCGCTCGAGCCCGTCGCCTGCGGTAACGCTCCGAATCCGAAAGCCCCCCGGAGGTGGGCAGGCATGCGCAGGACTTTCCTGAGTCTCATTCTGCTTGCGTTCGTCGCCGGCAGCGCGGCCACGGCCCTGGCCCAGGGCATCCCGACGACGCAGCCGAAGTTCCTCAACATCTTCCGCGAGCAGGTCAAGATGGGTCGCGCCGCGGATCACGCGAAGTGGGAGGCGGGCTGGCCGGCCGCAAATGAGAAGACGAAGTCCCCCTACAACTACTTCGCCTACGTGTCGGTCACCGGCCCCTCGGAGGCCTGGTACGTGACACCGCTCGCGTCGCAGGCCGCCTACGGCGAGATGATGGCCCGCGAGGATGCCGACCCCGCCCTGCGGGCGGAGCTCGACCGGCTCTCCCGGGGCGATGCCGAGTTCGTGAGCGAGGCGAACGCCCTCCAGGCCGTGGCGCGGCCGGACCTGAGCCACGGGAGCTTCCCGGACGTGGCGATGATGCGCTTCTGGGAGATCACCACGTTCCGCGTGAAGCCCGGCCACGGCGAGGACTTCGCGGCCGCGGCGAAGGCCTACGCCTCGGCGGCGGCGCGCTCCGCGCCGAGCGCGAGCTGGCGCACCTACGAGGTGGTGGCGGGCGCCCCCGACGGGACCTACCTCGTGTTCTCGTCGGTCGCTTCGTTCGCCGACTTCGACAAGGCGATGACGGAGGGTGAGGCGACCTGGAAGGGCATGACCTTCGAGGAGCGCACCGCGCTGAACAAGTTCTCCACCGAGGCCTCGCTCAGCACGGTCACGAACCGCTTCCGCCTCGATCCGGTCCAGAGCTACGTGACGGCGGAGACGCGACAGAAGGACCCGGCGTTCTGGATGCCGAAGGCGCCCGCCAAGCCGCCCGCTCCCAAGAAGCCGTAGCGCCTGACACGGCGAACCGCGGGGCCGCGACCCAGTGGCCGGGCGCGGCCCCGCCCCACACCCGGCGAGCGACCTCCAAGGTCATTGCCGGGAAGGCGTCAGTGCCTAGCCTTCTCCTTCGCCTCCTGACGGTCTTCGGATCGCTGCATCATCATCTGGTACGCCAGGTAGTACTTGTAGATGTTGCTCACGTAGGTCACTGTCTCGCGGCCGATCCGCTTCGCCGCCACCAGCTCCACGTTGTTGAACCACTTGTTCGGGTCGAGTCCCTCGGCCGCGGCCTGCTTGCGGAGGCTCGCAACCCGGCCCGGGCCCGCGTTGTACGAGGCGAAGGCGAAGAGCTCCCTGTCGAGAGGCGTGATGCCGGGGTCGTTGTAGAAGTTGTCCACCACCCAGCGGTTGTACTTGATCCCGGCGTGGATGTTCTCCTCGAGCTTCTCGATGTCGGGGATGCCGACCGCCTTGTCGCGCGCGGTGGCGGGCATGACCTGCATGACCCCGATCGCCCCCACCTGGCTGCGCATGGCCTGGTCGAGGCCGGACTCCTGGTAGCCCTGGGCCGCCATCAGCACGTAGTCGAGGTCGTACTGCTTCCCGTACTTCTTGAACAGCTCCACCATCGACTGGAAGCGCCGGCGGTCCTCGTCGCTGCGGGCGTTCTTCACCCACTTCGTGGTCTTCACGTACTTGTTGATCAGCACGTTGCCCGCGAGCGAGCCCTCCTTGTGCGTCTTCACGAAGGCGTTGACGGCTTCCGCCAGCTTCGGGCTCCCCTTCCGGAAGGCCCAGGCCATGTCACTCGGCGGGCTCGCGATGTCGGAGTTCTTGCGCAGGTTGGGGAAGACCTGGACATAGAGGTCGGCCGTGAAGTCGTTCACCGCGGTGGCCGGGACGAGGCCGGCGTTCACCATCTCGAGGATGTCGCCGTCCTCGAGGATCTCGGGGGCGGGGGTGATCCTGACCGGGGGCTTGCCCGCCGCCTTGAAGCGCTCGTTCAGCCTCTTCAGGCGCTCGGCGTAGCTGCTCGATGGCCGGACATAGAGCTCCTTGCCCGAGAGCTCGTCGATGCTGGCTACGGGAGGAGCGCCGGGCCCGGTGACCAGTACCGCCCGTATGCCGGTCGCGAGGGGGTCGGAAAAATCCACCAACTTCTTCCGCTCGGGGGTGATCGTGAGCGCCGCCGCGGCGATGTCGCCTTCTCCGGCGAGCAGGCGAGGGATGAGCTGATCGCGTGCGACGGGGACCGCGACGACATGGACGGTCACGATCTTGTTGCCGAGCTTGTCGTTGAGCTGCTTTTCGAAGGCCTGGATCGTCTCGTAGGTGATCCCGACCTGGCGGCCGCGGTCCACGAAGTAGAGGATCGGGTTCTGTACGGTGAGGACTCGGATGACGCGCCGCTTCACCATGCCGTCGAGGTCGCCCTTGAACGGCTTGAAGATCACGGCGCCGATGCCCGACGGGAGGGGGGTCGCCTCCGGGGCCGGCTCGAGCGTCTCATCCGCGGCCGGGGCCACGGCGGCTGCGGAGGGGCTGGCGGAGGCGGCGGGTGTTGGCGTCCCTTGGCAGCCGAAGGCGAATGCCCCCAGCACCAACGCGCCGATCCACGATGTGCGTGTCGTTTCCATGGCGCTAGAACCGGAACGACAGGAAGGCCTGGATGCCCTGGAAGGTCATCTCGCCACCCAGCTTGGTGCTCGCGATCCCGCGGGCCTGGCTGTACTTGTTGTACTTGTACTGAACGCCCAGTCCGGCGTTGCGGAAGATGTAGTAGTCGGCCGCGAGCCGCCAGTCGGTCACCGACGCTTCCTCATGGTTGGGAGTCACCTTGATGTAGAGGAAGTCGCCCTGGAACATCAGCTTCTTCGCGGGCCAGGCCTCGGCGTAGCCACCCAGAGCGCCCGTGATGGCGCCCATGCTTGCGCTCTGGTCGAGCGTCCGGCTCGAGCCGCCCGGCCCGGTGCCCGTGGCCCGGATCCCCGCTGTCATCGACAGGTGGCCGATGCCAATCGTGGGCCCGATCTCGAAGCGGTCGTTGCGGACGATCGCGAAGCGGTAATACCCGCCGAGGACGCCGGCGCCGGTGGTCGAGGTCGCGCTGAGGCCGGCGCTGTAGGTCTGGCCTCCCCAGGTGAAGTCGCGCTGCAGCGTGTGGTTGCCCCGATCCCGGTTCAGTCGCGTGTAACCGAGCTTGAGCTGGTGGCGCCGGCCGACCCGCCAGGTCCCGTCCACCCAGAACGTATTCACGGTCTGGTCCTGGCCAAGATCCTTCTCGAAGTTGACCTCGCCGGACCCGCCCTGCGGCCCGTTGAAGCGCAGGAGGGTGTCGGCTTTCAGGTTGAAGTAGCCGGCGTCGATCTGGAATCGGTCGGGCAGGCCGTTCCAGGTGCTGGATGATTGGGCCCACGCGGGCGAAGCCTGCAGTCCCGCGGCAAGGCCAATAATGATGACTCTCCTCACTTCAACAACCTCCCTTGTCTGATTCAGCGTTGCATCGAGCGCGGCGTTACTTGCCGCTGCCCTGTTGGGCGGTCACCGCTTGGAACCATGTGACGAGATGGATCCCGGCGAGCGTGAAGCAGGCGGCGCTCGCCATCGACCACAGGACCGTCAGCCAGCTTATCATCGTAGATCATACATAACTCCCCGTGGCATCCTGCGTAGTGGGTCAACTACCGCATCCTGTGGTTCCACGACAAACACCGGCGACTTCTACCTGCCCGGAGGCGTCAAGCAGGAGCAGGCCATGCGGTCCGCGCTGGCCGAGCGCGCACCAGGACGGGTGGAGTTCCGCGCCGAGGCCCTGGGCGCGGCGAACTTCGACCTTCGGGACTACGAAGCCGAGGTCCTGGCCCTGCTCCGAGGCAAGCACCGCGACGTGCGGTTCGATCTGGTCATGCCCATGGGGACAGGAGCGTTGGACTTCGCCGAACGCCATCGAGCCGAGCTTTGGCCCGGAGTACCCCTCGTGTTCTTCAGCGTCAGCGAGGAGCTCGACCGTGGGCGCACGTTCGGCCCTGGTGTCACCGGCGTCACGATAGCGTTCGATCTCGAGGGCACGGTGGATCTCGCGGTCCGGCTACAACCGTCCGCCCGCCACGTCGTCGTCG
This sequence comes from Vicinamibacteria bacterium, assembly GCA_041481445.1. Lineage (GTDB taxonomy): Bacteria > Acidobacteriota > Vicinamibacteria > Fen-336 > Fen-336 > AA29. The sequence continues at coordinate 6,554 of JBGPBV010000041.1, forward strand.
TAAAGAGGGCCAGCCGTTCGTGCCGGCCCACGTCGCGGAGCAGCTCGCCCCGGCTTCGCCCGCGCCGGTCTACGGTTTCTTCGAGACCTATCTCGGGCGCGGGATCGTCGCCGACTCCATGTCGAGCTTCGAAGCGCAGGGCCGCCGCGCGGCCGAGTTGTCCCTCCGCGTGCTGGAGGGCGAGAAGGCCGAGACGATTCCGGTGCCGCCGCCGCCCTCGGAGCCCATGGTCGACTGGCCGCAGCTACGGAAGCGTGGCCTCTCCGCCCCACTGGGCGGCCCGCGCCCTTTACGCAGGGAAGCCTTCACGCAGAACGGAAACCTGGCAACATCGAGAAGGTGAAGTGATTTGTGAAAGGACACGACCATGAAAACCACGAAGGGTAACGTGAGGCCGCGCCGGTCCCCAGGAACCAGAGGGGGAGCGTGGATGCGTGGACTCGCACTGTCTGTGTTGTGCGCGCTTTGGGCTGGGGAGGCGCTCGCGAAGGCCCCGGTCGCGAAGTGCTGCTTCACCAACAAGGCGTACACCGGCGCCTGTGAGGTCACTCCCGCCAAGGGGGAGAGCTGCAAGAGCATCCTGCAGTACCTGAATGCCCCGAACAGCATGGGCAAGACCTACTGCGGTGGCACCGCCGTACGTAGCGGGTGGTCGCAGGCAAGCTGCCCGGCCAAGCCGTAGGCGGCCAGGGGACGAGGTCGAGAAGGTCCCCTGGAGACCACCGGACACTCAAACAGGAAGACACGCCGGTATGGTGATGACGGGAACCTATTTGGACTCGACGGTGACCTCGTTCAGCCGAACCGGCTCGCGCTGGTAGTTCTCGATCTCGAGCGTGTTCTTCTCCTTGTCGAAGCTCACCTTCGCGCCCTTGATGGCCTTGCCCTCGCCCTTCCCGGTGGCCGGCAGCCGGATCTCGGCGAGCGAGAACTCGTAGTCCATGGAGCGCCCGGAGTTGCGCGCCTCCCAGAAGCCGACGGGGCGGTCGCTCGCGAGGCTGATCTTGCGTCCGCCGTCGGGCAGGGGGACCTCCCGGGCGAAATAGATGTCCCATCCCAGGCTGGTGGACGTGCGGACGTAGCCGCAGCGCGGCTTCACCTTCTGGAGAGCGGAGAGAAGCTTGTCGCCGCCCCCCTCCACGAGGATGGCCTTGAGGTTCGCCGTCTCCTCGGGAGTCGACCACCGCTCGATCACGATGTCGATCGAGTTGGTGCTCACCCGGTTGTTGAGGTCGACCGCGAACGCCCGCAGGCGCAGGATCGCCTTGTCTTCGGCCGCCGCGGTGGAGGCGGCGAGGGGAACGACCAGGGCGGCGGCAAGGGCGAGGGGCACGGCCTTTCGAAGCGCTTCCACTCTGCTCATCGTCATCTCCTTTGGTGTCAGGCAACGGCGTCCCGCGGGACCTCCATCGGCGAGCGCACCTGGACGCTGGAGGCGGCTACCGCTACAGGGATGTGGACTAGGATACGGCCACGGTTTCGACCGCAGGATCTCGAAGATCACCTTACCACGGGCACTACGTCTTGATCGGCAGGGCCTGCTGAGAACGGGAGAAGGAAGATGACAACCCCTTGGAAATCCCTGGGCGTCATCGCGGCCGCCCTGCTATCCGCGAGCGCCCTCGCGTCGATCTCGGCCACCCCGCTCGTCACGGCGGCTCATGCCGCGGAGCGAGGGGCGGCTGCGGACGGCGTCGACCGCAGCGTGCTCCCCGTCCCCGAGCCGAGCCCGGCCCCTGTCACCGAGCTGGACGTGCGCAAGGCCAAAGCCCCGCCGCGCTTCGAGGTGAAGGCGCCCAAGGGCGCGCCCAACGTCGTCCTCGTCCTCATCGACGACATGGGGTTCGGCCAGCCCAGCACCTTCGGGGGCGGCATCGCCATGCCGACGCTCGACCGGCTCGCGCGTGAGGGCCTGCGCTACAGCAACTTCCACACGAGCGCGCTGTGCTCGCCGACGCGGGCGGCGCTGCTCACCGGCCGCAATCACCACACCAACAACACCGGGGCGGTGCAGGACATCGCGACGGCCTTCCCGGGTTACACCGGCGTGCGTCCACGAAGCGTGGCGCCGCTCGCCGAGATCCTGCGCCTCAACGGCTACAACACCGCCGCCTTCGGCAAGTGGCACCTGACGCCGCTCTGGGAGACGAGCACCTCGGGCCCGTTCGACCTCTGGCCCACGCGCTCCGGCTTCGAGAAGTTCTACGGCTTCCTGGGCGGGGAGGCCAACCAGTGGGCGCCGCTCCTCTATGACGGGACGGTCGAGGTCGAGCTGTCGCACGACCCGAGCTACCACCTCACGACCGACCTCACGAACCACGCGATCGCCTGGATGAACGCGCAGCGTTCGTTCACCCCGGAGAAGCCCTTCTTCATCTATTTCGCGCCGGGAGCCACTCACGCTCCGCACCACGCTCCCAGGGAGTGGGCGGACAAGTACAAGGGCAAGTTCGACGGCGGCTGGGACAAGTACCGCGAGGAGACGCTGGCCCGCCAGATCCGTCTCGGCATCGTGCCGCCCGGGACGAAGCTCGCGCCCAAGCCGGCGGCGGTCAAGGACTGGGACACGCTGACGCCGGACGAAGAGAGGCTCTTCGCGCGGCAGATGGAGGTGTACGCCGGGTTCGGCGAGCACGCCGACCACGAGGTCGGCCGACTGGTCGCGGCGCTCGAGGACCTGGGCGTGATGGACGACACCGTGTTCATCTACATCGCGGGCGACAACGGCGCGAGCGCCGAGGGCGGCATGGGCGGCATGTTCAACGAGATGAGCTTCTTCAACGGGGTGCCCGAGGCGGTGGGCGACGTGATCAAGCAGCTCGACAAGTGGGGCGGACCGGAGACCTTCCCGCACTACGCGGTCGGCTGGGCGGTCGCCGGCGACACGCCGTTCGCCTACGCCAAGCAGGTGGCTTCCGATTGCGGCGGCACCGCCGACGGCATGGTCATCCGGTGGCCCAAGGGGGTGAAGGCGCAGGGCGAGGTCCGCAGCCAGTTCCACCACGTCATCGACATCGCCCCCACGGTTCTCGAGGTGGCGGGGCTGCCGGCGCCCCGCTCGGTCAACGGCACGGCGCAAAGGCCGATGGAGGGCGTGAGCCTCGCCTACACGTTCGCCGACGGCCAGGCGAAGAGCCGCCACGTCACGCAGTACTTCGAGATCGCCGGGAACCGGGCCGTCTACCACGACGGGTGGCTCGCCCGCACGGTCCACCGGGCGCCCTGGGAAGAGAAGCCGCGCGCGACCCTCGATCAGGACAAGTGGGAGCTCTACGACAGGACGAGCGATTTCAGCCTCGCGAACGACCTGGCGGCGAAGGAGCCGCGCCGGCTCGCGGAGATGAAGGCGCTCTTCCTCGAGGAGGCGGCGAAGTACAGCGTGCTGCCGATCGACGACCGCAGCCTGGAGCGCCTCGATCCCGTGCTCGCGGGCCGGCCGGACCTGATGGCGGGGCGGACCTCGTTGACGCTCTACGACGGTATGACCGGTATGCTGGAGAACGCGTTCGTCAACGTCAAGAACCGCTCGAGCTCGATCATCGCGGAGGTCGAGGTCCCGTCGGGCGGGGCGAACGGCGTCGTCGTGGCCCAGGCCGGGCGCTTCGGAGGCTGGAGCCTCTACTTCAAGGACGGCAAGCCCGCCTACGCCTACAACTGGATCGGCCGGCAGACCTACACGGTGGCCTCGCCGCAGGCGGTGCCGCCCGGCAAGGCCGAAGTCAAGCTCGACTTCGCCTACGACGGCGGCGGCCGCGGCAAGGGCGGGACCGCGACGCTCTCCGTGAACGGGCAGAAGGTGGCCGAAGGGCGGATCGCCAACACCAACCCCCTGATGTTCTCGGCCGACGAGGGCGCGGACGTGGGTATCGACGAGGGCACGCCGGTGACGGAAGCCTACAAGTCGGAGAACAGCCGCTTCAACGGCAAGATCCACAAGGTGACGGTCGAGCTCAAGCCGTAGAAACTTGGAAGGCCAGTTTTCATTCGATCGCTTCCAGCTCGATCTCTCGACCGGGCGGCTCAGCGGACAATCGGGCCCGATCCCGCTGGCCCCGAAAGCGCTGGCCGTGCTCGAGTACCTTGCCGCGCGACCCGGCCAGCTGATCAGCAAGAACGAGCTCCTTGCGGCGATCTGGCCGGGTGTGTTCTTGAGCGGGGGCGCCTTGAAGGTGTGCGTCAGCGACCTCCGGCGCGCGCTCGGCGACGATGCCCGGAAGCCGCGGATCATCGAGACTGCCCACCGCCGCGGCTACCGGTTCATCGCCGAAGTCGTCAGCACGTCTCCGAGGCCCGCGCCGCCGGTCGGCCTGCCTTCGACCTTACCGCTTCGGCTCCCGGTTCAGTACGCGCGTAGCGGGGAGGTCAACATCGCCTATCAGGTCCTCGGGAGTGGTCCGGTCGATCTCGTGTTCGTCATGGGCTGGGTCTCCCATCTCGAATACTCCTGGAACGAGCCGTCCTTCGCGCGCTTCCTGCGGCGTCTGGCCGGGTTCTCCAGGCTCATCCTGTTCGACAAGCGCGGCACCGGCCTGTCCGACCGGATCCCCGACCTGCCCAGCCTCGAAGAGCGGATGGAGGATGTCCGGGCGGTCTTGAACGCGGCGGGCTCCCGGCGCGCGGTGCTGCTCGGCGTGTCCGAGGGCGGGCCGATGTGCAGCCTGTTCGCGGCCACCTACCCGGAGCAGACGGAAGCGCTGGTCATGATCGGCACCTACGCGCGGCGCCTGCGCGCTCCCGATTACCCGTGGGCGCCCACGCACGAGGAACGCGAGGCGTTCTGCCGCGACATCCTGGAGCATTGGGGCGGCCCGGTCGGCATCGAGACCCGCGCGCCGAGCCTCGCTGCCGATCCCGCGTTCCGGGAGTGGTGGGCGGCGTACCTGCGGATGGGAGCGAGCCCCGCGGCGGCGGTGGCCCTCACCCGGATGAACGCCCAGATCGACGTCCGGCACGTGCTGCCGACGATCCGGGTCCCGACGCTCGTGCTTCATCGGACGGGCGATCGCTGCCTCCTCGTCGAGGAGGGCCGCTACGTCGCGAGCCTGATCCCGAGCGCCCGCTTCGTGGAACTGCCCGGCGACGACCACCTGCCCTTCGTCGGTGACCAGGACCGGCTCCTCGACGAGATCGAACGGTTCCTGACGTTCGAGCGGACACGCGGCGAATCGAACCGGGTGCTCGCCACGATCCTGTGCGCCACCTTCAGCGGATCGCGCCCCATCCAACCGACCGCTTCCGAGATCGACCGCCTGCAGGCGCTCGTCGCCGCTCAGACGCAGCGATTCAGGGGGCGCGATCTGCAGCGGGCGGGCGACCGTGCCTTCTCCGCGTTCGACGGGCCCGCCCGCGCGATCCGGTGCGGCCGCTCCATCGTCGACGAGGCCTCCCACCTGGGCATGGCGCTCGGCGTCGGACTGCACACCGGAGAATGGGACACGCTCCGGGCGAAGGGCGAGGGGCCGGTGGCGGCGGCGGCCGCGCGAATCGCGGCGCTCGCTCAGCCCGGCGACGTGCTCGTGTCCCGGACCGTGGTCGATCTGGTCGGCGGGTCGGGATTCGAATTCAGCGATCGCGGGCAGCACGGGCTGACCGCCGGAGAGGAAGCGCAGCCCCTCTTCGCCGTCCGCTGACGAATTCCTGACTTCTCCCCAACCTCTCACTCAGAACTCGCCTCGGGCGGACACGTACCTCCCTTTGTCCGTTCCACAACCCGCGCCTGAGGCGCGAAGGGAGATTATGAAGAACCGCATTGCACTCGCCGATCCGGCCACGCGTCGCATCCTGCCCATCGCCTGCGCCGCGGCTCTGGCCGTGGCTTTCACGGTCTCGCTGCCGCAGCCCGCCCACGCCGACAACGACGACCACTCGCGCCACATCACGCTGCCACGCATGCCCGACAAGCTCCAGGTGCGGGACGGGAGCACGCCGTTCTTGGTGGGGCACGCCGTCGGCACCCAGAACTACATCTGCCTGCCCTCGGGCTCCGGCTTCGCCTGGACACTCTTCACTCCGGAGGCCACCCTGTTCAACGAGCATCACAAGCAGCTCATCACCCATTTCTTCAGCCCCAACCCGGACGAGGACGGCAACCCCATTCGCGCCACGTGGCAGCACTCGCGGGACACGAGCACCGTCTGGGCCAAGGTGGCCACCGACGGGGTCTCCACCGACCCGAACTTCGTCGCGACGGGGGCGGTGGCCTGGCTCCTGCTCGAGAAGGTCGGAGTCCAGGAGGGACCCGGCGGCGGCGACACCCTGACCGTGACCACCGACGTCCAGCGGCTGAACACCAGCGGCGGGGTCGCGCCCTCGACCGGCTGCTCCCAGGCGACGGACGTCGGCAGCAAGGCGTTCGTGCCCTACACGGCCGACTACTTCTTCTACCGGCTCCCCGGAAGCGACGACGACGACGACCGCAACTAGGATCCCCTCACGAGGACGTGGGAAGGACCGGACGGCGAGACCGTCCGGTCCTTCCTCTTTGTGAGCCGGTCATGCGAGCTGCAGGGCCTCGAAGCCGGACCGCCAGAGCACCGCCTCGCGATGCCGGCGCTTGATGAGGCCGCCCTCCGTCGCCGGATTCCACAGCCGCGTCATCGCGTCGAGCTGGTCGGCCACCGGCGACAGATCGCCGCCGGCGGCGAGCAGGTCGCGGATGGTCTTCATCTCCCGGCGCCGGTCGCCCTTGAGGTCGTTTCCGCGGTTGAACACGAGGCTGATGAGCGCGGACCGGCGTGCCGCCGGCAAGGTGTCGAGCGAAGGATAGGCGGTCCGCGTCTTCTTGATGTGGTCGGGGAGCATGCGCTTGAGGAAGACGGGAACGGCCGAAGGAAGGGGAATCTCGATGTCGGCCACGCTGGCGAGGCGCTTCGCGGTCCCCGCCACCCCCACCAGGAGGGCGAGCCGGTCGAACGCATCCTGATCGAGGACGTCCCCCCAGTCGGCGGCCAGCTTGCTCTTCGAGACGGCAATCAGGTCGTAGCCGATCCCGATCGTGATCCCGCTCGGCTTGGTCGGCCAGATCGGATGCGAGTACTGGCGCCGGTACTCCGCCGGGCCCGCGACCTCCTCGCGCCCGATGAACGACACGCCGGGGCTCGTGAGCTCCGGCGAGGGATCGGGCAGGCCGACCAGCGCCGCCTGCAACGGGTCATCGGCTTCGGCCGGCCCCGGCGCGCCCAGGGCGACGCGCGCATCGACCACCGCGGCCTCGGTGCTCGGCCCGAAATCGCCGTCGACGACGAGGAGCGAGCCGAGCTTGTTGAGGCCGCGCTGCAGGCCCTTGACCGGATCCCCGTTGTCGCCGCGTCTGAGAGTCGACACGTTGAACCGCCTCGACGTCGTCTGCTGGGATTAGAGCGGTCCGAATCGTATCGCTTTGCGGATATCAGTCAAGAGAATTCGGAGCGCCCGCGTCGTGGTCGCGGAACCACTCCAGGACGCGCCGCATGAGGTCGAGCCGGTGGGCCGGCTCGTGGAAGCTGTGCTCCTCCCTGGGATAGACGACCGGGGATCAGCCGCGGTCGGCGCCGATCTGCTCGACCTCTTCCTTGGCGTCGACCTCGTAGCGGATGAACTGGAGGCGCGAGGAGAGCTCGGGGACGTCGAGGCCGCTGGCCGCACCGCGCGACAGGTCGAGCCGGAGCTGCTTGAGCTGGTGCTCGGCCACCTCGCGGCGCACGCGCAGGCGCTCGAGCACGCGCATGGCCTTGGCGATGGCCTCCTCGCGCCCCTGCACGACCTCGAGCTGGCGCTCGAAGAGGCGCCGGTCCTGGGCGAGGTCGGCCTTCTCCAGCCGGGCGCGGGCCTCGGCGATGGCGGCCGTCACCGCCGAGCGCTCGTCCTCCGAGGTCTGCTCCTCGAGGTCGGCCTGGCGGGACGCCAGCTCGGCGGTGAGCTTCAGGATCCCGTCGACCTCCGCGAGCAGCCGGGCGGCATCGGGGTCTCCTCGCTGCTCGATCAGCGCGCGCACGCGCGCCGCTTCCAGGGGAACGCCGTACAGGGGCAGGGCCAGCGGCGCGGCCGCCCCCGGCCCCAGCGCTGGCGGCTCCGCGGGCGCCACCACCGCGGGTGCGGCGGGCTGACCCTCCTGAGACCGCCGCTTGCGCAGGAGGACCCAGGCCGCCGGCATCGCGCCCACGGCCTGCACGGCAAGCACGGAGCCCCAGATCCCCAGCCAGAACGGGAAGTGGCCCTGGGTCGCGTACATCACCATGCTCGTGATGAAGAAGCCCGAGAAGTGCCCGGCCACCGCGCGCAGCATGCGGCGCCGCGCGGCGTCGCGCGGGTCGTCGAGGGTCGGCACCTCGCGGCGGAAGACGCGGCTCTCGAAGAGCGGCTGCCACTGCTCCTCGTCGTCCCGGCGGACGAGCTCCACCCCCGAGAGCTTGCCGCGCCGGATGCGGTCCACGAGCTCGCCCTCGTCGTACTGGCGCACCCGACGCCGGGTCTGGACGTGGTAGACGGGCGGGGTCGACGGCGGAGACGGACGGGCGGAAAGGACCTCGACGGAGACCGCCGACCCGGCCCGAGACCCGACGAGCGGCGCCTCCGCCAGCGAGCCCGGCCGCGAGCGGCCGGCCAGCGCGGCCAGCTCCGCGGCCAGGTCGTCCGTCTTCGCGAAGCGGCGCTCGGGGTCCTTCTGCAGGCAGCGCGAGACGAGCGCCTCCAGCGCCGCCGGAAGGTCGGCGCGGATCCGGCCCAGCGGCTCCGGATCCCGCTCGATCACGGCGGCCAGGACCTGTGCCGGCGTGTCGCGGCGGAACGCGGGACGCCCGCTGACCATCTCGTGCAGGATGAGACCGAGCGAGAACTGGTCCGTGCGGTGGTCCACCGTCCGGCCGCTCGCCTGCTCGGGCGACATGTACTCGAGCGTTCCCATGAGGACCCCGACCTGGGTCCCGTGGCGCGAGAGGGTCTGGCCGGCCTCGAGGTCGGCCAGAGGGGCGGCCACGACCTTGGCCAGGCCGAAGTCGAGGATCTTGAGCACGCCGTCCGGCGTGATCATCAGGTTCTCCGGCTTGAGGTCGCGATGGACGATCCCGGCCCGGTGGGCCTTGGCCAGGCCGTCCGCGAGCTGCGCGCCGAGGTCGAGCATCGTCGCCAGGGGAAGGGGCCCCGCGCGCAGGCGGCGCCGCAGGGTCTCGCCTTCCACGAGCTCCATCACGACGTAGTGGGCTCCGGTCTGGGTGGCGGACTCGCCGACGTCGTAGATGTGGACGATGTTCGGATGGTTGAGGGCGGAGGCGGCGCGCGCCTCGCGGTCGAGCCGGCGCAGCAGCCCGGGGTCGGCGCCGGAGCGCAGCACCTTCAGCGCCACCGTCCGCCCCAGCCGGGTGTCGCGGGCGCGGTAGACCTCGCCCATGCCCCCGGCCCCGAGCCGGTCGAGGATCTCGTAGGCGCCGACGCGCGCGCCGGACGTGAGGGCGTCTTCCACGGCCTGGCGCGCAGCGTACCACGGCGCAGAGGCGGCGATGGCTTGACCGCGCCCGACACGAAGGTTACGGTTTACGACGATGACGAGCAGCGGTCCTCCCGGACCACCGAGCGGATCGCCGGATCCCATCGCGGGCGGCCTCGATCGCCGCCGGGAGTCCCGCGGCCCGGACGGGCCGCCGGAGGCCGCGCGGAAGGAGGCCCCGGCGCCCGTCCCCGTCGAGCCTCCGCGGCCCTTGAAGCCGGGGAAGCCCGGGAAACCGGGGAAGGACGGGTTCCCCTCCAAGCTCAGCAAGAAGCAGAAGAAGGCGCTCAAGGACGCCTCCCGTCCGCTCGAGTCCTGGGAGCGCTACCGCGCGCTGACGGACGTCCTCGACGAGGCCATCGACCTCGTGGACCTGGCCGACCACAAGGCGCGGTTCGCGCTCGTGATCATGGCCGCCCTCAACGTCGTGCTGTTCTTCGTGGCCGTGCGCACCGACCTGGTGAAGGAGATCCCGCGGGTCTTCCAGCCCTTCATCGGCGTGTACGTCCTGGCCTACGCCCTGGTCGCCCTCTACTTCTTCCTGCAGGCCATCGAGTCGCTGCGGCCGCGCAAGTCGATGCCCCAGGTCGCGCCGGTGACGACGCGGTCGGGGCTCGAGGAGTTCCCGCTCGGGCTGCGCTTCTACGAGGACATCCTGCGGCGCGACGTCGATGAGTACAAGCTCTTGTGGAAGGAAGTCCACGTGGGCCAGCTCAACGCCGAGCTGGCGGTGCAGGTGCACGCCGTGGCCGGGATCAACCGCGCCAAGTACTCCGCCCTGCGCCGGCTCTACTCCGGGTTGAAGCTGATGACGCTCCTGGCCGTCGGCCTGGTCGGCCTGGCCGCGCTGGCCACGGTGATCGGCACCGCGCGCAAGGTCACGAAGGCGGCCACCCGCGGCGCGAAGATCCTGGGGGCGGCCGAGCGCTTCACCTCGCTCGGGGTCAAGGAGCCCTCCGGGATCGCGTTCTATCCGCCCACCGGCCACCTGTTCGTCGTCGGCGACGAGGGCACGATCTCCGAGCTCGACGGCGAGGCCAAGGTGGTCAACACCACCAAGATCGAGGCCCAGGTCGAGGACGTCACCGTGCATACCCCGTCGGGTGCGCTCATCCTCGTGTCCGAGTCGCGGTCGGAGCTGATCCTCTACGACCCGGCCAGCCACCAGGAGAAGAAGCGCTGGCCGCTGGACCTGGAGTCGATCCTCGGCACGTCGATCACCGACCGCAACCAGGGGTTCGAGGGCCTCGTGTTCCGGGCGGTGCCGGGACAGCCCGGGGGCGGGATCTTCTACCTGACGCACCAGCGCGCGCCGGCGATGGTCGTGGCGCTCGTCTTCGACCCCGTGGCCGCCCCGCGCCGCCTGGGAGCCGACACGGTCGTCTCGCGCTGGTCGCTCTCCTTCGAGGACCTGACCGCGATCACCTGGTCGGAGTCGCTCGGCAAGCTGCTCGTCCTGGCCGACGCCAAGGACCGGCTCCTGGTGATCCGGCCCGAGGACGGGGCCGTGGAGGCGGAGATCCCGATTCCCGGCCAGCAGCAGGAGGGGCTGGCTGTGGACGCCTCCGGCGCCCTCTGGATCGCGGACGACATGGACAAGTCCCTCCTCAAGATCAAGGGCGCGCTGACCGGCATCGACTCCCAGCTCCATGGCCCGGAGGAGGCCTCGCCCGCGGACGGCGGCGGGGACGACGTCACCGGCAAGGCCAAGAAGAAGAAGGACGATCTCTTCTCGCCGTGATCGGGCCCACGCCCGGCGAGGGGCTGCTTCTCGTCCGTCCGTGACGGGATGCTAGACTCCGCGCCATGCGCCTAGGGTCTGTTCAACTCCTGAGGGGATCCTTCATCTTGGCGGGCCTTCTGGTCGCCCTCCCTGCCGCCGCCCAGCAGCCGGAGCAGGGGAAGGGCTGGGTGTTCGGCCCCGGGGCCAGGGTGGCCCGTCCGGGGTTGCAGTTCCGCCTCACGGGATACGTCCAGGAGGATCTCCGCTCCTTCCACGACTACGAGAGCCCGAACGGCGAGCTGCCGGCGCTGTCCACCGACACCGAGCTCCGGCGGCTTCGCTCCGGCCTGGAGGTGGAGTGGGGGAGGCTCAGCCTGGATTTCAACTACGACTTCCACGACTCCGTCGAGCACCTCAAGGACCTGACCTTGGAGATCAAGATCGTCAAGGGGCTGCACATCGTGGGCGGCGACATGAAGCTCCCGGTGAGCCCGGAATGGCTCACCTCCGCCGCCAAGATCGACTTCATCGAGCGCAGCCTGCTCGCCTCCGCGCTCGCGCCCGGACGGGACTGGGGCGTCGAGCTGACCGGCGAGCCGTTCAAGCACTTCAACTACCAGGTGGGCGTCTTCGCCGGCGACGACCGGACGGGACAGGCGCGCGCGGACACCACGGTGGCCGGCCGCCTGGAGTACTCGTTCCTCAAGGGCCTCGCTCTCGGCGTCAACGGCTCGCAGGGCCAGGTCCACGCGGACGCGCAGGACGTGTCCAATTCGCTCGCCCACGGCGCGTCCGTCCATGCCCCCTCGGGGTTCCGCATCTACGAGCGCCATTTCGTGAGCGGCACGCGGCGCCGCCTGGGTACGGACCTGCAGTACCGCTACAAGTCGCTCGGCCTGGGCGGCGAATATCTGCAGATGACGTCGGAGCGCAACGGCCAGGGCTCCGTCTTCGACGACCTGCCGCGGGAGGTGGCCCGCGGCTGGAGCGCGTCCGCGACCTGGCTCGTGACCGGCGAGCGCAAGACACGCACGATCAAGGCCAACCATCCGATCAACCATGGGGGCATCGGCGCGGTCGAATTGGGGGTGAGGTACGACGCCCTCAAGGTCGACGACGACGGCCCCGACTCCGGCTTCGAGGGGGCGGGCAACCGCGCCCGCAACATCCGCCCGGTGGGCGGCCAGACCTGGACGGCCGGCCTCTCCTGGTGGCCGATCGTGTTCCTGCGCTTCTCCGGCAACGCGATCTGGGAGCGCTACGACGACCCGCTGCTGGCCCCCGTCCCCGGCCAGAAGGGCGGCTATACGACGCTCCTGGCACGCCTGCAGTTCGTCATACCTTGAACGTGAGGAGAACGCCGATGCGCCGCACCCGATCCTTCATGTCCCCGGCCCTGCTTTTCGCCCTGACCCTGGGGCTCGCTCCCGCCGCCCGGGCTGCCGACCCCATCTTCAACATCGGCGTCCTGCACGAGTTCCGGATCGTCATGGACCCCAAGGACTGGAGCTCGCTGACCAGGGACTTCCTGAGCAACCAGTACTACGCGGCCAACATCTCCGTGGACGGCGAGGTGCTGCAGCAGGTCGGCATCCGCTCCCGCGGCAAGGGGTCGCGCAGCGGCACCAAGCCCGGGCTGCTCGTCGATACGAACAAGTACGTCACCAACCAGGAGTTCCACGGCCTCAAGAAGCTCGTCCTCGACAACGTCACCCAGGACAACACGTTCCTGCACGAGCCGCTGGCCTATCCGGTCTTCGAGGCCATGGGCATCGCCTCGCCCGCCCTCTCGTATACGCGGGTCACCGTCAACGACGAGTACTGGGGCGTCTACTGGCTGATCGAGAACATCGACAAGAACTTCCTGTCCGCGCGCCTCGGCGACAAGGAGGGGAACCTCTTCAAGTACGAGTACATCGAGGACTACCGGTTCCAGGACAAGGGATCGGACCCGCGCGCGTACCTGGCGATCTTCCAGCCCGAGACGCACGAGGACAAGCCCGACGCCACCGCCCTCATCCAGTTCATCCAGGCCGCCAACAACGCGCCGGAGACGGGCTTCGCGGCGGCCATGGGTCAGTACCTCGACGTGGACAAGTTCCTCACCTACATCGCGGTCGAGAACGCGATCGCCGGCCAGGACGGGTTCCTCGGCCTGCAGGGCATGAACAACTTCTACCTGTACCAGTTCACCGGCCAGACGAAGTTCGTCTTCATCCCCTGGGACCAGGACACCAGCTTCGTGAGCGCGAGCTGGCCCGTGCTCCAGCGCGTGGACACGAACGTGCTCGTGCGCAAGCTGCTGGCCGATCCCGCCAAGAAGCAGTTCTACCTGGACCAGATCAAGGCGGCGGCCGCGCGTGCGGTCAACTCCGCCTTCCTGATGCCCAAGCTCGAGGCGAACTACTCGGTGATGCGCAACGCCGTCCTCTCGGACACCAAGAAGCCCTTCACCAACGACCAGTTCGAGACCGGCGTGCAGGGGATGCGCGGCGTCGTCGGCGCCCGGCAGGCCGACATCCAGTCGCAGATCCCGTAGGCCCCCGCAAGGCGGAGGGAGAGACTCAGTCCTCGTCGGGCTCGACCGCCCCCCGCCCGCGCTTGGTCTGGCTCCGCTGCCGCTTGCGCCTCAGGCGGCCGGCCTTGGCGGAGGCGGTGACGCGCGTGGGACGGCGCGGCCGTGGCGGGGTGAGCGCGCGGCGCACCAGGGCCCGGACCTTCTCCCGTGCGTCCTCCAGGTTGCGGTGCTGGTCGCGCGTGCGCTGGCTGGTGACGAGCAACCGGCCAAAGGCGTCGCGGCGAGCCTCCGTCAGCGCGCGGAGCCGGGCCCGTGCCGCGTCCGAGAGCCCTTCGATGCGCTCGAGGTCGACGCGGAGCTCGACCTTGGAGGCGACCTTGTTGACGTTCTGGCCGCCGGGGCCCGAGGAGCGCGCGGTGTGAAGGAAGAGGGCGCCCGCGGGGACCACGACGCCAAGGGCGACCACGATCGGCTCGGCCATGGGCGCGGACGCCGCCGCGTCTCAGCTCTCGGCGGGGACGCTGAAGTCGGGCTGGGGCACGTCCTCGCCCGCGGACCGCGCCGGACCCAGGCCGCGCGAGGCGCGGTAGGCGGGCAGGGCGGCGGCCAGGATGTCCACCGCCGCCCGCAGGTCCGCCTCCTTGAGGACGTAGGCGATCCGCACCTGGTCGCGCCCGAGCCCGGGCGTGGCGTAGAACCCCTGGGCGGGGGCCACCATGACCGTCGCCCCGTTCCGCTCGAAGTCGGTCAGGAGCCAGCGCGCGAACTCCTCCGCGTCGTCGACGGGCAGCCGCGCCACGAAATAGAACGCGCCCTCCGGCTTGCGCAGGAAGACTCCGGGGATCTTCGACAGCTCCTCGTAGAGGACGTCCCGGCGCCGCTGGTACTCGGTCACGACTCCTTCCGTGTACTCCGGCCCGAGCTCGCGCGCGCCCAGCGCCACGACCTGAGCCAGCCCCGGCGCGGAGAGCCGGCCCTGGGCCATCTTCATCGCGGACTGCGTGAACTCGTGGTTGCGGCTGACCAGGCAGCCCAGCCGGATGCCGCAGGCGCTGTAGCGCTTCGACTGGCTGTCCACGACCACCACGAAGTCCTCGCACCCGGGGAGGGTGAGGGCGGAGACGGCCTCCCCGCCGTCGTAGACGAACTCGCGGTAGACCTCGTCCGCGATCAGGAAGAGGCCGTGCGCGCGGCAGAAGTCCGCCACCATCCGCAGCTCCGCCGGGGTGTACACGGTCCCGGTCGGGTTGCTCGGGTTGCACAGGAGCACGATGCGGGTCCGCGGCGTCAGCGCCTTCTCCCAGGCCGCCCGCGGGGGCAGGTGGAAGCCATCCTCGGCGCGGCTGGTGAGCGGCACCAGCTTCACGCTCGCCATCGTCGCGAAGGCGGAGTAGTTCGTGTAGAACGGCTCGACCACCAGCGCCTCGTCGCCCTCGTTGGCGCAGGCCATGAAGGCGAACAGCAGGGCCTCGCTGCCCCCCGTGGTGGCGATGATGTCCTCGAGCCCGAGGGTGATCCCGAGACCCTGGTAGTAGGCCTGGACGGTCGTGAGGTACTCCGGGGTCCCGCCCGACGGCGTATAGGCGAATACCGTGTCCCGCAGCTCGCGCAGGCGCGCCCGCATGGGCTCGGGCGTCTCCAGGTCGGGTTGGCCGATGTTGAGATGGTAGATGTGGATACCCCGCTTCCGGGCCGCGTCCGCCAGGGGCATCAGCTTGCGGATCGGGGAGGCCGGCATGAGGCGGGCGCGGTTCGAGATCGGGGGCGTCATGGGGCCATTCTAGCGCCGGGAGGCCGGCGGAAATCCACTCGCGGGAGAGTCGATCCGCAACGGGTGTTACTGCTCCTGGTGAGCCGGCTCACTGAAAGCGGGCCTCGCACAAGCGCAAATTCACGAGCTCAGGGGAAAGGTTTCCCCCGCGCTCCTGTTCAGAGCAAACCCGGGGCAACTCGGGGGCGCAGAGCCACGGGACCCCGCTGGGTTCGCCGAGCCGCCAGGAGCCTTGACCCCGGCCCTGGGGCCGGTGAAAGGCAAGGTCGTCCGTGAAACCGTGGCACGAGGTGGTGGCCTCACTGGAAGTGGACGCGCGCCGGGGGACGTTCCCGCGCGTGCTGCCCGACGCGGCCGCCACCGTCGTATGGACGGATCCTTCTCCCGCCTCCGTCGCCGAGTCCGCGCCCGACGAGGTCGGCGATTGCAGCGGGCGCGATCCCCTCACCGGTCTGGCCTGCCGCGCCGCGCTCGTCCGCGCCCTGCAGCAGGCGCTCGACACCCCCGCGGAAGCCGCGCCGTTCGCCGTCGCCCTCATCGATATCGACGGATTCCGCGCCACGAACCAGGGGCTCGGGTACGCCGCCGGGGACCGTCTCCTCCACGCCATCGCTCGCCGCCTCGAGACCTGCCTCCGCCGCGGGGACACCCTCGTGCGCTTCGGGTCGGACGAGTTCGCGATCCTGCTCGTGGACGTCCAGCCCTCGGACGCCGTGCGCATCGGGGACCGCCTGCAGGCCGCGCTCGGAGCGCCCATCGACCTCGGCGGCACCGTCCTGTGCCCCCAGGCCAGCGTGGGCATCGCGATGCGGGGCGCCCAGCACGCGCGCCCGGAGGACGTGCTCCGCGACGCCGAGCGTGCGCTGGGCCGCGCCCGCGCCGCGGGCAAGGGCCGCTCCGAGGTGTTCGATCCCGCGGTGGACCCGCGCGCGGCGACCCTGAGCCAGCTCGAGGCCGCG
The DNA here is from genome assembly GCA_041481445.1 of Vicinamibacteria bacterium. Taxonomy (GTDB): domain Bacteria; phylum Acidobacteriota; class Vicinamibacteria; order Fen-336; family Fen-336; genus AA29. Next base: position 22,985 of record JBGPBV010000041.1, read on the forward strand.
CTGCGCCGCGCCATCGACTCCGAGGACTTCCGCACGCACTACGAGCCGATGGTCTCGGTCAAGGGCGGGCAGGTGACGGGGTTCGAGATCCTGCTCTGGCGGCGCTCGGGCGGGATGCGCCGCTAGGATCCGCCCCGACTCAGAGGCACTTGGTCAGCTTCGGCGCCTTGCCCAGGGTGACCGTGAAGGGTCCCTGTCCCGTCTGCCCCTCGACGGTGACCGTGAACTCGATCTCCTGGCGATCCAGCCGTCCCTGGTAGCGGGCGGGGCGGCGCTCCGCCCCCTCGTCGTCACGCACCGGCCCGCCGTGCTCGGGCACGAAGGTGCCGGCCACGCTGAAGCGGCCGCGGTCGTCCAGCCGCAGCGGGTGATCGAGGGTGCCGTGCGCGCAATCGAGCTCGACACTCCCCCCGCCGTCGGTCACGGTCAGCACGACGTGGTCGCCGCCCCAGGCGCCATTGGGCACGCCCTCGTCGCGGCAGCCTGCGAGGAGGGCGCCGAAGAGGAGGAGAAGGATCGTGCGCTGCGTCATGCCTCCAGCATACGACGCGGAGGCGGCGGTCCGGCCGAGGGTGTCACCAGGAGCGTGTCTCGCCCACCGCGACCACCCAGGCCCGATCGCGGTCCAGGCCCCGGCGGGCCGCCTCGGCCAGGAAGCGCGCGGGCGGCTCGTCGAGCGGCTCGTCCGTGAGGTCGAACGTGCCCCAGTGCATGGCCAGGGCCCGCGCGGTCCCGAGGTCGAGCGCGGCGCGCACCGCCTCCTCGGGGTCGAGGTGCACCGGGCGCATCATGGCCGAGGGCAGGTAGGCTCCGACGGGGATGGCGGCCAGGTCGATGGGACCGAGGCGGGACCCGATCTCCGCGAAGCCCCCGAAGTAGCCGGTGTCGCCCGCGTGATAGAAGCGCCGCGTCGGGCCCTGCACGACCCATCCCGACCAGAGGCGGCGGTTGCGGTCGGTGAGCCCGCGCCCCGAGAAGTGCTGGGCGGGCACGCAGTGGACGCGCACCCCCCCGATGTCGAGGTGCTCCCACCAGTCCAGCTCGATCGCCTCCCCGCCCGCCTCGCGCACCAGGTCCGCCATCCCCCGGGGGGCGACGATGCGCGTGCCGCGCGCGACCAGCGCGCGCAGGGACGGCAGGTCGGCATGGTCGTAATGGTCGTGGGACACGGTGGCGAAGTCGACCGGGGGCAGCGCGGCCAGGGGCAGGCCCGGGGGCACGAGTCGCGGCGGCCCCGCGAAGGACAGCGGGCTCGCGCGCTCGGAGAACATGGGGTCGGTCAGGAACGTGACGCCGTCCATGCGCACCAGCAACGTCGCATGGCCGATCCAGGTGACGGTCGGGTTGCCGCGGAGGGCCTCCGGGTCGAACGCGACGCGCGGCGCGGCCCCCGGCCGCCGCTTCAGGGACGTCCACATCCGGCGTGCGAAGAAGGGGAGGGCCACGCCCAGCCCGGCGCGCAGGGCGGGATCGTCGCTCACCGTCCGGGAGCGGCCGCGATCCGCAGCTCGACGGTGGTGCCGAGCTTGAGGGGCGTGGGCTCGGCGAAGGCCACCTTCACCGCGAGCACGCGCGTGTCCGTGGGGCGCCCCGGGTCCTGGGGCTTGAGGCGGCGCAGCGTCACGGAATCGGGGATCTCCTCGACGCGCCCGGTCCAGGTCCTTCCCGGGAAACCGTCGGCGCGGATCTGCACGGGGGCGCCGACGGCGAGCGCGGCCGCGTCCGCCTCGTCCGCTTCCGCCTCGATGCGGAGGCGGCTCAGGTCGGCCAGGGTCACCACCTTGCCTCCGACCTCCGCCATCTCGCCCGGTTGCACGTGGCGCGCGGTGACCGTGCCCGCGATGGGGGCCACGATGCGCGTCTCGCGGATCTGCGCCTCGTCCCGCGCGACCGCCGCCCGCGCGGTGTCCACGCGGGCCCGCGCGATCTCCAGGTCGCGGCGGGCCTGGTCGAGGTCGTGGGCGGACACGACCTTCTCGCGGGCCAGGTCCTCGCGTCTCCGCAGGGTCAGCTCGGCCAGGCGCGCCTCCGCGTCCGCCTCCACGACCTGGGCCTCGGCCTCGCGGAGGGCGGCGCGCAGGGCGTCGCTCTCCAGCTCCGCCAGCAGCTCGCCCTTGCGGACGGCCTTGCCCTCGTCGACGAGGACGCGGACGACACGGCCCGCGCGCTCGGCGCCGACGATCACCTCGCCACCGGGGTAGGTCACGACGCGGCCATCGGCCGCCACCAACGCGTGGACGACGGGGGCGGTCCCCGCGGCGGCGACGGCGGCGGGAGCGGGCGACACGGGCCCTCGGGCCTGGATCGCTCCCGCGGCCAGGGCCGCGGCTCCGATGATGACGACGATGGAGAGCGTCACCTTCTTCATGATGGCTCCTTGCCCCCTACGCGGCCAGGCGGCCGTCGCGGATGCCGACCACGCGGTCGGCGACGGCGCGCACCTTCGGGTCGTGGGTCACGATCACGAGCCCGCGCGATTCCGACTTCGCGAGGTCCCGGAACAGCTCGAGGACCTGCGTGCCCACCGCGGTGTCGAGGTTCGCGGTCGGCTCGTCGGCCAGGATCACGCGCGGCGCTCCCGCCAGCGCCCGCGCGATGGCCACGCGCTGCTTCTGGCCCCCGGAGAGGTCGCGGGGCAGGAAGTGCAGGCGATCGCCCAGGCCCACGCGCGCCAGCGCGTCCGCCGCCCCGTCGCGCGCACGACGGCCCTTCGTGCCCTTGACGTTGAGGGCGTACTCGACGTTCTCGAGGGCGGTGAGGGCGGGGAAGAGGTTGAACTGCTGGAAGACGAAGCCGATGGAGCGCCGGCGCACGTCGCGGAGCTGGGCCGGACGGCCGGTGGCGATGCGCTCGCCGTCCACCGTGATCTCGCCCGTGGTGGGGGTGAGGATGCAGCCCATGATCGACAGGAGCGTGGTCTTGCCGGAGCCCGACGGTCCTTCCAGGGCCACGACCTCGCCCGGCGCCACCGCCATGGAGACGCCGCGGAGGACCTCGACCCTCTGCGAGCCCTCCTCGAACACCTTCACCACCCCGCTGGCTTCGAGCACCGGATTATTCATCGACCCCCCACCCTATCCCTCCCCACGTCGGGGGAGGGAAATGCCATGAACTCGCCTCGCCCCACCTCTTCACGCCCGGAACACGAGCGCGGGGTCGATACCGGCCACGCGCCGGAACGACAGCATCGCCGCCCCCAGGCACATCACCACCGTCCCCACGAACACCGTGGCCGCGAAGGCCGGGGACACCAGCACGTTCAGATAGAGCTTCGCCATCAGGGGGCGCATGGCCAGGGAGATCAGGAAGCCGAGCACGAAGCCGACCACGGCCGCGATCACGGCCTGCTCGCCGAGGATGCGGTAGATGTCCCAGTTGGATCCCCCGATGGCCTTCACGGTCCCGAACTCCTTCACGTGCTCGACCGCGGAGGTGTAGAGCGTCTGCGCCACCACCACGATGCCGACCAGGATCCCCAGGAAGACCGTGATCCCCATGTTCATGCCGAGACCGGTCGAGACCACCCAGTAGGTCCGCGACTTGCGCGCCCACTCGTCGCGGGTGTGGACGTCGTTGAAGGGCAGCCGGCGCCGGATGTCCTCCGCCACCGCCTGCACGTCCGCCCCCGGCGCCGTCTTCACGAGCACGTACGAGGTGCGGCCCTGCAGGATCTCGCTCCGCTCCTGCGCGCTCCCGTAGTCCATGAACACGATGGGCGCGGTGGTGAAGGAGGCGGCGCCGGTGGTGGTGCCGATGATCTTGAAGCGGCGGTGCAGGATCTCGCGGTAATCGCCGATGGCGAACGCCCCGAAGCGCCTCTCCGCGGACGCGTCCATGAGGATGTTGCCGCCGCGCTTGAGGTCGGCGACGTCGGCCCCTTGCACGTTCCAGGGCAGGTTCCACCCCCGGAAGTCCTCGAGGGCGTAGACGAGGCACCCCTCCTCGGCCCCGTTCGGGAGCTGGATGTTCATGAACTGGACGATGAGGTTGTCCGCCCGCTCCACGCCGGGCACGCCGCGTACGCGCAGCACGGCCGTCTCCGGGAAGGTGTGGGCGAAGTCCACGTTCGGCGTGTTGCGCGAGGTGACCCAGATGTCGGCGGAGGCGTGCTCGATGGTGACGGTGGCCTTGGCCAGCAGGCCCATGAAGAGGCCGACCTGCACCAGCACCAGCGTGACCGCGAAGGCGACGCCGGCCACCGTGATCGTGAAGCGAAGGCGGTCGTGCAGGAGGTTCTTGCGGGCCAGGGACACCATGGGTCAGAGCGCCGCGCGGGCGGGAGCGACCGCGAAGCCGCGGATGCCGGCGTCGACCACCTGCGCGACGAGGTCGGGCCGCACGGGTCCGTGCGGCCAGAAGTTCGGAGGGAGCGTGATGAGCAGCGCGACCACGCCGTGCATGCTCGCCCACAGCGCCTGCGCGATGGTGTCGGCGTCGCCCTCCGGGAAGTGGCCGCTGGCGATCGCCCATTCCACCGCCGCGCGCAGGAGGCCGAACGCCTGCTCGCCGGGAGAGGTGTCGCGGTCCTCGGGATGCTCGAACTTGGCCGGCGTCATGAACATGAACCGGTAGTGGTTGGGATACGAGGTGCCGAAGGCGGCATAGGCGAGACCGAGCTGACGGATGGCCTGGATCGGATCCGAGGGAGCCGGCTGCGCCTGGAGGTGCTCGAAGAGCCGGGCGAAGTCCTCGTGGCAGAGGGCCTGCACGAGGTCGTCCTTGTCCTCGAAATGGTTGTAGATCGTGGTGGCCGAGTACTCGATCGCGTCCGCGATCCGACGCATCGTCACCTTCTCGTAGCCTTCGGTCATGAACAGCTCGCGCGCGGCGTCGAGGATCTTGCGCCGGACCTCCTCCCGCTCGCGCTCCCTCCGTTCGATTACACCCACCGTCGCCCCCTCATGCGGTTAACAACGTTAAGTATAGGACGAATGTTCCGTAAGATTCAAACGATAAGAGTGTTTCAGTACAGTATTTATAATGAAGGAGTTATGGACAGCACCGCTGACCGCTGGCCGGGGGGCGACACCAGCCGAGGCGCGGCCGCGCTCGTGTCGCACCCGTGGTGGCCGCGTACCTGACCACCCCATCGAGCCCTCGAAACGCCCCCGTCGTCCGAGGGAGCGTGACCGGACGTGCTCGGCCGCGAGCGGGCTTCCGCGACCTTGAACGTGCGCCGGACGAGGGAATAGACTGGCTCTCGCAATGCAGGACATGCAGGCGGATCCACTCGTCGACGCGCTGGTCAAGGACTTCGGGGGCAACTACGTGTTCGCCCTGGACTTGCTCGAGCAGTACCGCCAGGACCCGCAGACCCTGGACGCGAGCTGGCGGCAGTACTTCGACCGGCTGACGGGAGCCCCGCCCACCGCCGAGGGGACGAAGGCGGCCGCGGGGACCGCCACGGGGGCGGCACCCGCAGCCGTACCGGCGCCCGCACCGGCACCAGCGCCCGCAGCGGCCCCCGCGACCGCCACACCCACGGGCACGGCGGCACCGGCAGCGGGCACGGCCACCGCGGCGGCAGCGCCGCCGCCGCCCGGGGCGGCGGACACCGGATGGACGGCCGGGGCCAAGGCCCAGGCGCCGGCCGAGCCGGCTGGCCGGGCCACGCTCGTCCGCCAGGACGCGCCGGCCGCGCTCGCCAGGGACAGGAGCAAGGCGCTGGTCGTGCCCGCGATCCTTCCCGGCGACATCGCGCAGCCCATCCGCGGCGGCGCCCTGCGCGTGGTCGAGAACATGGAGGCCAGCCTCCAGGTCCCGACCGCCACCTCGATGCGCAGCGTCCCCGTCCGCACGCTCGAGGAGAACCGCCGGATCCTCAACCGGCACCGCGACGCCACCGGGGCGAGCAAGATCAGCTTCACCCACCTCGTGGCCTGGGGCATCGTGCGCGCGCTGGACACGTTCCCGCGGCTCAACGACGCCTACGCGGAGCTGGAGGGGCAATCGCATCGCATCCAGCGCGACGACGTGCGGCTCGGCATCGCGGTGGACGTCCAGAAGAAGGACGGCTCGCGCACGCTGCTCGTGCCCAACATCAAGGGCGCGAACCGCATGGACTTCGCGCAGTTCGTGAAGGCCTTCGACGACCTCGTCGCGCGCGCCCGCAAGGGCACGATCTCGCCGGACGACTTCATGGGCACCACGGTGTCGCTCACCAACCCCGGCACCGTCGGCACCACCGCCTCCGCGCCCCGCCTCATGCCCGGCCAGGGGCTGATCGTGGCCACGGGCTCCCTCGACTACCCGCCGGAGTACCGGTCGATGGCCCCGCGCACGCTCTCGCTCCTGGGCATCAGCAAGGTCATGACCATGACCTCGACCTACGACCACCGGATCATCCAGGGCGCGGAGTCGGGACTGTTCCTGTCGCGGATGGAGGAGCTGCTCCGGGGCGAGGACGGCTTCTACGAGCGGATCTTCGAGGACCTGAAGGTCCCGCACCGGCCGATCAAGTGGGAGATCGACGAGAGCCCGGGCCTGTTCGGGCCCGCCGGGAGCAAGGAGGAGGTCGAGAAGCAGGCCCGCGTCCTGCAGCTCATCAACGCCTATCGCGTGCGCGGCCACCTGGTGGCCGACCTCGACCCCCTGGACTCCACCCGCGCCCCGCACAAGGATCTCGACCCCGCCACCTGGGGGCTGACCATCTGGGACCTGGACCGCGAGTTCATCACCAACGGCCTGGCCGGGACCGACCGCCTGACCCTGCGCGAGATCCTGGAGATCCTGCGCGACACCTACTGCGCCACCATCGGCGTCGAGTACATGTTCATCGCGGACCGGGAGGTCAAGGCCTGGCTGCAGGTCCGCATGGAGTCCGTGCGCAACCGCATGCCCCTCGACGCGGGCGCGCGCCGCCGCATCCTGGAGAAGCTGGTGGAGGCGGAGAGCTTCGAGCGCTTCCTCCACACCAAGTACGTCGGCCACAAGCGCTTCTCGCTGGAGGGATGCGAGGCCACCATCCCGCTCCTCGACCGCCTGCTCTCCGACGCCGCGCGCTCCGGGGTGAAGGAGACGGTGATGGGGATGGCCCATCGCGGCCGCCTCAACGTCCTCGCCAACACCGTCGGCAAGCCGCTGGCCCAGATCTTCTCGGAGTTCGAGGGGAACGTGGACCCCGACAACGTGCAGGGATCGGGCGACGTGAAGTACCACCTCGGGGCCACCGGCGTCCACGAGGCGGACACCGGCGAGAAGATGGCCCTCACCCTGGCCCCCAACCCCAGCCACCTCGAGTGGGTCGACCCGGTGGTGGAGGGGATGGCGCGGGCCAGGCAGGACGCCCTCGGCGACGACCAGCGGGCGCGGGTGCTGCCGATCCTCCTCCACGGCGACGCCGCCTTCGCCGGGCAGGGGATCGTGGCGGAGACGCTGAACCTGGCCGGCCTCGAGGGCTACGCGACGGGCGGCACCGTGCACGTGGTGATCAACAACCAGATCGGCTTCACGACCTCGCCCAACGAGGCGCGGTCCTCGACCTACGCCACCGACGTGGCCAAGATGGTCCAGGCCCCGATCTTCCACGTCAACGGCGACGACCCGGAGGCGGTGTGGCACGTGGCCGCGCTCGCCTTCGAGTACCGCCTGCGCTACAAGCGCGACGTGGTCATCGACCTGTTCGGCTACCGGCGCTGGGGCCACAACGAGACGGACGAGCCCAGCTACACGCAGCCCCTCATGTACGCGAAGATCAAGGGCCACACGTCGGCCGCCCATCTCTACGGCGAGCAGCTCGTGCGCACGGGCGTGGTCACGGGGGAGGAGCTGGACCGGCTCTGGGCGGAGAAGAAGGCCCAGATGCAGCGGGAGGGCGAGAGCGGATCGCTCGGCCAGATCGCCCGCCGCGCGCCCGTGACCCCCGCCTGGGTGGACGGCGCCGCCATGTGGGCCCGGCTGCGGACGACCCTCAAGGTCCTGAGCACGGTGCCGCAGGGATTCGAGATCCATCCGAAGCTGATGCCTTTCCTGCGCAAGCGCGCGGAGCTCCTCGACGGCAAGGGCGAGGTGGACTGGGCCACCGCGGAGGCGCTGTCCTGGGGCACCCTGCTCCTGGAGGGCGTGCCCGTGCGCCTGAGCGGGCAGGACTCCGGCCGCGGCACCTTCAGCCAGCGTCACGCCGGCCTGTACGACGTCCGCACGGGGAAGGAGTACGTGCCGCTCCAGGCCCTCGCCCCCGCCGGCGTGCGCTTCGAGGTGTACGACAGCCTGCTCTCGGAGGCGGCGGTGATGGGGTTCGAGTTCGGCTACGCGGTGGCCGAGCACCGCGCGCTCGTGATGTGGGAGGCGCAGTTCGGCGACTTCTTCAACGGGGCCCAGGTCGTCGTCGACCAGTTCCTGGCGGGGTCGGAGCAGAAGTGGGGCCAGCCGCACGGCCTCGTGCTGCTCCTCCCGCACGGCCACGAGGGCCAGGGCCCCGAGCACTCCAGCGCCCGCATCGAGCGCTTCCTCACCCTGTGCGCGGAAGACAACATGCGCGTCATCTATCCCTCGACGCCCGCCTCCTACTTCCACCTGCTCCGGCGCCAGGGCCGCGACCCGGTGGAGAAGCCCCTGGTCGTGTTCACGCCCAAGAGCCTGCTCCGCCATCCGCGCTGCGTCTCGAGCCTCCAGGAGCTGGCGGAGGGGCGGTTCGAGCCGGTCCTGGACGATGCGGCCGCGAACCCTTCGCGCGTGCGCCACGTCGTGCTCTCGGCGGGCAAGCTCTACTTCGACCTGCTCAAGGCGCGCGAGGACCAGAAGAAGGACGACGTGGCCCTGGTCCGCCTCGAGCAGCTCTATCCGTTCCCGTCCGCCGAGCTCACGCGCGTCCTGTCCCGCTTCGCCCCCACCGCCGAGCTGGCCTGGGCCCAGGAGGAGCCGAAGAACATGGGGGCCTGGCGCTTCGTGCGCGAGCAGTTCCTCGACGGCCCCCTGCGCGACCAGCGGCGCGTCCCGCGCTACGTGGGCCGCGAGGAGAGCGCGAGCCCGGCCCCGGGCTCGCACAAGGTGCACGTCGCGCAGCAGGAGGCGATCGTGGCCAACGCCCTGCGGTCCGGCGTCGAGACGCCGCGCGCCGTCCGCCAGGCCGCGCCCGCGACGTCCTAGGCCAGGATCCGAGGCCATGGGCCGCCGCAGGGTCTGTCTCGCCGGTCTGGGCCTGATCGCGGCCGCGTGCGGCGGCGGTGGCGGCGGTACGCCCGCCGCCGCGTCCGCTCCCACCCCCACGACCACGCCGGCGCCGGTCCTGGTCGTGCGCGACGGCTGGACCGAGCAGGTGATCTCCGCCGACGCCGCTCCGCCCGCGCCGCGCCTCGGGGACGCGACGACGGTGCGCGCGGCCGGCTACCTGACGCGCGAGGCGCCCTTCCGGGGCGATCCCTTCTTCCTGTGGCCCGTCGACGAAGCCTACGTGAACCAGGTCGTCTACCTGCGCACCGACGGGCTCCAGGTGTCGATGCACCGGTACGACCGATCCAGCCTCGTGATCACGCCCGAGGGCGACGTCAAGGACGACGCGGCGGTGCTGGAGATGCTCGGCCGCGTCGCCGCGGAGAGCTCGCGGGCCATCGGCCTGCCGGTGTCCATCGGCCCGGGCGGGCAGATCCACGTCATCGTGGACCCGTCACAGCCGCAGTTCGTGGACAACACCGCGGCCGCGTTCACCCAGAATTTCCTGAGCGCGAACGCCGTCGTGAGGTCCGACCTGTACTTCCCCGAGGCCAAGTGGATCACGGGCGCCACCCGGACCACCTACGACAACACCGCGCTTCACGAGATGGGACATGCCCTCGGCCTCTACCATTCCACCGATCCCAAGGACGTCATGTTCCCGGGCTACCTCCGCGAGAACCAGGAGGTCGCGTTCAGCGCCCGGGAATTGATCAACCTGAAGGTGATGTACCGCTACCGGCGGCCGGGCAATACCTCACCGGATCGGGACCCCGCGCTGGCCCCGGCCGGGGTCGCCGCCGGGCACGCCACCGAGCGCATCTTGAACTGACGCCGGAGCGAGCGCTCCGAGCCCCGCCACGTAGCCGCTGGCCCACGCCCACTGGAAGTTGAAGCCTCCGATGCGGCCGTCCACGTCGCAGATCTCGCCGCAGAGCGACAGGCCCGGGCACCGCCGCGAGCGCAGCGTGGCGAGGTGCAGCTCGGCGAGCGGGACCCCGCCCGCCGTGACCTCCGCGAACGAATAGCCGCGGTCTCCGGTGACGGGCACCGTCATCTCCGCCGCCGCGGTGGCCAGGGCGCGCCGCCCCGCGCGCGGGAGCCGATGCCCGGGAGTGGCGGGATCGACGCCGGCCTCCTGGCAGAGGGCGCGCGCCAGGCGCTCCGGGATCCGCTCCCCGAGGTACCCCGCCACCGTGCGGGGGCCGAGGCCGCGCAGGGCGGCGTCGACGCCGTCCGTCGTCTGGTCGGGAAGCCAGCGGACGACGAGGCGCGCGCGGGGGTCATCCAGGCGCGCGTCGACGAGGTGGCGGCTCAGGTCCAGGGCGGCGGGCCCCGAGAGGCCGAAGTGCGTGCACAGGAGCGACCCGCGCGCGCTCGCGCGCTTCCGCCCCGACTCCGAGCGCACCTCCACGGCGGCGGGGACGCTGAGGCCGCTCAAGGCCCGCACGAAGTGACCGTCCGCGACCAGCAGCGGCACCAGGCCGGGGAAGATCCGCGGCGTCAGGGTATGGCCCAGCGACTCCGCGAGCACGTACCCTCCGCCGTCGGAGCCCGTCTTGGGCAGGCTCCGGCCGCCCGTGGCCAGGACGACGTGCGCGGCGGCGAGCGTCTCGCCGGAGGCGGCTCGGAGCCGGAGCCCGTCGCCCTCGCGCTCGACGGCGGTGACGCGCCAGGGGTGACGGAGCTCGACCCCGGCGGCGCGGGCGGCGGAGAGGAGCGCGTCGAGGACGGTGCGCGCGCGGCCGGTGGCCGGGAACAGCTTCCCCGTGTCCTCGCGCGCGAGCTCGACCCCGAGCTCGCGGAAGAACGCCACCGTGCGCGGGACGTCGAACCGCCGCAGGACCTTCCGTATCGCCGCGGGGGTGGAGCCGTTGAACGCGGTCTCGTCCACCGCGTGGTGGGTGACGTTGCAGCGCCCGCCGCCCGAGACGAGGATCTTGGCCCCGAGCGAGCGGGCGCCGTCGAGCACGACCACGCGCCGGCCCGGGGCCGTCCGCGCGGCCCAGATCCCGGCCATGAGCCCGGCCGCCCCCGCCCCGACCACGGCGAGGTCCGCGTCCCCGGGGCCCGCCCCTGCCGGCGGCCGGCGCGTCAGGGGCGCCTCAGGCCTCCGCGAAGGTGGCGATCACGGGGACGTGGTCGGAGGCCAGCTTGCCCTTGCGCTCGTCGCGGTGGACCTCGACCGCGGTGCAGCGTCGGGCCAGGGGCTCGGTGGCGAGGATCAGGTCGAGGCGCAACCCGTCGTTCTTGGGGAACGCGAGCATCCGGTAGTCCCACCAGGAGTAGAGGCCGCCTTCCTGGCGGTGCAGGCGCAGCGTGTCGGAGAGGCGCCAGGCCATCAGCTCGCGGAGGGCGGCGCGCACGTCGGCGTGGAAGAGGACGCTTTCTTCCCACTGCCGGGGGTACTGCACGTCCCGCGGCTCCGGGGCCACGTTGAAGTCGCCGCAGAGGACGAGCGGCTCGGAGTCGCGATGGTGCCGCTCGAGGTACGCGCGCAGGCGCCGGAACCATTCCAGCTTGTACGTGTACTTCTCCGATCCCACCACCTGGCCGTTGGGCACGTACACGGTGACGACGCGGGTGCCGGCCACGGTCGCGGCGACGAGGCGGGAGGCGGGATCCTCCACGCCGTCGTCCAGCCCGAAGCGGACGTCCTCGAGCGCGAGCCCCTTCCGGACGAGGATGGCCACGCCGTTGTAGCCCTTCTGGCCCAGCACGGCCGCCTCGTAGCCGGCGGCGCGGACGGCCTCGAAGGGGAACTGCGCCTCCGTCACCTTGAGCTCCTGGAGACACAGCACGTCCGGGCGGTGCGCTTCCAGCCAGCGGAGCAGCCGCTCGCGGCGCACGCGGATCGAGTTGACGTTCCAGGAGGCGAGCTTCACGGACGGCGGATCACAGGTTGCCCGAATTCTACCCGCGACTTGCCGCCCGTCCGGGTCCCGCCGCGAAGTCCTGGGCCCCCGCCTCCGGTTGGGGGACCCGTCCGGGGGCGGTATACTTCCGGGTTGGAGTCCGTCCGAGGGAGGTTTCGCGGTCCATGGCGACGAGCACGGAAGTCCCTCCTGGCCAGAAGAGGAAGGAAACGATCGAACAGGCCGTCATCCGGTTCTGCGGAGATTCCGGGGACGGCATGCAGATCACGGGCAGCCAGTTCACGAACACGGCCGCCCTCTTCGGCAACGACCTGTCCACGTTCCCGGACTTCCCGGCCGAGATCCGCGCTCCCGCCGGGACCCTGCCCGGGGTGAGCGGGTTCCAGGTCAACTTCTCGTCGCGGGACGTCTACACGCCCGGGGACGCCGTGGACGTGCTGGTGGCCATGAACGCGGCCGCCCTCGCCACCAACATCGCGGACCTCAAGCCGAACGGCCTCCTCATCGTCAACATCGACAACTTCAAGGACACCGATCTCAAGAAGGCGCAGGCCAAGACCAATCCCCTCGAGGACCATTCGCTCGACGCCTACCGCCTGTTCAAGGTGGACCTCACCCGGCTGACCCGCCTCGCCCTGAGCGACCTCGGCCTCGACGCCAAGAGCATGGACCGGTGCAAGAACTTCTTCGCGCTCGGCATGTGCTACTGGCTCTACAACCGGTCGATGGACCCCACCTACAAGTGGCTCGACGACAAGTTCAAGAGCAAGCCCGTCCTGGCCGAGGCGAACAAGCTCGCCATGAAGGCGGGCTACTCCTACTGCGAGGCCACCGAGGCCTTCCAGACGAGCTACGAGATCCCGCCCGCGAAGCTCAGCCCGGGAATGTACCGCAACATGAGCGGCAACACCGCGCTCGCCCTCGGCTTCGTGGCCGCCTCCCAGCGCGCCGGCCTGCCGCTCTTCCTCGGCAGCTACCCGATCACGCCCGCCTCCGACATCCTGCACGAGCTCTCGATGTACAAGGAGTTCGGCGTCTACACGTTCCAGGCGGAGGACGAGATCGCGGCGGTCACGTCGGCCATCGGGGCCGCCTACGGCGGCGCCCTCGCCCTCACCACTACCTCCGGCCCCGGCATGGCGCTCAAGATGGAGGCGATCGGGCTGGCCATCGCCACCGAGCTCCCGCTGGTGATCTGCAACATCCAGCGCGGCGGCCCTTCCACGGGCCTGCCCACCAAGACCGAGCAGGCGGACCTGCTGCAGGCGCTGTTCGGCCGCAACTCGGAGGCGCCGATCCCGGTGATCGCGGCCTCGACGCCCGGCGACTGCTTCTGGGTCGCCCTGGAGGCGAGCCGGATCGCCGTCAAGTACATGGTCCCGGTGATCGTGCTCTCCGACGGCTACCTCGCCAACGGGGCGGAGCCGTGGAAGATCCCGGCGGTCGAGGACCTGCCTTCCTTCCCGGTGCGGTACCGCACGGATCCCGAGGGTTTCCAGCCCTACCAGAGGGACGCGACCACGCTCGCCCGGCCGTGGGCGGTCCCGGGCACGCCCGGCCTCGAGCACCGCATCGGCGGACTCGAGAAGCAGGACGTCACCGGCAACGTCAACTACGAGCCTCTCAACCACGAGCGCATGGTGCGCTTGCGCGCGGCCAAGGTCGCGGCCGTCGTGCAGGAGGTGCCGGACGCGGTCCCCGCCGGCGACCCCGACGGCGACCTCCTTCTCGTCGCCTGGGGCTCGACCTACGGCGCGATCACGGCCGCCCTGGGCCCCCAGCGGGCCAAGGGCCGGCGGATCGGCCACGTGCACCTCCGCTACCTCAACCCGCTACCGCGCAACCTCGGCGACGTCCTGAAGCGCTACCAGAAGGTCGTGGTGCCGGAGATGAACCTGGGCCAGCTCCTGTGGGTGCTGCGCGCGAAGTACCTGGTGGACGCGGAAGGCTTCAACAAGATCCAGGGCAAGCCGTTCAAGCAGTCCGAGATCGAGGCGAAGATCGAAGAGGTGCTCGGGTCATGACTACGGCCACCATCCCCCCCGTCTACACGAAGAAGGACTTCCAGACCGACCAGGAGGTCCGGTGGTGCCCGGGCTGCGGCGACTACGCGATCCTGGCCGCCGTGCAGGCCGTGTTCCCCGAGCTCGGCATCCCGCGCGAGAAGTTCGTGGTCGTCTCCGGCATCGGCTGCTCCAGCCGGTTCCCGTACTACATGAACACCTACGGGTTCCACACCATCCACGGCCGCGCTCCCGCGATCGCCACCGGCCTCAAGGTCTCGCGGCCCGACCTCGAGGTGTGGGTGGCCACCGGGGACGGAGACGCCCTCTCCATCGGCGGCAACCACACCATCCACATGCTCCGCCGCAACGTCGGCCTGAAGATCCTGCTCTTCAACAACAAGATCTACGGCCTCACCAAGGGCCAGTACTCGCCGACGTCCGAGCTGGGCAAGAAGGCCAAGTCCACGCCGTTCGGGTCCGTGGACCGGCCCTTCAACGTGCTCTCGCTCGCCCTCGGCGCCGAGGCCACCTTCGTGGCCCGCTCCGTCGACGTGTTCCAGGCCCACCTGAAGACGACCCTCCGGCGGGCGGCCGCGCACCAGGGCTCCGCCTTCATCGAGATCCTGCAGAACTGCAACATCTTCAACGACCGCGCGTGGGAGGCCCTCACCGAGCGCGAGGTGCGCGACGACCACACGATCCTGCTCGAGCACGGCAAGCCGCTCGTGTTCGGCAAGGACCGCGCCAAGGGCATCCGCATGAACGGGATCAACCTCGAGGTCGTGACCCTCGGCGACGGCATCACCGAGGCCGACCTCATCGTCCACGACGAGCGCCATCCCAATCCCGCCTACGCGTTCCTGCTCTCGCGCATGGACCAGACACCCGGCTTCCCGACGCCGATGGGCGTGCTGCGCGCGGTGGACATCCCGACCTACGAGGCGGGCGTGAACGATCAGCTCCGGCAGGCCGTGGCCAAGCGGGGCAAGGGCGACATCGGCGCGCTGCTCCGCACGGGCGACATCTGGGAAGTGCGGTAGGCGCACCCGCCGTCCCTCTCGCGCCCGCCGTCTCGACCAAGGCGTCGGCGCTCGGCATCCTCGAAGGCGCGACCCTCGCCCTGCTGGCCGCCCTGGCCAGCACCATCCTCGCCGGCACGCCCGGCTATCGCTTCGGCGACAGCAACCACGGGATCACCGTCCCCATACTCAAGCGGATGATGGATCCC
Source organism: Vicinamibacteria bacterium (assembly GCA_041481445.1). Lineage (GTDB taxonomy): Bacteria > Acidobacteriota > Vicinamibacteria > Fen-336 > Fen-336 > AA29. The sequence goes on from JBGPBV010000041.1 coordinate 38,245, forward strand.
GGCCTGTACCCGGGCGACGTGATGGTCGCGACCGGCGAGCGCTTCCCGACCGTCTTCTATCGCCTGCTGGCCGCGGTGCTGCCGGGCCCGGAACAGATCCCGCCCGCGTTCTTCGTCCTGTACCTCGTGGCGGTGGCGGCCACGCTGGCCGGGGCGTATCGCATCGGGCGCTGGGCGGGCGGTCCGGCCGCGGGCGCGCTGGCGCTGGCCTTCGCGTTCCCGGTCCGCATCGGCCTGGCCGGGGAATCGCTGTACCGCGTCGCCTTCAGCCATTCGCACCTCGCCTCCGCGCTCACCATCTGGGCGATGGTCTGGTTCCTGGAGGGCCGCCGGATGCTGCCCCTCCTCGTGCTCTCCCTCGGCGCCTACAACCACCTGCTCTACTCCGCGTACGTCCTGGTGCCGATGGTGATGGCCGTGCTGTGGGAGGCCCGCGAGGTCGGCCGGCGCGAGACCTGGAAGCGCCTGGCCGCGGCGGTGGTCCCGCTCGTCCCCCTGGCCGTCTGGACCCTCGCCCATCGCTCGCCCATGACGCCGGAGTGGCTGGAGCTGCTCCGGCTGCGCTCGTCGCATCACAGCTTCCCGAGCGCGTTCGGCGCCGACCTTCCGCCGGCGGCGGCCCTGCTCGCGCTGAGCGTGCTCCTTCTCTCGCGGATGAGCGGCGACCGGCGCCGGGTGGTCGCGGTGTTCCTGGTGGGCACCGCGCTGCAGTTCGTGCTCGGCACGCTCTTCACGGAGTACTGGCCGCTCAAGGCCGCCCTCCAGTACCAGCCGCACCGCGCCTGGCGCTTCCTGATGCTGCTGTTGCAGGGCGTGGTGGCGGCGGGGGTGGTGGCCGGATGGCGCGAGGGCGGCCTGGCACGGGTGACCGCGGGCGCGACCGCGATCGTGGCCTTCACGCCGGGGCTGGAGCCGCTGCTGCCGCTGGTCGTGCTGCTGCAGGCGGTGGCGGGCCGTCCCACGCCGGAGCCGTGGGCGCGGGCGCTGGCCGTCTGCGTGCTGGTCGGGGTCACGGGTTGGGCGGACCAGGACGTGATCTGGACCTATCCGGGCGACATGCTCCCGCGCGCGCTCAACGAGACGGTGATCGGGGCCGCCGCCCTCGCCGTCCTGCTGGCGATGGGGAAGTCGTCGCCGCCCGCGCGTCCGGCGGCGGCGATGGCGGCCGCGCTCCTCGCCGTCCTCTGGCTCACCCCGCGGGCCTTCGCCGGGCAGCGCCCGCGCTGGGAGTCCGGCGCCTGGCGCGCCGTCCAGGACTGGGCGCGCACCCACACTCCGCGCGCCGCCGTCCTCCTGACCCCGCCGAAGGAGGCGGGCTTCCGCGTCTTCTCGGAGCGGACGATCGTGGGCGAATGGAAGGACGGCACCCAGCAGTACTTCGACGACGCGTTCGTCAAGGAGTGGGGCGCGCGCATGCAGGTCCTCGGCGACGACTACGAGAAGCTGCCCGAGGAGAGGCTGCTGGAGCTGGCCCGCCGTTTCGGCGCCACCTACATCGTCCTGCCCCGCCAGCCGGCGCGCCGCGGCCTGGTGGCCGTCTACCGCAACCCGTCCTGGGCGGTCTATCGGGCGGAGCCGGCGCGCCCCGCGCCCTGAGGGATCAGCGCCGCCTCTCCCGCGGATCGGGAGCGCGCCGCCCGCGATCACGGAGCGCGCGCTTGGTCGCCATCTTCATCTCCCCGGCCGCCGCCGGCGTCGTGACCGCGAACGAGACCACCCAGTCCTCGCCTTCGATCTGGACGGAGATCTGCGGGCGCTCGGCGTGGCGCTCGAGGATCCGGCACTCCAGGGCGCTGTCCGCCGGCTCGTCGGCGGCGCCGTCCCGGACCTCCGCCTCCAGCCGGTCGGCCAGCTCGGGCTCGCTCTCGCGGAGATCGTTCGTGGTGAAGACGACGTTGGGCATGGGAGAGAGCGTATCACCCTCAGTACAGCCGTCTCCAGATGAGGAACTCCGCCCCGCGGTCGTCCTTGTTGACGCGGAGGTAGCGCGGGTTGCCGACGAGCAGGGGGCGCAGCGCGCTCTTCTCGTGGATGGCCAGGAACTCGTAGGGCACGGCCTGGTTGAGGGCGGCCAGCTCGCGCCCGTCGCGGGGGAGTGACCAGATGACCTCGACCGGGTAGTGGGCCAGGCCGTACAAGAAGGAGCGCGACACGATGCGCCGCGGCTGGAAGGGGTCGAGGTAGCGCGCGAGGTAGGCGGCGTTGCGGGCCTGGTCCTCGAGGTCGGTGCCCTTGTAGCGGTTGAAGAAGCGCACCTGCCAGGCGTCCAGGAGTAGGGCGGCGGCGGCGACGGCGGCGGCCAGGACGAGGGTGAGGGAGCGTCGCCGCCACGCGTAGAGCAGGGGGGTGGCCAGGACGAGCAGCAGCGGCGTCCAGGCCATGTAGGCGCGCACGCCGCCCCACACGCCGCCGCGCTCGCGCACGACGTACAAGGCGAGGACGGACGCCGTCAGCATCGCCAGCGAGGCGAGGGCGGCCACGGTCAGGCGACGCCCGTCCGCGTCGAGCCGGCGGCCGCCGAGCGCGGCCGCCGCCGCGAGCAGGCCGATGAGGAGCAGCACGGCGTCCTCCGCGCGCGTGGCCGGGTCCAGGTCGCCCGTCGCGCGCACGTTGGCGGCGACGTTGGCGGCGACGGCGCGCGCGAGCGTGGCCAGCGGCCGATCGGAGGCGCGCGCCTCCTCGAGCAGGCTCGGATAGAGGGCGTTGGGATGGACGGCGCGATGGCGCGAGAGGGGAGCGACCACGAGGACGAGGGTGGCGGCGGCCGCGGGCGCGAAGGCGCGCCAGCGCAGCCGCGGGGGAAGGCGGACGAGGTAGAGGGGCAGGGCCAGCAGCAGCGTCTCGCGGAAGAGGGCCCCGCCCGCGAAGATCACGCCGGCCAGCGCGGCCGTGCCGGGTCCGCGCGCGTGGACGAGCACGGCGAGGCCGGCCAGGAACGCAAAGGCGACGACGATCTCCGGATAGGCGACGAAGAGGTAGCCCGGGAACGGCGGCAGCACGGTGAAGAGCGCGGCCGCGGCCACGGCCTGGCCCGGCTCGGGGAGGATCCCGCGTCCGACGGCGTAGACGAGGGCGGCGGAGGCCGCGAACAGCAGGACGTTCACCCAGGCCGCCGCCGCCAGCGTCGCGCCCAGGACGGCCACCGCGGGGGCGAGGGCCAGCACGTAGCCGGGCATGTGCACGTCGCGGTGCGGGTAGCCGCGGCGGAGCAGGCTGTAGGTCAGGTAGAAGTTCGTGTCGAGCGTCCCCCGCTCGACGACGTTGCGCGCGCCCACGAGGTAGATGCACTCGTCGGGCCACGCCACCTCCGGCAGGGCGCGCCCGCGCGTGAGGAGGGCGACGGCGAGGGCGATGGCGACGGGTCCGAGCGCGGCCAGCGCTGCCTCTCCGCGGCGTCCGATCAGGGCCGGTCCTCCATCGGGGAGATTATGGTCCACCGCGCGTGGGCGGTCGCCCACCTGGATCCGCGGAGAACCGGGGAACGCACGCGGCATGCCATGGCTCTTCGGGAGACTTTCGTCTTGACAGGCTCCGGCCACGGGCCGATATTGGCGATAGGAAGAGCGTCGACGTGGCGCTCTCCGACCATCGCGGCGGATCGCGCGGTCGGGACGTGTTGCTCGTTTCGTTCGTCGCGTGCGTGGTGTCGTTCGAAGCGTTCGTTTGTTTCGTGCGTTCGTGGCGTGCGAGCGTTCGTGCCGTGCGGACCGGCCGGCGCGGGTCATCGCGCGCGACCGGCGGAAGCGGCGGCCGGCAGACGTGCCGTTCCGTCGCGAGTGGCGAGCCGTACTTGCCGTGAACGTGCCGTACGAATGGACGGAGGTGCCGATGGAAGACAGTCCACCGGACTCCGCAGGGGGCCTGTAAGCGGGCCCCGGTCCATAGCGTGAGTGGCGCGTCGCAATGACGCGCCGGGCGACGACGCCCAACGAAAGAGACGTGGGGCCCGGGGGTTCCCCCCGGGCCCTTTTTTTCGGGCGCGTCTCCGGCTCCCGGTGCCGGCGGGCGCCCACCAGGGCGTGAGGGCACACTAGAATCCCACCGTTTCGGAGGCCACCATGAACCTGCGCCGCGCCCGCCTGCTGCTCGCCCTCGCCGCGCTCCTGCTCGCCGCGTCGCCCTTGTCGTCCCAGGAGTCCAGGGACCGGCTGCTGGTCGACGCCTCGGCCGTGGGAGCGCCGATCTCACCGCTCGTCTACGGGCAGTTCGTCGAGCACCTCGGCCGCTGCATCTACGGCGGCCTCTGGGCCGAGATGCTCGAGGATCGCAAGTTCTATTACCCGGTGACGGGCGAGGCGCCAGCCTTCGAGATGTTCACGCCCGGCCCCCGCTCGTGGGACGGCGAGGGGCATCCCTACGAGCTGCTGGTCCGCTCGCCGTGGCTCGTCCTCGGCGACCGCGCTGCCGTCAGCATGCTCCGGGAGGGAGCCTACGCCGGCGAGCAGAGCCCGAAGCTGACGCTGCCGGGCGGCGAGAAGTCGCTGGGCCTGATGCAGGAGCGGCTCGGGCTCGTCGCCGGCCGCGAGTACGTCGGCCGGATCGTGCTGCGGGCCGAGGGCGGGGCGGGACCGGTCGCGGTGAGCCTCGCCTGGGGTGGCGGCGCGAGCGACCGGCAGACGGTCGTGATCGAGAACCCCGGCCCGAGCTTCACCAAGCACCCGCTGCGCTTCCGAGCGGGAGGCGCCACCGACAACGGCCGGCTCGAGATCGTCGCGCGCGGCGCAGGAGCGCTCGTGATCGGCGCTGTATCGCTGATGCCGGCCGACAACGTGCTCGGCTGGCGGCGAGACACGCTCGCGCGCCTGCGCGAGCTCGACTCCCCCGTCTACCGCTGGCCGGGCGGGAACTTCGTGAGCGGCTACGACTGGCGGGACGGGATCGGCGACCGCGACCAGCGGCCGCCGCGCAAGAACCCGGCCTGGAAGGGCATCGAGTCGAACGACGTCGGCCTGCACGAGTTCATGGCGCTGATGCGGGAGATCGGGGCCGAGCCCTACGTCGCCGTGAACACCGGCAAGGGCGGGGCGCGCGCGGCGGCCGAGCTCGTGCAGTACGCGAACGGTGCGGCCACGACGCCGCAGGGCAGGCGGCGCGCCGACAACGGCAGCTCGGCGCCGTTCGGGGTGAAGCTGTGGGCGATCGGCAACGAGATGTACGGCGAGTGGCAGATCGGGCACATGCCGCTCGCGAAGTACGTGGCGAAGCACCGCGAGGTGGTGGACGCGATGCGCGCCGAGGACCCGAAGATCCAGCCGGTGGCGGTGGGCGCGCTCGGCGAGTGGAGCAAGACGATGCTCCAGGACGCGAGCAGCCACATGAGCTACATCAGCGAGCACCTCTACTGGCAGGGCAAGCCCGACGTGCCGGCGCACGTGGCCCAGGCGCGCGACGGGATCCGCAAGGTCGCGGAGGCGCACCGCGCCTATCGCCGCGAGATCAAGGCGCTCGCGGGCAAGGACGTCCGGATCGCGCTCGACGAGTGGAACTACTGGTACGGGGGCAACGAGTACGGCGAGCTCGGCACGCGCTACTTCCTGCAGGACGGCCTCGGGATCGCGGCCGGGCTCCACGAGCTCGTCCGCAACAGCGACCTGTTCGTGATGGCCAACTACGCGCAGACGGTGAACGTGATCGGCGCGATCAAGACCACGAAGACCGCGGCCGAGCTCGAGACGACCGGCCTGGTGCTGGCGCTCTACCGGCGGCATTTCGGCACGCTCCCGGTGCGCGTGTCGGGCGTGGAGCTCCCGATCGACGCGGTGGCGGCGTGGAGCGCCGACCGGCGGGACCTCACGATCGCCGTCGTGAACCCGACGCGCGAGGACCGCACGCTGGCGCTCGACCTGCGCGGGGCCCGTCTGGCCGGGCCCGCCCGGCGTTTCGTGATCACCGGAACGGATCCGCTCGCCCACAACGCTCCCGGCGAGCCCCGAGCCGTGGACATTCGCGAGAGCTCGCTCGGCGAGGCGCCAAGGGACCTGGCCGCGCCCGCGCTCTCGGTGTCGCTCTACGTGCTCACGGCGAGCGTCGAGCCGGCCACCGTGAGCCGGTGATCTGGCCGCCTATCGTCCGGGGTCCGGCAGTGGGATCCTCAGCGGTCCTTCCTCGGTCGTGATCAGGATGTCGGTGGAGTTCACCTCGCTCGTCGTCCCCCCCGCCACGCGATCCCCCCGCCGGTACGCGTTGAGCGCGCCCGTGGGCGCGTAGGCGAACGCGGTCCAGCCCTCGCCGGCGGAGGCCACGCCCGCCAGCTGGAACTCGCTCATCGACAGCTCGTCCGCGCGGACCACCAGGCGCCGCTCGGGTGGGGGCAGCGGCGCGAACGGCGGGGGGTCCCCATCGCCGCTGGGAGCGCCCTCCGCGCGGAGTGCCTGCAGGACCGCCGCCCGCACGTCGCTCACGTGGGCCTCGGTGGCCCAGAGGCTGAGCCGCCCGGCCGCCGATCGAGGGGGCGGCGGCAGCGAGGGGTCGGCGTCGCCGAGGACGGAGAGGACGTCGGAGATCGGCGCCCGCTTGAGAGCGAACGTCACCGGCGTGCCTTCGCCCGACGGAGAGGGCAGCAGCGGGCGCCCGCCGGAGCGGGACACGCGGCGCAGCGGGCCCGGAGGCGAGACGGCGACGCCCGCCCGGCCCAGCAGGGCGATCACGTCGTCGAGCGCGACCTCGGTGACGTCCACGCTCACGCGGCCGCGCACGTCCTCGTCGACCAGGAACCCCTGGCGGGTGAGCAGGTGCAGGACGAAGAACACGTCGGCCAGGTCCACGTCTCGGAGGCGCAGGGACAGCGCGCCCCGGGCGGGGGCGGGACGGCCACGCACCGTGCCCTTGACCGGCGGCGGGCGCAGCACGGCCAGGGAACCTCCGTCGCGGTCGACCACGCAGGGTCCGTCGTCCTGGCGGAAGGGATCCTCGACCGCGGGCAGCGGCAGCTCGGCCTCGATGCCGACGATGGGGCTGCGCCCGCGCGCCTCGAAGCGATGGCAGGCCCCGGCGCGTGCCATCAGGACCTCCGCGATGCGGAAGAAGCCGTTCTCGAGGCGCGCCTCCAGCGCCCGCATCGGCCCCTCGCCGACGGTGAGGCCGCGC
>JBGPBV010000042.1:0-45206 GCA_041481445.1 Vicinamibacteria bacterium
CCGCTCGGGAGCCAGGGCCAGCCCGACGACGAGGGCCAGGCCGAAGACGGCCATCGTGTGCTTGTTGAGCAGGCCCACGCCCGACAGGAGGCCAAAGACGAGCCAGAGCCGCGTGTCGCCCGTCTGGATCATGCGCACGAGGACGAGCGCGCAGCCGGTCCAGACGAGCGGCTCGATCGAGTTCATCGACAGGTACGTGCAGAAGAACATGTAGATGGGCGCGGCCAGCACGGCCAGAGCGGCCGCCGCCTGGGCCAGCCGGCCGCCCCCCAGGCGGCGGGCGAGCGCGCCCGCGAGCAGCACGAGAAGGGCGCCGGCCAGCGACGGGAACAGGCGGATCGACCACGGCGAGTCACCAAAGAGCGCGCGCGTGAGCCAGGCCTGCGCCGGCGTGAGCGGGGGGAAATCGACGTATCCCCAGGCCAGGTGCTGCCCGCAGGCGAGGAAGTACAGCTCGTCGATGAAGAACCCGTACCGCGACGCGGTCGCCAGGTGCAGCGTCAGTTTCACGAGGGCCAGCGCGCCCACGATCGCGGTGCCGCTCGCCAGCGGATGGTGCGGTCTTTCCATCGCGGCCACCTCAGCCGACCCGCGCCCGCCTCGGCCCGAGCACCGCCGCTCCGGGCGACGATCCGGAGAACACGCGGGCGGGCCGTCCGCTCTCCCGCGCATAGCCTTCGGCGATCTCGGCCACCCGCGGCCCGGCATCCCTCCGGCCGAGGACGGCCACGGTGCCGCCGCTGCCCCCGCCGGTGATGCGCGCGCCGTAGAGGCCGTGAGCCCGCCCCTTTTCGTGGACGAGGGTGGCCAGCCGCTCGGTGGCCGCGGAGCCGAGCCCGCAGCGCGTGTAGCTCGCGTGCGACTCGCTCATCAGGTCGCCCAGCGTCTGGTTGCGCCGCTCGCCGGCGGGGGCGGCCAGCTCCCTCGCGAAGGCACGCACGCGGAAGTTCTCCTCGATGGGATGGACGGTGGCGGCGCGCACGGGGTACTCCACCTCCGGGGACACGCGCGTCACCGCGTCGGTGGTGCCGCCATAGCGGGCGAGAAAGGCCTCGCCGCGCAGGGACGCGGGCACGTGGGCCGCGAACGACTCGCGGTACTCGGCGGGAGTGACGTTGGCCAGGCAGCCACCCCAGCGGGCGTCGTCGACGGCGACGTGTGCGGCGTCCACCCGGCGCGCGGGCAGGCCGGCGCGCTCGGCGAGGATGCGATAGCCCATGAACGCGCCGATGCGCACCGACGTGTAGTCCGCTCCGGAGACGGCGTGGCACACTCCGGAGTCGATCCCCCAGACGGCCAGGTCTTCGGGCAGGGCGAGGTGGCCCTCGAGCTCCGCGGGCTGGCAGCGCAGGGCCAGCAGCCGTCCCTCCTCCCCGCAGGCCGCGGTCATCTGGTCCATGACGCCGCAGGCCGCGCCCACCACGCGGTTCTCGACCTGCTGGGCCAGCAGGGCCAGCTCGCGGGGGGCGAGGGCGACGTCGAAGGCCTCCGCCACCGCCTGCATCACCGCGACCTCGAGGGCGGCCGAGCTGCTGACGCCGCTGCCCTCGGGGACGCGGGAGGTGATCAGGAGGCGGGCCCCGGACCGGAAGGCCACGCCGCGCTCGCGGGCCAGGACCACGAAGGCCCCCGCGGCGTAGGCGGCCCATCGCCGCGCGGGATCGGATCCGAACCCGGCCCGGGCGGCCGCGTCCTCGACCGTCCCGCCGCCGCCGGCCAGCGCATCCATGGGCGCCTCGAACGAGCGAGCGCTGTCGGCTCCGAGGCTGACGATGCGCACGCGCGGCTCGCGATCCTTCTGCAGGGCCACCAGCGTGGCCTCGCGCAACGGAAGCTGGAGCACGAGGGAGCCGGAGTAGTCGGCGAACCCGCCCATGACGTCCAGCCGTCCGGGGGCGCGGGTCACCACCGCCTCCTCGCCGCGGACGAGGAGGCCTCGAACCTCGGGCAGTGGATGCCGGTCCAGCCCGGCAAGGCTCGCCACGAAGGCTTCGACCTCGGCGGAGGCGTCCGTCTCGCCCGTCACCGCAGACCCCGCGCGGCCAGCGCGGAGCGCAGGAGCGGCTCGACCTGGGCCCGGATCCGCGAGTTCGCGTAGCCGCACCAGGCCACGTCCGCCTCCACCCCGAGCCGTGCGCGCAGCGGCTCTCCCCGCTCGTCGGTGACGAGCGCCCCCATCTCGCGCGCGATGAGCTCGGTGCACAGGTCGTACGGATGGCAGCAGAGGCCGAGGGCCTGGCCGCGGGCGGCCAGGACCGGCTCCAGGAGCGGACGCAGGTCGGCCACGAAACGGTCGTGCCCGGCCGCGAGCTCGTAGAGCTGGCCGCCCGTGCTGATGTACTGGTCCTCGAAGCAGTGCGCCTTCCCGCGCCGGACGGGGCCCAGCGCGCCGCGCACGATCTCCTCGTCGATCGCCGCCAGCTCCTCGCGCGCGCCGGGGAAGAAGCGCGCCACCATCGCGAAGCCCTGCTCGATCGTCGTCGCGCGCGAGGGCTGGAGCGCGAGCGGGCGCCGCTCGCCGGTGAGCCGGTTCCGCCGCTCCGCGCCCGCCCCCTGCCCGCGCACCGCCCACAACGTGTCGCTGAGGTGTTGCTTGACCAGCGGGATCTCCGTCTGGACCGCCACCTCGACGTCGGCCAGGGACGTGTCCGGTCCCCGGTTCGGGGCCACTCCGGTCAGCACCCACGCGCTCCGCTTCTGGTACATGAGGCCGCGAGTCCCGTCGATGGGATCCACGATCACACGGACCCGCGCGGCCGCTTCCGGCGTGCCGCGCGGCAGGACCACGGACCCGCCGGGCAGGCCCTCCGCGATCAGCACGAGCGGACACTCGCGGGCGATCTCGGCGAAGGACTCGAGGAGCGGCTCCTCTCCGATGCGATCCACGGCGTAGATCGTGTCGCCGTCGCCCTCCTCCGAGGCCACCCCGGCCAGGTCGGCGACGGCGGCCGCCTCGCAGGCGCGAACCACGGCGTCGCGGATGTGGCCGTGCAGGGCGCGGATCGGGTCGAGGAGGGCGGCGAGGTCCCCGGTCATGTCTCGACCGCCGTCCTCTTGTAGTGAGAGGCGGGCTGGGCGCGCAGCTCGGCCGCCTTCTGCTCGGGCGAGGTGTCGCTCAGGAAGCTGCCCCCGCCGATCTCGGGCCCGGCCAGGTATTTCAAGAGGCCCGGCTTGCGCAGGGGAGGATGGAGCTCGACGTGGAAGTGGAAGCCACGGTGGTCGCCGCCGTCCGTGGGGGCCTGGTGGAGGGCCATCACGTACGGGAACGGCTGGCGCCAGAGGTTGTCGTATTGCACGAGCACGCGTCCGAGCACCGCGGCCAGGTCGGCGCGCTCGGAATCGCCCAGGGCGGCCAGGCTCGCCCGCGTGGCCTTGGGCGCGACGTAGACCTCGTAGGCGTAGCGGGCGAAGTACGGCACGAACGCGATGGCGCCGTCGTTCTCGACGAGGACGCGGCGGCCGTCCGTCCGCTCCGCGGCCAGCACGTCCTGGAAGAGCACGCGGCCCGTGTCGGCCAGGTGGCGGGCCGAGACCCGCGCCTCCGTGTCGATGTACTTGAAGACGAAGTTGGTCGCGTAGATCTGGCCGTGGGGGTGCGGGTTGGACACGCCCACCACCGCCCCCCGGTTCTCGAACACCAGGACGTGAGCGATCCCCGGCATGGCCCCCAGCTCTCGATACTGCCCCTGCCAGACCTCCAGCAGCCCGTCGATGGCGGCCGGGCTCATCTCGGCCAGGCTGCTGCCGTGCCGCGGCGTATAGCAGACCACGCGGGCCAGGCCGCGGGCGGGCCGGTTGCGGTAGACGGCGGGCACGGTCTCGAGGAGCTCGGGCGCGGCCGGACCGACGCACGGGTGGTCGTTGTCGAACACGAAGGTCGTCGTGTACTCCGGGTTGCGCGCTCCGCCCACCCGGGCGTTGCCCGGGCACAGGTAGCAGTCGGGGACGTAGTCGGGGGGCGCGTCCGGCACCTCGCCCAGCCGCTCGCCGCTCCAGGGCCGGTCCTGGCGATGGGCGGCCACGATCACCCACTCCTCGCGCAGGGGATGCCAGCGCTCTTCCCAGATCTCCTCGCCTTGGCCCATTCGCGGCGATTGTAGAGCGGTGTTACCTTCACCGCGCTCCTTCGACAGGGGGATTGGACATGACGGCTGCCTTGCTGGTGGCGCTGCTCGCTCCCGCACCCGGTCCGTCCGCCGGCCCGAGCTGCGAGAGCCTCCGCACGCTCAAGCTCGTCCAGACCACCATCGCCTCCGCGGAGCCGGTGGCGGCGGGTCCCTTCACCGCTCCCGAGGGCCCTCCGATCGAGAACCTGCCCGCCTTCTGCCGCGTGACCGGCAGCATCGCGCCCTCCGCCGACTCCGACATCCGCTTCGAGGTCTGGCTGCCGGCGTCCGGGTGGAACGGGCGGCTGCGCGGGCTCGGCAACGGAGGCTTCGCCGGGTCGATCTCCTACCCGCCCATGGGCAGCGCCGTCTCCGCCGGCTACGCCGTGGTCGCCTCCGACACCGGGCACCGCGGGGCGGCCACCGACGCCCGCTGGGCGGCCGGGCATCCCGAGAAGGTGATCGACTTCGGCTATCGGGCCGTGCACGAGACGACGGAGCGCGCCAAGGCGCTCGTGCGCGCGTTCTACGGCCGTCCGGCCCAGCGCGCGTACTTCCACTCCTGCTCGAACGGCGGGCGGGAGGCCCTCATGGAGGCCCAGCGCTTCCCGGACGACTACGACGGCATCGTGGCCGGCGCGCCCGCCAATTTCTTCACCCACCTCGTGACCAAGGGAGCCTGGGAGATGCAGGCCACGCTGGCCGATCCCGCCGGCTACATCACGGCGGCGAAGCTGCCCGCGATCGAGGCGGCGGCCCTGGCCGCCTGCGACGCGAAGGACGGCTTGAAGGACGGTCTCGTCGACGACCCCTCGCAGTGCTCGCTCGACCCCGCGACCCTCGCCTGCGCGGGCACCGAGTCGGACGCGTGCCTGTCCGCGGCCCAGGTGGGGACGCTCAAGAAGCTCTACGCGGGACCGCACACGAAGGACGGCCGGCCCGTGCACGGCCACCAGGTGGTGGGCGGCGAGACGGGGCCCGGAGGCTGGTCGCTGTGGGTCACCGGCCCCGCCCCGGGCCAGAGCCTGCTCGCCGCCTTCGCCACCGGCTTCTATCGTGACATGGTCTTCGAGAGGCCGGACTGGGACTTCCGCACGTTCGACCTCGACCGCGACATGAAGGTCGCGGACGACAAGCTGGCCGGCACCTTGAACGCGGTGGACCCGGACCTGGGCCGCTTCCGCGATCGCGGGGGCAAGCTCCTCGTGTATCACGGCTGGGACGATGCGGCCATCGCCGCCTCGAACTCGATCGAGTACTACCAGAGCGTGCGTACGCGCCTGGGGGCGAAGGAGACCGACGCCTTCGCGCGTCTGTTCCTGGTCCCCGGCATGATGCATTGCGCAGGCGGCCCTGGTCCCAATGCCTTCATCGGGCCCGGTGCCCTGCACCCGGATGCCGACCACGACGTCGAGCGGGCCGTCGAGCGATGGGTGGAGAAGGGAACGGCGCCGGAGCGGATCGTGGCCGTGCGCTACACCGGCGGCCGTCCGGGCACCGGCGTGGCTCGCACCCGCCCGCTGTGCCCCTATCCCCTCCACGCCCGCTGGTCGGGTTCCGGCAGCATCGACGACGCCGCGAGCTTCGCCTGCGCGCCCTGAGGCGCGAGACCCCGAGGGGCGGAGCCGCCTACTCGCCCGCGGCCAGGCGCTTCCAGCCCTTCACGTACTCGTCCACGTTGGCGGCGGTGACGACGTCCACGCCGGAGTCGACGATCGGCGAGGACGGCGGCCGGCCCGCCTTGACCTCGGCCAGGATGCGTACCGACTCGCCGCCCCAGCCGAAGTACTTCTGGCCGATGAGGACCTGGACCTTGCCTTCCTTCAGGAGCTCGGGCGCGGGCGGGATGGTGTCGAAGGAGATGAACTTCGTGCGCGCGGGGTCCACCGACTGCAGCGCGTTGCGCGTGAAGACGGGCCAGCCGCCGACGGAGATCCAGGCCCCCAGGTCCGGATAGCGGTTGGTGCCGGCGGCGATGATCTCGGCGCAGCGCACGGGGTCTTCCTTGATGTCGTACACCTCGATGATCTTCAGCCCCGGGCTCTTGCCCAGCACCTCGCGCACGCCTTCCAGACGGCGCTGCAGGTTCACCGCGCCCACGCTCGTGATGATCGCGACGCTGCCCTTGCCGCCCAGCAGCCGCACCGCCTGCTCGCCCATGATCCGGCCCGCGGCCAGGTCGTCCACGCCGTAGAAGGCCACGCGCCTGGACCTGGGGGCGTCGGCGTCCCAGGTCACGACGGGGATGCCCTTGGCGACCGCGCGGTCGATGGTCTCGGTGAGGAAGTCGCCGTTGAGGCAGGAGATCGCGATGCCGTCCACGCCCTGCGTGATGAAGGACTCCAGGATCTCCTTCTGCCGGAGCTGGTCCGCGTTCTCCGAGCCCCGCCACAGGATCTCCACGTTGCCCAGCTTCTTCGCCTCGCGCTCCGCCCCCAGGCGCGCGTAATCGAAGACGGGCAGGTCGAGCGATTTCGGGATCACCGCGAAGCGGTACTTGCGCGCGGCCGGGCTCGCGCCCGGACTGGGGGCAGCCGCGCTCGATCCCTTGCCGCCGGAATCGCCGCCACCGGCGCAGCCGAGACCGGCCAACAGGACCCCGACCGCCACCGCCATTCGAGTCGACCGCATCGTCCCCCCTCTCAGTTGCCCTGGCGGGCCAGGAGCTGGTCCATGACCACGATCACGATGACGACCAGCCCCACGATGAGCCGATCGTAGAACGTCGCCCCCGGGATCTGGGGCAGCGCGTTGCGCAGCACGCCGAAGATGAGGGTGCCCAGCACCGCGCCCAGGACCGAGCCCCGGCCGCCGGTGAGGCTGGCCCCGCCCACCACCGCGGAGGCGATGATGTCCAGCTCGTAGCCGGTGGCGAGGTCCGCCTTCCCCTGGCCCTGGACCACCGCCAGCACCGCGCCGGCCAGGGCGGCCAGCGTCCCCGCGGCCAGGTACACCGAGGTCTTCACCCGGCCCACCGGGATCCCCGAGTACAGGGCCGCCGTCTCGTTGCCTCCCACTGCATAGACCGCGCGTCCCCACTGGAAGCCGTGCATGAGGACCTGGAACACCGCGGCCAGCGCGATCATCACCGCCGGCGCCAGCCATTCGAGGGGAACGCCCGGCGGATGCCAGGACGGGGGCAGCGCGCCGGAGAGGTCGAAGAAGCGGCCCTCCGTGATGATGAAGGCGGCGCCGCGCGCGATGCCCATGACGCCGAGCGTCGCGATGAAGGGCGGCAGGCCCACCGGCACCACCAGCGCCGCGGTGAGCAGGCCCGCCGCCGCTCCGGCCAGGACGCCCGCGCCGAGGCTCAAGGCCAGGGAGTGCCCGCCCTCCACGAAGAGCTTTCCCGCGACCACGCCGGCCAGGGCGATGACCGCGCCGGGGGAGAGGTCCACTCCGCCCGAGATGATGACCATGGCCGCCCCGATGGCGGCGATGCCGTAGATGGACGAGTACTTCAGGATCAGGAGCGCGTTCGGCCCGTTCAGGAACGGATGGGAGCGGGCCGCCTCCGGCCACAGGTACCAGGTGAAGAACGCGATCTCGGCCAGCAGGAGCACCACCGTGCGCGCCTCGCGGACCCGCCACAGCCGCCTCACGCCGCCTCGCTCGACGCGGAGGTGGCCAGGTGCATGACCCTCTCCTCGGTGGCGTCCGCGGCCGCGACCTCTCCCCGCAATCGGCCCTCCCGCATGACGAGGATGCGGTCGGCCAGGGCGAGCAGCTCGGGCAGGTCGCTCGACACGGCCAGGCAGGCCGCGCCCGCCGCCGCCGCCTGCGCGACGAGGCCGTGGATCTCGTACTTGGCTCCGACGTCCACGCCCTTGGTGGGCTCGTCGAGCAACAGCACGCGCGGCCCCGTGGCCAGCCAGCGGGCCAGGACCACCTTCTGCTGGTTGCCGCCGCTGAGGGTGTCGGGGGTGACGTCGAGGCTCGCCGCCTTGATGCGCCACTGGGCGAGCAGGGCCTCGCCCGTGCGCCGCTCCTCGGCCCGATGCCGGACGACGTCGCCCCGCGCCACCGCGCGCGGCAGGGCCAGGTTGTCGCTCAGCCCGAGGTTGAAGAGCAGGCCCTGGCGCTGGCGCTCCTCGGGCACGAGCACGACGCCCGCGCGGGCCGCGCGGCGCGGGGAGGCGAAGCGCACCGCGCGGCCGTCCAGCTCCATCTGGCCCGCCTGGGGCGCGTGGAGGCCGACCAGCGTCTCCAGCAGCTCGGTGCGTCCCGATCCCACCAGGCCGAACAGGCCCACGATCTCCCCGCGGCGCAGGGACAGGGACACGTCCTCGAACCCGGGCCGCCGCGTCCAGCCGCGCAGCGTCAAGAGGGGCGGGCCGGGAGCCGGCGGCGGCGCCGCCGGCCGCGGAGGCAGGTCGCGTCCGACCATGGCCCGCACGATGTCCAAGGGGCCGACCTCGTTGCGCCCGAACGTGCCCACGCCGGTCCCGTCCCGCAGGACCGTGATGCGATCGCACAGGCGGAACACCTCGGGCAGGCGATGGGAGACGTAGAGGAGGGTGAGGCCGCGGCGGCGCAGGTCCTCGAGCACGGCGAAGAGGTGGTCGGATTCGGCGTCCGTGAGCGACGTCGTGGGCTCGTCCAGGGCCAGGATGCGGCAGTCGAAGACGAGCGCGCGCGCCACCTGCACGAGCTGGCGGTGGGCGGCGGGCAGGGTGTCCATCCCGGCGTCGGGCGAGACCTTCAGGTGCAGGCGCTCCAGCAGCGCGCGCGTGCGCTCGCGCATCGCGCCTTCCCGGAGCCGGCCGCCCCCGCCGACCAGCTCCCGTCCCGCGAACACGTTCGCGCTCACGGTGAGGTTGGGGAAGGAGAGCATCTCCTGGTGCACGACCCCGATGCCGCGGGCGAGCGCGTCGCGCGGGGCGGACAGCCGCACGCGCTCGCCGTCCAGGCGCAGCTCGCCCTTGTCCGGTCCCACGCTGCCGGAGAGGATGCGCAGCAGGGTGGACTTGCCGGCGCCGTTCTCGCCCACGATGGCGTGGGCCTCCCCGGCCGCGACGGAGAAGCCGACCCCGCGCAGCGCCTGCACGGCGCCGAAGGACTTGTGGACGTCATGGAACTCGAGCACGCTCGCCGCGCCGGTCGGGGTGTCCAAGACGGCCATTCAATACCACACGGGACGCCCGGAGGCGCCGGACCTCGCGCGCCCGGCCCTCGGATAACATGTGAGCCCCGCGTCGGCCGTGGGCGCGGTCCCGGAGCATCCTGGGTGTTGAACGACACCGCCGCCACCGTGACGCACACGAAGCGTGGCCGCACCGCGCTCGATCCCGCGCGCCGCCTGCTCCAGCCGCAGCAGGTCATCGCCAGCCCGGAGACGGGGCTCCAGTACCGCATCGAGCGGCTGCTGGGGGCGGGCGGGTTCGGCCAGGCCTACCTGGCCCGCCGGGTCGGCTACGCGCGGTTGGTGCCGCCCATCGTGTGCGTGAAGGCCAGCGAGCACATCGACGGCTGGGTGCGCGAGGCCTATTTCGGGCAGTTGCTGGACGGCCACCCGCGGGCGATCTCCGTGTTCGACACCTTCCCGTACCTGCGCTCCAGCGGCCGCGTCCTGTACTGCCTGGCCCTCGAATACGCCCCCCTGGGCGACCTGCGGGCGTTCCTGCGCCGGGTGGGCAAGCGCTGGCCGGAGGCCACGGTGCGCCGCGAGATCGCGGGCATCCTCGAGGTGCTGGGCCGGCTGCACCGGGGACAGCTCCTCCACCGCGACCTCACCCCCATGAACGTCTTCGTCTGCGAGGGGCCGCGCCTGAAGCTGGGGGACTTCGGGATCGTGCGGCAGCAGAGCGACCGCCGCGGCATCACCGCCCGCACGAAGAGCGCGCTCACCGCGCCGAGCGAGATCCTGGCCGGGGCCGCGCCCAAGTGGCAGGCCCGGGACGACGTGTACCAGGTCGGCCAGCTGCTGGGAATGCTGATCAAGGGCGACGCGGAGACGCGCGTCTCGACCCAGGAGATCCGCCGCCTCCCGTGCAGCGATCACCTCAAGGAGATCGTCTACCGGTGCCTGGGCGAGCGGCGGAAGCGCTACGAGAGCGCGGACGAGCTGATCGAGGCGCTCCGCAACCCGCCCGCCGTGCTCAAGGCCGGGATCCTGCGCTCGCTCGAGGGCGTCCACCTGGCCTTCACCGGCATCCTCAGCAAGACGCGGCTCCAGGCGGTGCGCGCGGCCAAGCGGGCGGGCGCGGTGGTGCATGGGGCGCCGTCCGCGCGGACGACCGTCGTCGTCCGCGGCCGCCCGAACCCCTTGCAGGCCGCGGGCCGCGACGGAGGCCGGAAGCTGCTCGAGATCAAGCGCCTGCGCGAGAAGGGACACCGCATCACGCTCCTGGCCGAGACGCAGTTCTGGCGGCTGGCCGGCCGGCGCCGCGGGCGCGGCTGACCGGCGTCACTGCCCCCGCCGTGCCATCATTCGCCCTGTAATCATTCCGCGGCGTCGTCGTCATCCAGGTACCGGGTTCACCAAGGGAGGTGCGGTGCAGGGTGCGGCGGTGAGCGAGGCGGCCTGGGGCGAGCGCTTGGGCCTGGAGAAGGTCTTCCGGGACCACCAGGCGCGGGTCTTCCGGGCCGCCTTCCGGATCACCGGCAACGCGCAGGACGCGGAGGACGTCCTCCAGACCGTCTTCCTGCGCCTGGCTCGGCAGGGCGAGGACTCGTCGCTCGATCTCGCCAACCCCGCGAGCTATCTCTACCGCGCCGCCATCAACTCCGCCTTCGACGTGCTCCGCGCCCGCCGCAGCCGTCCGGACGTCCCTCTCGAGGAGGCGGCGGAAGCGGCGGGGGGGCGGCCGGGACCGGACGCGGCGCAGGAGGCGGGGGAGATCCGCCGCTGGCTGCGCCGCGCCCTGGCCGACCTGCCGCCGCGCGCGGCCGAGATGTTCGCGCTGCGCTACCTCGAAGGGCAGGCCAACCGGGACATCGCGCGGATGCTGGGCATCTCGCGCGTCACCGTGGCCGTCACCCTGCACCGGACCCGGCAACGCCTTCAGGACCAGCTCGGAGAGTGGAGGAGAGGCCGGCGATGACCTACGAGAGCGGACGCAAGGAATTGGACGTCGACGACGCGATCGCCGCCGTGCGCGACGACGTGCCCGCGCCGGAGGTGGCCGGGGAGGCCGCCGCCCGCGTGTGGGAGCGGCTCTGTCCGGCCGCGATCGCGGCCGCGCCCTCCACGGAGGCAATCGGCGGCTGCGCGGACGTACGCCTCCTGCTCGACGCGCATCGGCGCGGCGAGCTGCCGGCCGCGCGCGCCCTCCTCGTGGAGGACCACCTCCGCGATTGCGTGGCCTGCCGGGCCGCCTTCCTGCGGCCCGGGCGGCGGAACCTGGCCCTGCTGGCCTGGCCGCCGTCCACCTCCACCGCCGGCGCCGCCGCGCCCCGCCCTTGGCGCGCCCATGCCGTGGCCGCCTCGGTGCTCCTGGCCGCGAGCGTGTCGGCCTGGGTGGTGCGCCAGGCTTTCTTCGGCGTGCCCGCCGGTCCCCGGGCCGCCGTGCAATCCGTGGCGGGCGGGCTCCTCCGGGTGGCCGCCGGCGACGTGGTCCCGCTCCTGCCCGGCCAGGAGATCGGCGAGGGGGAGCCCGTGCGCACCGGCCGCGACTCCCGCGCCGTGCTCCGGCTGCGCGACGGCTCGCTCGTGGAGATGAGCGAGCGCGCCGAGCTCTCCCTGCTCGCGCGCGGCGCCGACACGACCATCCAGCTCTCGCGCGGCCGCATCATCGTCCAGGCCGCCAAGCGCCGCACCGGCCACCTCCGGGTGGCTTCCGGCGACTGCACGGTCAGCGTGACGGGCACGGTCTTCTCGGTGAACCACGGCCTCAAGGGCTCGCGGGTGTCCGTCTTCGAGGGACACGTGCAGGTGGCCGGCGGGGCCGACGAGCGCACGCTCGCCCCCGGCGACCAGTGGGCGACCAGCGCGGCCATGGAGACGGTCCCCCTGCGGGACGAGATCGCGTGGAGCGCCGACGCGGACCGTCACCTCGCGCTGCTCGCCGAGATGAAGGTCCTGCGCGAGCGGTTCCGCTCGGTGCCGGATCCCGGCCTCCGCTACGAGAGCCGGCTGCTGGCGCTCGTGCCCGCGGAGGCGGTCGTCTTCGCGTCCGTGCCCAACTACGGGGAGGGGCTCGGCGAGGCCTACCGCCTGTTCGAGGAGCGCCTGCGCGAGAGCGCGGTGCTCCGGGACTGGTGGACCCAGGCCGACCCCGCGCGCCACGGCGGTCCCGCCCTCGCCAGCGTGATCGAACGCATCCGCAGCTTCTCCTCGTTCCTCGGCGAGGAGATCGTGCTGGCGGCGGTGGACGTGGGCGGCCGCCCGCCCGTCCGGCCGCTCGTGGTCGCGGAAGTCCGCCGCCCCGGCCTGCGCGAGTTCCTCGAGGGCGAGCTGGCCCGCGTGCCGCGGCCGCAGGGTCAGCCCTCCCACGTCCACATCCTCGGCGAGAGCGACGGCGCCGCGCCCGCCTCCGCGGAGGGCGACGTCTTCATCCTCCTCCGGCCCGGGTTGATGGCGGTGTCGATGGACGGCCCCACCCTGCAGGGCGTGGCCGCTCGCCTGGACGGAGGCGCGCCGGACGGCCTGGCCGCCACGCCGTTCGGGGCCCGCATCGCGCAGGCGTACGGCGACGGCGTCGGCCTGCTGGCCGCGGCCGACCTCCAGCGGATCAGCGCGCGGGCGGCCGCGGGACGGCCGGACGCACGCCACGCCCAGGCTCTCCGCCAGGCCGGTATCGACGGGCTGCGCTACCTCGTCTTCGAGCGCAAGCAGGTGGCGGAGGAGGCGCGGACGACGGCGGTGCTGGCCTTCGACGGCGCCCCGCGCGGGATCGCCTCCTGGCTCGCCGCGCCCGCGCCCATGGGCGCGCTCGACTTCGTGACGCCCTCCGCCCAGGGCGCCGCCGCCTTCGTGGCCAAGAGCCCCGCCTCCATCCTCGACGACCTGGTGGCGATGGCCGCCGCCGCCGGCGGCCACCCGCGCGAGGAGCTTCTGTCGCTGGAGTCGAAGCTCGACCTGCGCATCCGCGAGGACCTCGCGGAGACGCTGGGCGGCGAGTTCGCGCTCGCCCTGGACGGGCCGCTCTTCCCCACCCCGGCCTGGAAGCTGATCGCGGAGGTGAACGATCCCGCGCGGCTGCAGGCTTCCATCCAGACCCTGGTGCGTCGTGCGGGCGAGGAGGCGGCGCGCGCGGGCGGGGCGGCCTGGACGCTCGAGTCCGAGGACGTGGGCGGCCAGACCTTCCATGCGATCCGCGGCGGCTTGCCCTTCGAGGTGCACTACGCCTACGCGGACGGCTACGTGGTGGCCGCGCCCTCGCGGGCCCTGGTCATGCGCGCGCTGCAGGCGCGGGCCTCCGGAGAGACGCTGGCCCGCTCGGACTCCTTCCGCGCCCTGTTCCTGCCCGACCGCGACGTCAACGTCTCCGGCCTCCTCTACCAGAACGTGGGGCCGACGGTGCGGTCGCTCCTCGAGGCGCCGGGCGCGGGGGCCCTCACCGGCGACCAGCGGCGGTCGATGGAGGCCCTGACCCGGGACGCGCGGCCGACCGTGCTGTGCGCGTACGGCGAGCCGAGCGCGGTGCGGGTGGCGGGTCTGGGCGGCGTGTTCGACCTCGACACGAGCGACCTCGCCCTCCCGATGCTGCTGGAGCGCCTCTGGCCGGGAACGCCGCGGGCGGCGGCACCGTAGATAGGAGCGATGCCTCCAGTCATCGAGCTGGACCGCCTCGTCGTCCGCCTGGGAGGGCGCACCGTCCTCGACGGGCTCAGCGGCGCCTTCTCCGGACGCGCCATCGGCCTGCTCGGCCCCAACGGGGCGGGGAAGTCCACCCTCATCAACACGCTGCTCGGGTTCCATCCCGCGGCCGCGGGGTCCGTGCGCGTCTTCGGAAGGAACGTGCGCGAGGCCAAGGCGCTGCGCCGCCTCATTGGCTACATGCCGGAGAACGACGCCTTCATCTCCCACCTCAGCGGCGTGCGCTTCGTGCGCTACATGGCGGAGCTGGCCGGCCTGCCCGCGGAGGCGGCCCTGGAGCGCGCGCACGAGGCGTTCTTCTACGTCGGCCTCGGGGAGGCGCGCTACCGCAAGGTCGGGACGTACTCACTGGGCATGAAGCAGCTCGCCAAGCTGGCCCAGGCCATCGCCCACGGCCCGCGCCTGCTCCTGCTCGACGAGCCCACCAACGGCCTCGATCCCCCCGCCCGCTCGCGGATGATCCGTCTGATCCGCGAGATCCGCGACGCCGGGCAGATGCACGTGGTGATCTCGTCGCACCTCCTGCGCGACGTCGAGGAGACCTGCGAGGAGGTCGTCATCCTCAAGCAGGGGCGCATCGCCGCCCACTGCGACCTCGAGACGGAGCGCCGGGCCAACCGCCGGTTCGTGGAGCTGGAGACGTTGGGGCCGGCCACCACCTTCACGGGGGCGGTGCAGGGCCTGGGCGCGGAGTGCGCGTTCTATCCCAACGGCAACGGCCTGGCCCGGGTCAAGGTCGTGCTGCCGGAGGCGGTGGAGATGCGCGAGCTGTTCCGCCTCGCCGCCCTTCACGACGTCCAGATCCGCCGCATGAACTACCGCCGCGACTCCCTGGAGGACATCTTCCTGGCCGCGATGAAGGAGAACGGGGGGTCGAGTGTCCGTCCATAAGCGCACGTACCGCGCCTACGAGGGGCCGGTCACGGCGGAGCGCTGGCGCTTCCTGGTCCTGCCGCGCTACGGCCTCCTCGAGCTGTTCGAGTCGCGCCTGCTCACCGCGTTCTTCGTCCTCTGCTTCGTGCCGTTCCTGGTCGAGGCCTCGGCCATCTACATCTCGCAGAGCGCGGCCGCGCGCGCCCTCCTCCAGATGTCGGCGGCGGCAGGCTCGGACGTCGCGCGGCCGGAGTTCTTCCTGGGAACCCTGATCTTCCAGGGCGCGCTCGCCTTCCTGCTCACGGCCTGGGTCGCGCCCGTGCTGGTCTCGCCCGACCTCGTCAACGGCGCCCTGCCCCTCTACCTCTCGCGGCCGCTCACGCGCGCCGAATACGTGCTCGGGAAGGCGGCGATCCTGGCCGCGCTCCTCTCCGCGATCACCTGGGTCCCGGGCCTGACGCTCTTCTCGCTGCAGGCGGGGCTGGACACGACGGGCTGGGGGCTCAGGAACCTCCGGGTGGCGGGCGCCCTGTTCGCGGGGGCCTGGGTTTGGATCCTCGTCCTCACCCTGCTCGGCCTGGCCGTCTCCGCCTGGATCCGCTGGCGGATCGTGGCCAGCGGGGCCCTGGCCGGCGTCTTCTTCATGGGCTCGGCCTTCGGCGAGATGTGGCGCGAGGTGCTCGGCACGTCCGTGGGCCGGATCGCGAACCTGAGCTACCTGATCGGCCTGGTCTGGCGGTCGCTCTTCGGCGTCCTGCAGGACCGCCCGATGGTGCGGGAGATGCTCGACGACCGCGGGGGCCGCGACCTGCCGACCTGGGCGGCCTGGCTGGGCCTGACCGCGGCCGCCGTCCTCTGCGTGTGGCTGCTCGATCGCCGCCTGTGCGCGCGCGAGGTGGTGGCATGAGCGCGGAGCGGGTGATCGCCTTCGAGGACGTCTCGAAGTTCTACGGCGAGGTGCTCGGGGTCAACCGCGTCACCTTGTCGATGCCCCCCGGCGTGACCAGCCTGGTCGGCCCCAACGGCTCGGGCAAGACCACGCTCATGAACCTCATGACGGGCCTGGTGCGGCCTACGCGCGGCCGCCTCCGGGTGCTCGGCTTGCGGCCCGACGACAGCCCGGCCCTGGGCCGCCGCGTCGGGTACTGCACGCAGTTCGACTCCTTCCCGCGGGGAGTGACCGGCCGCTCGTTCGTGGCCTCCTGGCTCCGCCTGCACGGGATGTCCCGCGCGGAGGCCGGGCGGCTCACGGAGGAGGCGCTGGAGCGGGTGGGGATGACGGAGGCGGCCGACCGCAAGGTCGCCGCCTACAGCAAGGGGATGCGCCAGCGGATCCGCCTGGCCCTGGCCCTGAGCCATCGTCCGGAGGTGCTCGTGCTCGACGAGCCGCTCAACGGCCTGGACCCGATGGCGCGCGCGGAGTGCCTGGCCTTGTTCCAGGGCCTGGCCCGGGAGGGCCTGCACGTGGTGATCTCGAGCCACATCCTGCACGAGGTGGACCGGATCTCCGATCACGTGGTCCTGCTCAGCCACGGCTACGTGATCGCGGAGGGGCGCATCCACGAGGTCCGCACCGAGGTGACGGAGCACCCGATGCAGATCCTGGTGCGCTGCCACCGGCCGCACGCCCTGGCCGCCGCCCTCTTCGCCGGCGAGCACGTGGTCGAGGTGCGCGTGCATCCCGACGGGCGGGGCCTGCTCGTCCGGACCCGGGACCCCGCCGCCTTCCACCGGCAGCTCAACCGCATCGTGCTCGAGAGCGACGTCGGCCTGGAGGCGGTGTCGCCCGCGGACGACGACGTGGGCGCCGTGTACCAGTACCTGATCGGCTCCGATTCGGAGGCGGTGTGAGCGCGACCCTGGCCGCGCCCGTCCTCCCCGCGCGGTGGTCGCCGGCGAGGCAGGTCCTGGAGGTGATGCGGTTGGAGCTCGGCCGCAGCGCGTCCTGGCGGAGCCTCTGGATCCTCCTGGTCGCCTTCTCGCCCCTCGTGATCATCGGCGCCCACGCCGTCTTCGACGCGCGAGCCCACCACCGGCTGGAGGACGAGACCCTCATCCTGAGCGGGATCATGGAGATCTACTACGTGCGCTGCGGGATCTTCTTCGGGTGCCTGGGCCTCTTCCTCCGCCTGGTGCGCGGAGAAGTCGCGGAGCGCACGCTGCACTACGTGTTCCTGGCCCCGCTGCGGCGGGAGGCGCTCATCGTGGGCAAGTTCCTGGCCGGCGCCGTGGTCTCGGTCCTCGTGTTCGGGACGGCGGTGACCGCCGCCTACCTCCTCATGTACGGGCATTTCGCGGAGGGACGGGCGCTCCTGGTCAGCGGATCCGGCTTCGCCCACCTGCGGATGTACCTGCTGGTCGCCGCCCTGGCCTGCCTCGGCTACGGCGCGGTGTTCCTGGCCTTCAGCCTCCTCTTCAAGAACCCGATCGTGCCGGCGGTGATGCTGGTGCTCTGGGAAGGTGTCAACGCCGCCCTGCCCGTCTGGCTCAAGCACCTGAGCGTGACCTTCTACCTCAAGCCGCTCTTCCCGGTGGAGCTGCCCGCGTTCGGGATCCTGCGCCTGTTCACCGTCGTGGCGGAGCCGACGCCTCCCTGGCTGGCCGTGTCCGGCCTGCTCGTGTTCACGGGCCTGGTCGTCGCGTTCGCCTGCTGGCAGGTCCGGCGGATCGAGGTCTCCTACAGCACGGACTGAGCCACGCTCGTCCGTGATTGACTGCCACCCGGCCCGGCGGTAGTCTGCGCCCACCTTCGCGTCTCGCCCTGGTTCCCCGAGCCACTCGTCGCGGGATCGCAACATGCCCGAACCAAAGTCCGGCTCGACGGGCGACGTCGTGCCCGGTGCGACCGCCGACCTCGGTGGCGCCCCCACGCTCGAGGAGACGAGGGCGGAGCCGGCCGGCGCCGCGGGCGCGCCCGGGGCGTCTCCCGCCGTCCAGGGCCTGCGCATCGGTCCCTATCGCATCGTGCGCGAGCTGGGCCACGGAGGGATGGGCGAGGTCTACCTCGCCGTCCGCGCGGACGAGAGCTACGAGAAGCAGGTCGCGATCAAGCTGATCCGCGGGGCGGGAGGATCGGAGCACCTGATCACGCGCTTCAAGCGCGAGCGCCAGATCCTGGCCCGCCTCGAGCATCCCAACATCGCCCGGCTCCTCGACGGCGGCAGCACGGACGACGGCCTCCCGTACTTCGTCATGGAGTACATCCAGGGCGAGCCCATCGACGCGCACTGCGACGACCGGAACCTCCGCACCGCCGAGCGTTTGCGGCTGTTCCTGTCCGTCTGCTCCGCGGTGTCCTACGCCCACCGGAACCTGATCGTCCATCGCGACATCAAGCCCGCGAACATCCTGGTCGCCGCGGACGGCGTGCCCCGCCTGCTCGACTTCGGCATCGCCACCCTGATCGAGCCCGAGGCGGGGGCGGCGCATGCGACCGCGATCGCGTTCACGCCGTCCTACGCCAGCCCGGAGCAGATCCGCGGCGAGCCGCTCACGACCGCCACCGACGTCTACTCGCTGGGCGTGGTCCTCTACGAGCTGCTCACCGGCCACGACCCCTACCGGCTGGTCAGCCTGCAACCGCTCGAGATGATGAAGGCCATCGTGGAGGGCGAAGTGGAGGCGCCCAGCGCGGCCGTGGCCCGTCCGGCCACGCTGGCCCGCGGGCAGACGGTCGTGCGCATCGCTCCCGAGGAGCTGACGCGGACCCGCGAGGCCTCCATCCAGAAGCTGCGCCAGCGCCTGCGCGGGGACCTCGACACGATCCTGATGACGGCGCTGCGCAAGGAGGCCCAGCGCCGCTACCCGTCCGTGGAGGCCTTCGCGGAGGACATCCGCCGGCACCTCGAGGGGCTCCCGATCACCGCGCGCAAGGGCGGCCTGGCCTACCGCGCGGGCAAGTTCCTGCGGCGCCACCGCCTGGGAGCGGCGGCGGCGGCCCTGGTGGCCGCGCTCCTGGTCGGGAGCGCGGTCAACGTGGTGGTCCAGTCGCGCCGCGTCGCGCGGCAGCGCGACCACGCCGAGCGCATCTCCAGCTTCCTGGCCAACCTCTTCACGATCTCCGACCCCGGGGAGGCGCGCGGCAACAGCGTCACCGCCCGCGAGATCCTGGACAAGGGCGTGGAGAGGATCGGGACCGACCTCCAGGACCAGCCGGAGCTGCGCGCCGACCTGATGGACACGATGGGCCACGTCTACGACCGCCTCGGCCTCTACGACCGGGCGGCGGGCCTGCTGCGCGACTCGCTGGCCATCCGCCGCACCTTCGCGGGGAGCGATCCCAAGGCCCTGGCCAAGACCCTGAACGAGCTGGGCAACGTGCTCTACGACAAGAGCGACCTCGAAGGCGCGGAGAAGAGCTACCGCGAGGCGCTCACGCTGCGCCGCCGTCTCTTCGGGCCCGACAGCCGGGAGCTGGCCGAGAGCCTCAACAACCTGGCCGGGCCCCTCGAGGCCCAGGGTCACGACGCGGAGGCGGAGGCGCTCTTCCAGGAAGCCCTCGCCATCAAGCGGCGGCTGCCGAACAACGAGCGCGCGGTGGCCACGACCCTGCGCAACCTCTCCGTGCTGCGCTACAAGAAAGGGGACCTGGCCACGGCCCAGGAGGGGCTGCGCGAGGTGGTGGCCCTCCAGCGCCAGGCCCTCGGTCCCGACCATCCGGAGGTCGCCTACACGCTCCAGGACCTGGGGGTGCTGCTCGACACCCAGGGCGACTACGCCGCGGCCGAGAAGACCTACCGCGAGGCGCTCGAGCTGCAGCACAAGGTGCTGGGAGCGGAGCACCCGGACATCGCGACCACGCTCACGAACCTCGCGAACACGATCAACCACAGCGGCCGGCCCGAGGTCGCGGAGCCGGTCTACCGCGAGGCGCTGGAGATGAGCCGGAAGATGTACGGGGCGGACAGCACGGACGTGGCCTCCGTCCTGGTCGGCCTCGGCGACGTCCTGGGCCAGCGTGGCCAGCTCGCGCCTGCGGAGGACCTCTTGCGCCAGGCCATGGCCCTCCAGGCCGCGAAGCTCGGCGACGAGCACGTCGACCTCGCCACCACCCAGTGCACGCTCGCCGAAGTGCTGCGGAAGCAGGGCCGGCTCCCCGAGGCGGAAGCGCTCGCGCGGCGGTGCCTGGCCATCCGCGAGGTCAAGCTCCCCAAGGAGCACGCGGACCTGGCCGACGGCCTGATCGTGCTGGGACTCGTGCTGCTCGACCAGAAGCGGCCGGCGGAGGCGGCGGCGGTGCTCCTCCCCGCGCGCGACAAGCTCGAGGCGGCCAAGGCCCCGCCCTCCGCGCGGCGGCGGGCCGCGGACGCGCTGGCCCGGCTCGACGAGCAGAAGGTCACGCCGCCCGGCGGCCGCGCGCTAACGAGCCCGAGCGGCCACTGGCACTGACCGCGCCGCGCGCGCGGCCGGGAGCGAGGTGGCGGCCGCGCCCCAGAGGTGCAACGCGGCATAGGCGCGCCACGGCCGCCAGTCTGCCGCGCGCTCCCGGAGCGCCCGCGTGCCGAGCGGCGCGCGTCCGGCGGCAGCGGCCCGCCGCAGCACGAGGTCGCCGGCCGGGAACGCATCGGGCTCGGCCAGCGCGCGGAGCGCGACGTACTGGGCCGTCCAGTCGCCGATCCCGGGCAGCGCAGCCAGCGCGGCCGTGACCTCCTCCACCGGCCCTCCCAGGTCGAGCCCACCCTGGTCCACCGCGCGCGCGAGCGCCTGGAGCGCGCGGATACGGCCGCCCGTCAGCCCCAGCCCCTCGAGGCCGGCCGCGGCCAGCGCCGCCGGCGACGGGAACCGGTGGGTGAGGCCGTCTCCGCCCCCCGCGATCGGCCGGCCGGCGCGGCCGACCAGGCGCGCGGCCAGCGTGCGCGCGGCGGCCACGCTGACCTGCTGGCCCAGCACCGCGCGCACCGCGCACTCGAACGGGTCCCAGGCCCCCGGGATGCGCAGCCCCGGACGGGCCTTCGCGAGCGGGGCGAGCAGCGGATCGGCGGCGAACGCGGCCGCGATGCGCGCGGGATCGGCGGAGAGGTCGAAGACCCGGCGCGCGGTCGAGGAGATCGCGAACAGGTCGGCGGGGGCCGCGCCGCGCACCCGGAGCTCGAGCGCGTTCGCGTCCGGCCGTGGCCGCACGGCCACCAGGGCGTGGCCGCCGCCGGCCGCGATCGTGCGCGCGTAGCCGCGCGCGTCCACGCGCTCGACCCCCGGCACCGCGCGCGCGGCCAGGAAGCCCCGCACCTGCTCCCAGTCGTAGGGCGGGCGGAACGCGAGCGCGAGCACCACCTCGTCGCCGCGCTCGACCCCGGCCCCGAGGCGGCGGTGGCGGCGCAGCTCGCGCGGGGCGCGCCGGTAGGTGGCCAGGAACGCGTGGTTGAAGCGCCGCAGGCTCCCGAAGCCGGCCGCGATCGCGATGTCCACCATGCGCAGGCTCGTCTCGTCGAGCAGGCGCTTCGCGAAGTGCAGCCGGCGCGTCTGCGCCACCACGATCGGGGAGGCGCCGACGTGCTGCACGAACAGGCGATGGAGATGGCGGGGGCCGATTCCCACGCGGGCGGCGAGCGCGGCCACCGACTGCTCGTCGAGCGCGCCCTCGTGGATGAGCCCGAGCGCGCGCCGGACCACGGCCGAGGTGCCGAGCCAGGCCGGAGTGCCGGGGGCGGCCTCCGGCCGGCAGCGCAGGCAGGGCCGGTAGCCGGCCTCGGCGGCGGCGGCCGCGGTCGCGTAGTAGCGGATGTTCGCGCTCTTCGGGCTCGGCACCGGGCAGACCGGCCGGCAGTAGATGTGGGTCGAGGTCACCGCGATGAAGAACTTCCCGTCGAAGCGGGGATCGCGGCTGGACCGCGCCCGGTCGAGCGCGCGACGGTCGAGGCCGAGGATCGCGTCCACGGACCCGAAGATACGCCGTCACCGGCCGCGGGACTAGCCGTTTTCGGACGGCGAGGGCGGAGGGGCAGGGCGGGCGGCCCACCGGCGCCGCCCGCCCGCCCGCGCGTCACGTCAGAAGCGAGCGTCGATCAGGAAGTTCTTGATCGGCCTGGTGGCGCCCGCCTTGAGCTTCGGGGTCACGCCCTGGAACAGGCCCCCGCCGACGAACGGTCCGTCGTTCGCCGAGCGCATCCCGGCGTCGCGGTCGGCCGGAGTCGGCTCCCGGAACGTGAAGTCGATGCCGACGAACGCGCTGCCGTCGAAGCAGAAGCCGAGCGCATCGAGCGGGTACTGCACCGTGGCCGACGCCCCCGGCGCGAGCCCGCCCGGCAGGTTCACCGGCACGTCCGCGAACCCGCACGGGATGAGGAGGCCGGAGGCATCGCAGTGCTCGCCCTCGAACCCGCCCGGTCCCGTGAAGTTGAAGAGCCCGTTGTAGCACTGCCATCCGTTGATGCGCGCGGTGGCGGTCGTCACCGTGGCCGCGGTCGGGTTCCTCACCTTCACGCAGATGCCGAAGGAGTCGAAGCCGGGCGTGCAGCCGGGGTCCGGCGGGAGCTGGCCGACGTCCTGGAACTCCCACATGTCCTCCACGACGAGGCCGGCGGTGAGGCTCGGGGCCACGTCGCGCGTGCGGCACTGCGAGAAGTGCGCGATCGGCCCGCTCACCCGGCCCCCGGCCAGCGTCGTCGGCACCGCCACCCATCCGCCGCCCGAGCTGACCTCGATCACTGCGGTGTGTCCGGGCGCGAGCGGCGGCGCCGGCAGGTCCACCGTCGCCGGCAGCGCGAACACGGTCCCGCTGGGGCTGAGGTCGTAGACGTGGAAGACGGACGCATCGGTCGGGTCGCCGCCGAGATCCGTGACCTTGATGCGCACCGTGGTGGCGAGCGCTCCCGACGGGATCGTCAGCGTCGGATTGCCGAAACCAGAGCCGGCCACGAGGCAGCCGCCGGGTCCGCAGTCGGTGGCGCACCCGCCCGGCGCCGCGCAGGTATCGGTCGGACTCGAGCAGGTGAGCGTCCCGCCGCCGCCGCACGCCCCCGCCTGGCAGGTGCTGCCCGTCGTGCAGGCATCGCCGTCCTCGCAGGCGGTGCCGTCCGCAACGTTCGTGGAGCCGCAGCTTCCGTCCGGCTTGCAGACCCCGACCGTGCAGGGGTTGCCGGTGTCGGCCGGGCACTGGACGGCCGCTCCACGGCAGACGCCCTGCGCGCAGGCGTCGGCGGTCGTGCAGCCGTTCCCGTCGTTGCAGGACGTTCCGTCCGCCACGTTGACCGCCCCGCAGCTGCCGTCGGACCGGCAGACGGCGGCCGTGCACGGGTTGCCCGTGTCCGGGCACTGCTTCGGCGCGCCCGCGCAGACGCCGCCGGTGCAGACGTCGCCGGTCGTGCAGGCATTGCCGTCGCTGCAGGAGATGCCGTCGGCCGCGTTCACGAAGCCGCAGGTCCCGCCCGCCTGGCAGATCCCGATGCGGCAGGGGTTGCCCCCGTCGGCCGGGCACTGGACGGGCGCGCCGGCGCAGACGCCGTTCGTGCAGGCGTCGCCGCTCGTGCAGGCGTTGCCGTCGCCGCAGGAGGTGCCGTTGGCCACGTTCACCGTGACGCAGGTGCCATTGGCCTGGCGGACCGCGGTCGTGCAGGGGTTGCCGTCGTCGGGACACTGCGTCGGCGGCGCGCCGCAGACGCCCTGCGTGCAGACGTCGCCGTGCGTGTGGCGGTTCCCGTCGTCGCAGGCGGTTCCATCGGGCGCGTTGACGATCGGAGGGCAGTGGCCCCTCACGCAATGGTCCGACGTGCGGACCTGGCATTGGTTGGGCCGGGGACAGAAGTCCCGGTCACGGTGGTCCCGGTCGTCGTCCCGGTCATCCCGGCCGTACCCGTCGTGCCGGTCGTCGCGGTCGTGGCGATCGCCATCGTCGTCGTCCGGGCAGATCAGCGGATGGGGATGGGAGTTGTCGAAGGCCCTCGCCGAGCCGGGGTACACCCAACACAGGAGAAGGAGAAAGGCACACGTCAGCGCGCGTCTACACATCACACACCTCGTTTTCAGCTCCTCGGGCCGCGCCCTCTCGCGGGCGTACGACGTCCATCGACTCGGCCCCGTCATGGGCAAGGGTCGGCCGGTCATCCGTCAGGGAGGTGGAGGCCTGGGCGGTATTGCCTCGACGTACGAGAATCGTCGCGCGCCGTTCCAGGGACCGGATACCCCGTGCGGACGATCATTCGGAGCTAGCCCTTCTTCGCCAGGACCTGGCGCAGGCGGCGCGCGACGATGGCCTCCTCGCCGGGCTGCATCATCCAGACTCCGACCACGAGCGTGTCCTTCTCCGACCGAATGGCGATGGAAGGCTCGCCGTCCCGCATGGCGGTGACGGTGGCGGCCGCCGCCGCTTCCGTCGCGCCCTCCCAGGAGATGCGGACGTGGGGGACGTGGTTCGCGATCTCGGGCACGAACACCTCGGCCTTGACCCCGGCGACCGCGGTCGCGCTCGTCCGGATCACCTCCGCCCGCCGGTCGAAATCGCGGCGCTCGCGCGCGTGGTCCTTGGCCAGGAACAGCTCCACCGCTACCAGCAGGCCGAGCATCTCTTCCTTGTTGACCTTCATCCCCCGCCCGACCGCGTTGCCGTTCGGAGGAGCGTTCAGGCGCGCGGCCTCCACGAGGTCCTTGCGGCCGAGCAGCAGGCCGGCGCTCTGCGGTCCGCGGATGCCCTTGCCTCCGGAGAAGGCCACGAGGTCGAAGCCCATCGCGGTGTACTTCCAGAAGTTGTCCACCGGGGGCACGTCGGCGGCGGCGTCGTTGAGGGTCGGAACGCCGTGCTTCCGTCCCAGGCGCGCGAACTCCTCGTCCGGGATGCGTCCCTCCCGATTGTTGTTGTTGTAGAAGAGCATCATCGCGGTCTGGTCGCCGACCGCCCGCTCGAGATCGTCCGCGGTCTCGACCTCGACGAGCCGCACGCCGCAGTTGCGGACGGCATGCTCGTAGCCGAACCGGTGGGACTTCTGGATGATCACCTCGCTCTTCATGTGCGCGAGGTCGGGAAGCTCGACGACCTTCTGCCGGTCCGTCCCGGTCAGGACCCCGGCCGTGCCCAGGGTCAGGGCGGAGGCCGCTCCCGAGGTGACCATCGCCGCCTCGCAGCGGAGGAGGCCGGCGAGGCGCTGCCCCACGCGATCGTGGAGCTCGTCGAGCATGACGTACTGCCGGGAGGCGTACTGGATCGCGTCCATGACTTCGGGCGGCATCAGCGACGCCGTCATCGCGGTGTACGTCCCCGCCGCGTTGATGAACGGGCGGACGCCGAGCTCCTTGAAGTAGTCGCGTCCACCCTTGGGACCGCGAGACCCGGCGGCGGCGGGGGCGGCGCCGGCGGCGGCGAACCCTCCGGCCAGCGGCAGCGCGGAGAGGCTCTCGAGGAAACGGCGTCGGCTCCACATCGCTCTACCTCCTGCTCTTCAGCGAGGGCCGCCCACGAGCGGCACGAACCGCACGGGCAGCAGGTGCTCCGGCTCGAACGCCTTCCCACGCCGGGTGATCCGCAGCAGCTCCTGCTGGACGTCGCCGACGGGGATGACGAGCCGGCCGCCGTCGCGCAGCTGGCCCGGGAGCGCTTCCGGCACCTTCGGGGGAGCGGCGGTCACGATGATCGCGTCGAAGGGGGCGGCCTCGGGCCAGCCCGCCCAGCCGTTGCCCTCGCGCACCTCGACCGTGCGATAGCCGAGCCGCGCCAGCCGCGCGCGGGCCTGCCGGGCCAGTGTGGGCACGATCTCGATGGTGTAGACCTTCGCCCCCATCTCCGCGAGCACCGCCGCCTGGTAGCCGGATCCGGTGCCGACCTCCAGGACCTTCTCCCCTCCCCGCAGGCGGAGGGCCTCGCTCATGAACGCGACGATGTAGGGCTGCGAGATCGTCTGGTCCTCGCCGATCGGCAGCGGATGGTCCGCGTACGCGTAGGGGACCATCTCGGGAGGGACGAACAGGTGGCGCTCGACCTTGCGCAGGGCGGCCAGCGTGCGCACGTCGGTCACTCCGCGGGCCTCGACCTGCTCGCGCACCATGCGCTCGCGGGCCTGGGCCGGACCCTCGTCCGGCGGCGGCGGCGCACCGCCGCAGGCGATCGCGAGGACGACGGCGGCGGCCGCCCTCACCGCTCGATCACCTCGGCCCGGGACACGTTGGACGCTCGGTCATCGTCGACCCTCCCCGAGAGTATAGGAGGAGCGGGGCCCGGGCCGGCGTCCGCGCGCGCCGTCCAGAAGTGCAGGGTGGCCTTGACCGCGAACAGTCTCCCGGCGGACGCGTTCATGCGGCCGGCTCCACCCGGCGCAGGAACGTCCGCGGCATCGCCCACTCGTTCCAGCACGGGTAACCGCCCGCGACCCGGGTCCCTCAGGGCACGAGCGCGATGGCCCGCAGGGGACCGCCCGACCCGCCTCCGATCTTCATCGGCAGCGCGACGACCCAGGCGCCCGTGGCGGGCACGTCCTCGAGGCCGGCCAGGTTCTCGAGCCCGGGCACGTTCGCGGCCGCCACGATCTGGTGTACGGGGAAATCCGTGGACGGGCCGTGGTCGATGCTGGCGGTGTCCACGCCGATCGCCGACACCTTGCGCTCGTC
The DNA here is from genome assembly GCA_041481445.1 of Vicinamibacteria bacterium. Classification (GTDB taxonomy): domain Bacteria; phylum Acidobacteriota; class Vicinamibacteria; order Fen-336; family Fen-336; genus AA29. The sequence goes on from JBGPBV010000042.1 coordinate 26,269, forward strand.
CACCAGGACGCGCGCCGCCTCCTTTCCGTAGGACGGGAAATGCAGGTGCGAGGCGTCGCCGGGGGTGTCGTCGCCCAGGTACCGCTTCTTGTCGGGCCAGCGGGCGCTCCAGCCGGTGCGCAGCAGGACGATCGCGCCGTCGGGAATGCGGCCGTAGCTCGCCTCCCAGGCCTTGAGCTCGTCGAGGCCGAGGCGATGATCGGGCTCCGCGGCTGCCGCCGCCGAGACGTCGATCACGACGGCGGGGCGGACGAGCCGGTCGAGGGGAATCTGGTCCGCCGTCCACCGGCCCTGGCCGAAATGGATGGGCGCGTCGAGGTGCGTGCCCCCGTGCTCGGGCGCGCAGAACTGGTACGCCGAGTAGAAGTACCCGCCATCGGTCGGGCCGTAGTGAAGCTGCTCGAGCTTGAAGCCGCTGGGCGCAGTGGGCCAGTACGGCGTCTGGGCGTCGAAGGGATGCGTGAGGTCCACCACGCGGGCGGCGGCCAGGCCGGCGAGGGGAGACGGCGGGGCCGCCGGCTTGGATGTCGGCGCGGCCAGGACGACACGGGCCACCACGGCCGTGACGACGGCTGCGAGCACGGCTCTGCCGCGGCCGGAGACGACGAGGGAAGCGCGCATGCGATCCTCCTGTGGGGACCCGAAACATACGCAAACGCGCGGGCGTTTCAAAGCGGCCGGCAGTCCGGCGCGGTCGATTGGTCATCCGCCCACGTCCGGGCGATGATCGCGGGCCCTCCCGATGAGGACCTTCCTGCGCCGTGCCGTCGTCCTCACCAGTGCAGTCATGACCGCCGTCTACATCCTCCTCCTCGTCGACTGGCGCGGCCGCCCGGACCCGAGCCCGCCCATCGTGCGCCGCGCGTTCGAGGTCGCGGCGCCGCTGAGCGCAGGAGCGGCGCGGGTGCGCCTGGATCCGCCACTGCCGGTCGTCCGCGCGGGATACGGGCCGCGAAAGGCCGTGGCCGTCGTCGAGCGCGACCCGCTGGAGGTCCGTGCGCTCGTCCTGCACGCGGGACGACGCCGCGTCGCCCTCGTCCTCGTGGACCTCGTGCTCGTGACCGAGGAGCTGACGCGGGGCCTTGAGGCCCGTCTGGCCGACCTCGGGCTCGACGGCGTCGTCTTCGTGGCCACGCACACGCACAGCTCGGTCGGTGGATTCGATCCCGACGTCCTCGCGCAGGTCGTCGGGACCGGCCGATACCGCGCGGACATGGTGGACGTCGTCATCGATCGATCCGAGGCGGCCGTGCGCACCGCGGCCGGGCGCGTCGCGCCCGTGCGGATCCGAACGGGGGAGACGCGTCTGGCCGGCTGGGCGGAGAACCGCTCGACACCGGGCGCGCCGATCGACGACCGCCTCACCGTCGTCGCGCTGACGCGGGAGGACGGCCAAGCTGTGGCCGTCCTCGGCGTCGTGGCCGCCCACCCGACCCTGCTGTCGCGGACGGCGCCCGAGCTGTCCGGCGACTACCCGGGCGAGGCCATGCGCCGCCTGGCCCCCGCCGGCGGCGCCGCCTTCCTTCTCCAGGGTGCGGAAGGCGATGCGCGGCCGCCGGGATCGGGGGTGGCCGCGATCGCGAGCGACGGCCGCTTCGTCGCCGAGCGCATGGCCGACACCCTGGCCACGGCGACGGACACCGCCGGCCGCCTGGGGCTCGCCGACGTCGGGATTCGTCTCCCGCGCGCGGAGCCGCAGGGCCTCCGATCGTTCTTCACGCGCCGGCCGGCCTCGAACGTGATCGAATGGATGGTGCCGCACGCGGCGCCGGTGACCGTCCTGACCATCGGTGACCTGACGTTTCTCGGCGTACCGGGCGAGCCGACCGCGCTGGCGGCGGAGCGGATCCTCGCCGCGCTGCCCAGCGCCCCCCTCTCCGGCCGGCGCGTCCGGGTCATCGGTCTCGCGCGAGGCTACGTGGGGTACGTCGACACGCCGGAGCGCGCCCGGGCCGGCCAAGGGGAGGCACGCCGGGCCTGGTTCGGGCCGGACCTGCTCGAGACGGTCACCCGCGGGCTGCAAGCCGGCGTTTCCGCCCCACGGGGCGAGTAAACCTACCGCCGTCGTCAAGCGTCATAGTGGCTGAGCGGCCGGGGGCGGAGTCCTGTCTCGGGCGGGAGGGCGCATGGAGACCTGGTGGCAGGACGTCCGTTACGGGGCCCGGATGCTGGTCCGGAGCCCGGCCTTCACCACCGTGGCCGTGCTGACCCTGGCCCTCGGCATCGGCGCCAACACCGCCATCTTCAGCGTCATCAACGCCGTGCTGCTGCGGGCTCTCCCCTACCAGGAGGCGGACCGCCTCGTCTTCCTGACCGAATGGTCGCAACAGGTCCCGGAGATGAGCTTCTCCATCGCGAACCTCAAGGACGTGCGCGACCAGAATTCCGTGTTCGAGTCCCTCGTCGGCTTCAACGGCAACAACTTCATCCTGACCGGCCAGGGCCCGGAGGCGGAGCGCCTGAGCGGGCGGCAGGTCACCTCGGGCGTGTTCACGACGCTGCGCAAGACCCCCGTCCTCGGCCGGGCCTTCACCGCCGAGGACGACAAGCCGGGCGCGGAGCCGGTGGCGATCCTGGCCGAGGGCTATTGGGAGCGCCGGTTCGGCCGCGCCCCCGGCATCGTGGGCCGGCGGCTGGTCCTGAGCGGCGAGCCGTTCACCGTCGTCGGCATCATGCCGAAGACCCTGCACGGGAGCTGGAAGACGATCGACGTCTACACGCCGCTGCTGCGCCTCGAGGACAAGATCGGCGGCGAGAAGAACCGCGGCAACCATCCCGGCATCTACGTGATCGCGCGGCTCGAGCCCGGCGTGGGCGAGGAACGGGCGCGGACGGAGGTGAAGGCGATCGCCGCGCGCCTGGCCGAGCAGCATCCGAACTCCAGCGCCCGGCAGAGCATGACGCTGGAGTCGCTGCACCGGTCGTACGTGGGCGACCTGCGGCCGGCGCTCCTGCTCCTCATGGGGGCGGTGGCGTTCGTGCTGCTCATCGCCTGCGGCAACGTCGCGAACCTCCTGCTCGCGCGGGCGGCCGGGCGGCAGAAGGAGATCGCGGTGCGGCGCGCGCTGGGGGCGCCCCGCGGCCGGCTGCTGCGCCAGCTCCTGACCGAGAGCGTCCTCCTCGCCGCGCTGGGCGCCGTGCTCGGCATCGTGCTCGCCTACTTCGGCGTGCGCGGCCTGGTGGCCTCGCTGCCCGCCAACGTGCCGCGGGCGGACGAGATCCGGGTGGACGGGATCGTCCTGGCCTTCACCGCCGCCCTCGCCGTCCTCACCGGGCTGCTCTTCGGGATCGCGCCCGCCTGGAAGATCTCGACCGGAGGCGTGCAGGGCGCGCTGCGCGAGGAGGGCCGCGGCACCGTCGGCCCCGCCCACCATCGGCTGCGCAACACGCTCGTGGTCGCGGAGATCGCGCTCGCCCTCGTCCTGCTCGTGGGCGCGGGGCTGCTCGTGCGCAGCTTCGTCCACGTCCTGGGCGCGGACGCCGGGTTCCGGCCCGACGGCGTCCTCGTGGCCAGCCTTCCGCTCCCGCTGACCCGGTTCCCGGAGGAGGCCAAGCGCGCCGCGTTCGTCCACGACGTGGTCGAGCGCGTCAAGACCGTGCCCGGCGTCCGGGTCGCGGGGGCCGCCCTGCCCCTGCTCGGAGGCTGGCAGAGCTCGTTCACGCTCGAGGGCCGGCCGGAGCCGCCTCCCGGCCAGCTCCCGTCCGCCGACATCACACGCATCACTCCCGACTACTTCCGCGCCATGAGCGAGCGCGTCCTCGAGGGGCGCGTCTTCACCGAGCGCGACACCGCGGAGGCGCCGCCGGTGGCGGTGGTGGACGAGACCTTCGTGCACGCCCACTTCCCCGGCCAGAGCGCGCTCGGCAAGCGGCTGCGCTTCGGATCCAGCCGGGACACCGAGGACAAGGCGAAGTGGCTCGAGATCGTCGGCGTGGTCGGCCACGTCAAGAACTACGGCGTGGACCAGGACAGCCGGGTCGAGGTCTACCTGCCGTTCGACCAGAGTCCCGTCAGCGGCGCCACCTTGATCGTGCGCGCGGAGAAGGACCCGGCGGCGCTGGCCTCGGCGGTGCGCGAGGCCGTGAAGTCCGTCGACCCGGAGGTCCCGGTCTACTCGATCCGGACCCTGGCCGACCTCGTGTCCGACCGCACCGCCGAGCGCCGCCTGGCCGTCCTGCTCATCACCGTCTTCGCCTCCGTCGCCCTGCTGCTGGCCGCGGTGGGGATCTACGGGGTGATGTCGTACGCGGTGGCGCAGCGCACGCAGGAGATCGGGATCCGCATGGCCCTGGGCGCGGAGCGGCACGACATCCTGCGCATGGTGCTGCGGCACGGCGGCCTCATGGCGGTGACGGGGATCGGCCTGGGCGTCGTGACCGCGCTCGGCCTGGCCCGGCTGATCACGTCCCTCCTCTTCCAGGTCAGCGCCACCGATCCGCCGACCTTCTCGATCGTGCCCATGGTGCTGATCGGCGTCGCCCTGCTCGCCTGCTACATCCCGGCCCGGCGGGCCACGCGCGTCGATCCGCTGGTCGCGCTCCGGTACCAATAGGAGCCGCGGGAGGCGATCACACCCGCGCCCACATCAGATGGCCGATGCCGCCGACGCGCAGGCCGTCCTTGCGCCCTTCGAAGTAGAGCGCGTTGATCCGCTCCGCCGCGAAGTCGTCGACCTCGGAGAAGCCGGCGGCGCGGAGCGTCGAGCCGAGCTCGTCCGGCTCGAAGAACGTGATCCAGGGCTCGCCCACGGCGGCCACGCGCCGCGCCATCACCTCGAAGGCGATGCGCGGCCCGAACCCGAGCGACGAGGGCGGCCGGCCGTAGTCGAAGACGATCTCGCTCCCGGGCGCGGCGGTGGCGACCAGCCGCAGGGTGGCGAGGATCCGATCGCGTTCCAGGTAGGGGATCACCCCCAGCCACGAGAAGAACGTCACGAGGCCGGCGCGCCACCCCGCCGCCGGCAGCGCTTCCGACAACGCTTGCGACGCGAAATCGATGCCGACGAACGTGAGGGACTCCGGAGCGGCGATCCCCGCCTCGCGGAGGCGCTCCCGCTTCCAGGCCTGCGTGGCCGGATGATCGACCTCGAAGACGCGAAGACCGGCCGGCGCGTGCGGGTTGCGATAGGCGAACGTGTCGAGGCCGGCGCCGAGGACGACGTACTGCCGGGCGCCACGCTTCACGGCCCGCGCGAGCCGGTCCTCCGCGAACCGGCTGCGCGCGGCCATGAACGCGCGGAAGTAGCGGGCGACGGGGCCGGTCTCGGAGGCCTCGGGATCCGCGCGCAGGGCGGCGGCGGTCTCGGGCCCGAGCACCGCGATGGCGAGGGGATCCTCGAACACGGGCGGCGCGTCCAGGAGCTGATGGGCGGCTCGCCGCCGCGCCACGCGCTGTGCGGTCCGGCTCGGCTGGTCGGCCTTCATCCCCGGAGGAGAGCGTACCGCCAAAGCACGAGGGGGTAGACTCCAGGCCGATGCGGCCCCGATTGCGCGAGCGGGCGGAGTGGAAGTTCTTCGCGAGCCTCCCCCGGGCGCACCCCGCGCTGGCCGCCGCCTGGTGGACCGTCCTCTTCCTGCGGGGCGTCCTTCCCGTCGCGTTCGCGGTGGCCATGGGATGGCTGGTGGGGGCCGTGCAGCGCGGCGAGCGGCTGGCCGCGCCCCTCACCGTGGCCGGCGTCGTCTTCGTCCTCCTGCAGGTCCTGACCCCGATCCACCAGGCGATCAGCGCCAACCTGGGCAGCCGGCTGGCCGCCTGGCTCAACGACCGGCTGACCGAGGCCTGCGTCCGGCCGCCGGGGATCGGCCACCTCGAGGATCCGAAGCTGACCGGCGACCTGACGGTGGCCCGCGAGTTCGATCTCGGGATGACCGGCCCGCCGATGTCCCTCAACACGGACTTCATCGCCGGAGGCCTGGTGCTGACCATCTCCGGCTTCGCCTCCGCGATCGTGCTCTTCGCCTACGCCTGGTGGGCCCCGATCCTGCTGGCCGGCGCCTGGCTGGCCACGCACTGGTTCCTGCGCGAGAGCGCGGTGTGGCGCGACCGCAACACGGACGAGGTCCGCGCCGCCCAGCGCCACGCCGAGTACGCCTACCGCCTGGCCGTCGATCCGCCCGCGGCCAAGGAGCTGCGCCTGTTCGGTCTCTCCTCCTGGGTGATGGAGCGCTTCGTCCGCCACCGCACGCGCCTGCACGAGCTGCAGTACCACGCGACCCGCCTGCGCGAGCGGCCGCTTCTCTGGAGCGTGCTCCTCGTGACCGCGGCCAACGTCGCCGTGTTCTGGTCCCTCGCCTCCTCCGCCGCCGGCGGCCGCCTCGACCTGGGCCGGACGGTCGTGTTCGCGCAGGTGGCGGTGGGCACGAGCGCGATCGCGTTTGGAGGACTGAGCTGGGCCCTCGACGGCGCGGCGGCGCCGGTGGCGGCCGTCTTGCGCCTCGCGCCCGCGATGGGGGAGCGCGGCGCGCTGGCCGCGCCCAAGGCGCCACGGCCCGCGGATGGCCTGCCCGCGCGCGAGATCCGATTCCGCGGCGTCACGTTCGCCTATCCGGGCCGCGAGCGGCCGGTCCTGGCCGGCCTCGACCTCACGATTCCCGCCGGGTCTTCGCTGGCCATCGTGGGCCTCAACGGCGCGGGCAAGACGACCCTGGCCAAGCTGCTCTGCCGGCTCTACGACCCGCAGGAGGGCGTCATCGAGGTGGACGGCGTCGACCTGCGCCTGCTCGAGATCGATTCCTGGCGCGCGCGCGTCACCGCCGTCTTCCAGGACTTCACCCGCTTCGAGCTGCCGCTGCGCGACAACGTGGCTCCGGGCGGCGCTCCCGACGACGTCGTGCTGGCCGCCCTGGCCGAGGCCGGGGCGGAGGGGCTGGCCTCGCTGGACACGCCCCTGGCCACCGGCTACGTGGGCGGCACCGATCTCTCGGGCGGGCAATGGCAGCGGGTGGCCCTGGCCCGCGCGGTCTGCGCGGTGCGGCTCGGCGCCGGGCTCGTCCTCCTCGACGAGCCGACCGCCCAGCTCGACGTGCGCGGCGAGGCCCGCATCTTCGACCGGCTCCTCGCCGCCACCCGCCAGGTCACGACCGTCCTGATCTCGCATCGGTTCTCGACGGTGCGCCACGCCGACCGCATCTGCGTGCTCGAGCACGGCCGGGTGATCGAGCTGGGCACCCACGACGAGCTGATGGCGCAGGGGGGCCGCTACCGCACGATGTTCGACCTCCAGGCCCAGCGCTTCGGCGCGACCACCGACGAGGAAGGAGCGGCCTACGACGTCCTCGCCTGAGAACGGCCTGCCGCCCGCCCTCTCGTCGATGTGGCGCCTGCTGAAGCTCGGCTACCGCCACGAGCCCGGCATGATCCTGGCGTCGTTCGCCCTCTCGCAGCTCGCCGCGCTCCCCGACGCGCTGATGGCCTGGTGGATCAAGCTCCTCGGGGAGGGCGTCCTCCAGGGCGACCGGCGCCGGCTGGTGGCGGCCGCGCTGGGCCTGGGCCTGTCCGCGACCGCGACCTGGTTCCTGGGCACGGTGAGCACGCGCGTGCAGCGGCGCTTCCGCGACAAGATCACGATCGCGCTCGAGGCCCACGTGGCCCGGCTGCAGGGCTCCATCGCCACCATCGCCCACCAGGAGAGGCCGGAGTTCCTGGACCGCCTCTCCGTCCTGCGCAACCAGGTGTTCGTGCTCGACCACATGTACATGTCGGTCTTCTCCACCTGCGGCTGGATCCTGCGCCTGGTCGTGGTCATCGCGCTCCTCGTCTCCATCCATCCCGCCCTCGCCCTGCTGGCCGTGCTCGCGCTGCCCACGGTGCTCACGTCGACCTGGCGGCCGGACGTCGAGCGGACCACGGAGGAGCGCGTCGCCTCCTCGGGCCGCCTGGCCCAGCACCTGTTCGCGATCGCGACCAGCGCGCCGCCGGGCAAGGAGGTGCGCGTCACGCGCATCGGCCCGCGCCTGGTCCGGCAGCGACGCGAGAGCTGGCAACGATGGTACGGTCCGGTGTCGCGGACGCGCTGGGTGAGCGCGTGGTGGCACGCGCTGGCCTGGGCGGTCTTCGGAGCCGGCTACGTCGGCGCGATCGTCTTCGTCTCGTCGAGCCTGCGCGCGCCCACGGCCGACGTGCTGCTGGTGCTGGCGGCGGGCTCGCGGCTCTCCGCCTACGTGGGGGCGACGGTGGGGGAGATCGGGTTCCTGCGCGGCATCTGGCTCGACGGCTCCCGCCGCCTGGCCTGGCTGGAGGACTACGCGGCGTCGCTGGTGGCGGCGGCCGACCTTCCCGCGCCCTCCGAGCTTCGCGAGGGCATCCGGCTGGAGGGGGTCACGTTCGCCTATTCCAGCGGCACGCGCGTGGCCCTCGACGCGGTCGACCTCGAGCTGCCCGCGGGCGCGGTCGTCGCCCTCGTCGGCGAGAACGGGGCGGGCAAGACCACGCTCGTGAAGCTGCTGTGCAAGCTCTACGAGCCGACGGCGGGACGGATCCTGGTCGACGGCGTCCCGCTCGCGCGCATCCGGACGGACGAGTGGCGCGCCCGCCTGGCCGGCGCCTTCCAGGACTTCTTCCGTTTCGAGCTGCCCGCCCGCCAATCCGTGGGGCTCGGCGACCTGCCGCGCGTGGACGACCTGCCGGCGGTCGCCGCCGCCGTCGGCCGCGCCGGGGCCGACGACGTGGTGGCGCGCCTGCCCGCCGGCCTCGAGACCCAGCTCGGGCCGACCTGGCCCGGCGGCGTGGAGGTCTCGTTCGGCCAGTGGCAGAAGCTCGCGTTGGCCCGCGGCTTCATGCGGGACCGGCCGCTGGTGCTGGTCCTCGACGAGCCCACGGCCGCCCTCGACGCCGAAACCGAGCACGCGCTGTTCGAGCGCTACGCGGCCGCGGCGCGCGGCGGCACCCGGCGGGCCGAAGACGGGGCCAGGGGCGGCATCACGATCCTGGTCTCGCACCGCTTCAGCACCGTGCGCATGGCCGCCCTCATCGTGGTGCTCGACGGCGCACGCGTCGCGCAGGTCGGTACGCACGAGGACCTGATGGGGAGGCCCGGACCGTACGCCGAGCTCTACGGCATCCAGGCGGCGGCCTATCGCTGAGGCGTGGAAGCGACGCCCGACATCCGTGCGCAGGCGGCGTTGCCGGAGGCCGCCGCCACCGACGCGCACGAGCGGCAGTTCTGGAAGAACACCTTGTAGTCGAAGGAGCCCGCGGCCACGTTGCCGACGTTGGTGATCACCTGGAACGCTTCCTGGAACGTGCACGAGCCGGCACATCCCCGTCCGTCACAGCAGGCCGGACCATTGGAGTAGAGGGATCCGTCGAGAGGTCGGACAGTTTCGTAGGAGTCGGTGGCAGCAGCGTGACGGGCGGCGCGGGCGTGGCGGTCGTCGATGGGGGTGCGGGTGCGGTGGGGCGGGAACCGCCGCAGTCGGGCAACACCACCGCGAGTACGGCCAGGGCGGCCAGCGCCGCCGGGAGCCGTCGCTGGATACCCAGGGACGGGCGAGTCCGCTCGAACACGGGGAGAGCTTACACTCTCCAGAGCCAAGCCCGATGCTATCCTTCGGGTCGATGACGCGTCGCCGCGCCGCCATCGTCTTCCCGTTGCTCGTCGCCCTCGCCGCCTGCCGTACGGGGGCGAACTACCCGGACGTCGAGAAGCCGCGGTATGCGAAGGCTCCACCCGAGTCGGGCGACGGCAAGACTCCCCACACCCTCCGGCTCGTGTCCTTCAACATCGAGCGCGCCCTTCGCGTGGACACCGCGATCGAGGTGATGAAGTCGAATCCCGAGCTGGGCGAGGCGGACGTCCTCTTCCTGCAGGAGATGGACGACGCGGGCACGCAGCGCGTCGCCGCCGCCTTCGGGATGGGGTACGTCTATTACCCGGGGACCCTCAGCCTGAAGACGCACCGCGACTTCGGCAACGCCGTGCTCTCCCGCTGGCCGATCGTCAAGGACTCGAAGATCCTGCTCCCGCACGTCGGCGGGCTCGGCCAGCTCCAGCGCACGGCGACGGCGGCGACCCTCGACGTGGGCGGCACCGAGGTCCGCGTCTACTCGGTCCACCTGGCCACGATGATCGAAATCGGCGCGTCCGAGCAGCGCGAGCAGCTCCAGGCCGTGCTGGCGGACGCCGACGGCTACCCCCGCGTCGTCATCGGCGGGGACATGAACAGCCACGACGTCGGCTGGGTCGTGCGCCAGCGGGGCTTCGCCTGGCCCACCGCGCGCGGTCCGCATACCACCAAGCTCGGGCGATGGGACCACATCTTCCTCAAGGGGCTCGCCAGCCCCGAGAAGGACGCCGCCGGCACCGTCCTCGACGTGCAGGGGGCCAGCGACCACCGGCCAGTCTGGGCGGTCGGCGTCCTGCCCTAGGGCCGGCGAGCCGGCGACGACGTGACCGCGGGCAGCAGTGTGCGATTAGCGCCCAGCCGTTCTAAGATGCGGCATCCCTCCTCGGATGGAGGCCTTCGTGGGCGCGTCTCCGAGGGTCGTGCTTCCTCTACTGCTGTGTGCGGCTCCCCCTCTCGGTGGAGATCTGCCCGAGATCCGGAGCCGCGGGTCCCTGCGCGCTCTCGTCCTCTGGATACACGCCGCCCCGAGTTCTTCGCTCAGGGTCCCGACTCCCCCGGCTTCGACCACGAGCTGATCGCGAGCTTCGCCAAGCGCCAGCAGGTCAAGCTCGAGGTGGTGACCCTGGCCAGCTGGGACGACCTCATCCCGGCGCTGCTGGCCCGCAAGGGCGACGTCATCGTGGGCGGCTATCGGGACACCGAGGTGCGGAGGAAGTCCGTCGCCTTCTCGGCCGAGACGTTCCCCACGCGCATGGTCGTCGTCACCTTGAAGCCTCATCCTGTGGTCAGGACGCTGGAGCAGCTCCGCACGGAAAAGGTCGGGGCCATGAAGGGAACCGCGATGGCGGAGGCGGCGTTGGCGGCCGGAGTCCCTCGCCAGAACTTACGATGACGGCATCGCCCCCGGGAGCTACGGGGAGGCGCTGCACGCGGGCCGGATCACCGCCGGCGTCTGGAGCATCGAGCGCGCGATCCCCGCGCAGCGCGAAGACCCTGGCCTCGAGCTCGGGATGTTCGTCGACCGGCCGGGGGCCCTGGCCTTCGCCGTGCGCAAGGAGGACGCGCAGCTCCTGGCCGCCATCAACGATCAGGTCAGCGATCTCCGCCGGTCCGGGGCCTGGAGCCGCCTGGTCGTGAAGTACTTCGGCGCGAACGCGCTGGACCTCCTCAAGGGCGCGCGGTCCGAGTAGCGCCGCCATCGACCCGTTCCGGAACGGGTCACCGTCGTCCTGGCCAGCAACATCCCGGCGCCATCCTTGACCCCACCCTCGAGTCCCTGCATGCTGCGGCGCCACAGGTCTCTTGAGGTTCACGCGGAAACGGAGCATCGAAAGGGAGGGGATATGGCGATGACTCAGACGCGGGCGCGCAACGTCCGGCGGTGCGGCTTGATCGTGTTCGTGGGCCTGGCTTCGGCCCGGGGGGCGGCGGCACAAATCGACGTCGACAGCCTGCCCGGCGACCTCAAAGGCGAGAAGATCGCCTTCCAGCGGAACGTAGGGATCGTGGTCGGCCCCCTCATCTGTGGGGCACAATTCGACATCGCATTGCCGGCCGGCAACGTGACGATCGAGACGGTGACCGCTTCCCTCGGGACACAGGCCGGCGTCGTCCCCTCGTTGGCCCTGCGCACCGTCGTCGGCGGCGTCGCGGTGGACCACTACATCTCCCTGACGGCAGGGCCGACCTTCACCTACGTCCCCAACGCGGCGACGGCCCAGAGTTTCGAGGCCACCCACGCCGTCCGTCTCCATCACGTGTCCCTTCCTAGCCAGCCCCTCGTGGTTGGGGTGTCGGCGGGCGGGGGACTATGCGAAGTGCTGGGTGTGGTCACGGTGGCCGGCTACTACCGGCCTCGGCCGGTGCGACACTAGCCAGGGCCGACGACCGCTACTCCTCCCAGCGGAAGCGCGCGACGGCGAGCGCGCCGAACAGCGCCGCGAAGCCGAGCAGCACGCCGATCGTGGGCAGCGTCGCCGCGAGCGAGGCCCCGCGCCAGGTCGTGGCGTCGAGGCCGTCCACGGCCCAGCGCGCGGGGACCACGAGCGTGACTCGCTGCAGCCACGCCGGAAACACGAACGAAGGCACCCAGGCGCCGCCGAGCATCACCATCAACAGCACGGCCAGGATGGCCACGCCGCGCGTGGCCTGCGGCGTCTTGCCGAGCGCGGCGATCAACAGCCCGAAACAGGAGGCCATCACGGCCGTGGCCACGCATACGCCCACGAAGGCGATCCAACTGCCCTCGATGCGGATCCGGAACACGGCCATCCCGAACGCGAACGTCACCCACAGGCTCATGAGGGCGATGAGCGCTCCGCTGGTGCCCTTGCCCGCGAGCAGGAGACCCCGCGAGAGGGGCGCGGCGCGCAGGCGCTTCCACAGCCCTTGCTGCCGCTCGAGGAGCATGCCGATCGCGAGGTCGATGCAGGCGAACAGCAGGAACTGGACGCCCATCCCCCCGAAGGAGTGCGCGAAGCCGTTGTAGGGGACGCCCGTGCGCACGGTGACCGCCTCCTCATGCACGGTGTACGGCATGGCGAGACCCCGCGATGCCACGGGGGAGGCGCCCGGCGCCGGTGACGCCGCACCGCGCTCGTACCAGCGGTTCACCGCGCCCAGCATGTCGGCGAGCGCTCGCCGGTCGCCCTCGGCCATGCCGCCGGAGGACCTCAGTTGCTCGAGCGCCTGCTGGGAGAGCCGGCGGCCCTGGTCGCCACCGAACATCTCGGCGCTCACGGCCTGCATCACGTGCTCGGTGAGGAGGCCGCGCACCATGGCCAGCTCGACGCCGTGCGAGGGGTCGTAGAGGAGCTCGAGCTGCGGCTTCGCGACGCCGCCGAAGAGCGCCTGCCCCGCCGCGTCCCCGAACCCCGCCGGCACCACCACCGCCACCGTCGTCTTGCCACGCCGCACCGCCTCGCGGGACTCGTCGAGGCTGCCTCCGGTCACCGCGAGCGACTTGTCCGCGGAGAGGCCCTGCACGATCGCCTTGGAGATGACGCTCCCATCCTGGTCCACCACGCGCACGGGCACCCGCGCGGTCTCCGAGCTCTGGTTGCCGGAGAAGATGAAGCCGAAGAAGGAGGCGATGGCGATGGGCGCCGCGAAGCTCATGATCACCGAGCGCCGGTCGGTGAAGAAGAGCAGCAGGTCTTTGCGCACCATGGCGCGCCACGCCCGGAGTGCCATCAGTCCCTCAGGGTGCGGCCAGTGAGCGACAGGAAGACGGTCTCGAGGTCTCCGCGCTCGCTCACCACGTGGTCGTAGGCGACCCCGCGCTGCTGCAACAGGGTGAGCACGGCGGGGGCGCCGGCCGCGAGATCATCGATGGCGACGGAGAGCGTGCCGTCCGCGATCTCCGCCGATGCGACGTCCGGCAGCGCGCGCACGGCGTCGACCAGTCCCGGGTCCGCCGGCGCCTTTCCGCGTAGCTCGACGGTCAGCCGCCGCGACGCCGGGAGGAGGCCATAGAGGCCGCGCACGGTGTCGTTCGCGATCACGCGGCCGTGGTCCACGATCACGATGCGGTCCGAGAGCCGCTCCGCCTCCTCCATGTAGTGCGTCGTGTACACGATGGACTTGCCGCGCGCCCGCAGCGCCTCGAGGTTGTCGAAGATGGCGTTGCGGCTCTGCGGGTCGATGCCCACCGTCGGCTCGTCGAGCAGCAAGAGCGGTGGATCGTGCAACAGCCCCGCGGCCAGGTTGAGGCGCCGTTTCATCCCGCCGCTGAACGTCTTGACCTTGTCGCGCGCGCGGTCGGCGAGGCCCACGAACTCGAGGCCGGAGGCGATGGTCGCCTCGAGGGCGGCGCCCGCCAGGCCGTAGAGCGCCCCGAAGAACCGCAGGTTCTCGCGCGCGGGCAGCTCGTCGAAGAGCGCGAGATCCTGGGGCACGAGCCCGATGGACGCCTTCGCGGGATCGGTGTCGCCGCGCAGGACCTGGCCGTTGATGCGGACCTCGCCCGCATCGGGCGGCACGATGCCCACGATCATTCCCACGGTCGTGCTCTTGCCCGCGCCGTTGGGGCCGAGCAGCCCCACCAGCTCGCCGGCGCCGACCGTGAACGAGACGTCGGACACGGCGGTGATCGCGCCGAAGGACTTGCGCAGGCTCCGCGCGTCGAGGACGGGCGGCATCCGGGGCGGATCCTATCTCATCGCTCCGCTCCAGGACTCGAACGCTCTTCGACCCTCTCCGCCGCCTCCGGCCACGCGGCGTCGAGGAACGTCGTGATCGACGTGAAGACTTGCTCGTGATCTTCGATCCAGGGTGCATGGCCGGCGTTCTCGATGCTCACGAAGCGCGCGTTCGGCAAGAGGGACGCCCACTCACGCCCGCCGCCGTACGGGGCGCTTCGGTCCCTGGTGCCGTGGATCGTCAGGACGCGCGCCTTCACGCCCGCCAGATCGTCCCCCGTGAGGGAAAGGGATTGGATCGAGGGGAGGATGGCCCCGGCCCAGTACGGCATGAAGCTCCGTTCGTTCGGGAGGTCGCAGCGGCCCCAGTTGATCTTGCCGGCGTCTTTCGGATCCGTGACGTAGATGACGCCCAGGATCGACCAGGACTTCCGGCAGAACTCGATCGGATCGGAGGAGGCGCGCTCGTTCTGGAGCTCGCCGAGCTTCGCGAACGTGGCGCGGAGGACGTCGTCGTTGTTGGACAGGTCCGGCGGGTACTGCTTGCGCGCATCCGGCGCCATCGGCCCGATCTGGACGATCCGGTCCACCTGTGCCGGGTACTTCATCGCGTAGAGGATCACCATCAGGCCCATGTACGAGTGGCCGATCAGGTTCAGGCGGTCGAGACCGAAGTGCCGGCGCACGGCGTCGAGGTCGTCCACGTCGTTGTGGATGCCGCGAGCGAGCCTGGCCGGATCGGTGACGGTGTCCGACCGGCCGCGGTTGCGGACGTCGTAGAAGACGAGCGTGCGGCCGCCCGCGAGCGGAGAGAAATCGTCGAGGAGATGGAACCCGTTCGGAAGCACCACGACCTGCGAACCTGAGCCCACCGTCTGGAACCACAAGCGCACGCCGTCGTCCGTCGTGATGTACCCCTCGGCAGGAAGCATCGGTCCTCCATGGCAGTTGTGCCGCACCGGCCAACTCGGTCCGGACCGAGTTGAGCGCGCTGTTGTCAACCCGTCCCGGAACGGGAAAGCAGCTTCACGAAGTCGATCAAGGCGGCAAAAACAAAACGGCCGCAGGGGCACCAAAGCCCCGTGCGGCCGTTCGAGTGTCAAAGACTGGTTGTGGGGTCCTAGATCCGGCTGCCCTCCAGGAACGCCTTCAGCTTCCGCGACCGCGACGGATGCCGCAGCTTGCGGAGCGCCTTGGCCTCGATCTGCCGGATGCGCTCGCGGGTGACCGCGAAGCTCTGGCCGACCTCTTCCAGCGTGTGCTCGGACCCGTCCCCGAGGCCGAAGCGCATCTTGATGACCTTCTCCTCGCGGGGAGTCAGGGTCTTGAGCAGCGCCTCGGTCTGCTCCTTCAGGTTGATGTTGATCACGGCCTCCGACGGAGAGACCACGTTGCGGTCCTCGATGAAGTCGCCCAGATGCGAATCCTCTTCCTCGCCGATCGGCGTCTCCAGCGAGATCGGCTCCTGCGCGATCTTGAGGACCTTGCGGACCTTCGAGACCGGGATGTCCATCCGCTTGGCGATCTCCTCCGAAGAGGGCTCGCGGCCCAGCTCCTGGACCAGCGCGCGCGACGTGCGGATGAGCTTGTTGATCGTCTCGATCATGTGCACGGGGATGCGGATCGTGCGGGCCTGGTCCGCGATGGCGCGGGTGATGGCCTGGCGGATCCACCACGTGGCGTAGGTCGAGAACTTGTAGCCGCGCTTGTACTCGAACTTGTCCACCGCCTTCATGAGGCCGATGTTGCCTTCCTGGATCAGGTCCAGGAACTGCAGGCCGCGGTTCGTGTACTTCTTGGCGATCGAGACCACCAGGCGGAGGTTGGCCTCCACCAGCTCCTTCTTGGCCTGCTCGGCGCGGATCTCGCCCTCGACCACCGTGCGCAGCTCGCGCTTGAGCTCGTCGGTGGGGGCGTCGAAGTCCTCGGAGATGGACCGCAGGCCGTCGCGCTGCTCGCGGATCTGCTTGCGCAGGATCTGGCGGTTCTCCTCCGACTTGGAGGCCCTGACCCTGACCTCGATCTTCTCGATGGTGCGCTCGGCCTCGCGGATGCGCTCGACGGACTCGCGCAGGCGCTCGACCAGGCGGCGCTTGACCGGCTCCGCGAACTCGATGCGCTGGATGGACAGCGACATCCGGATGCGCAGGCGGGCCAGCTTCCACTTCGCCTTCACGTACTTCGGCTCGCGCTTCCCGATCTCCACGAACTTCTCGCGGTACTTCAGGTACTCCTGGTGGGCCTCCGCGACCTTGCCCGTGAGCTTCAGGGTCTCCTTGATCTTGGCCGCGATCTTCTCGTCGGTGACCTCTTCCTCGTTGAAGATCACGACGTCCCGGACCGTCAGCTCGCCCGCCTCCAGCCGCTCGGCCAGGCGCGCCACTTCCTGCGCGGCCATGGGCGTGCGCGTGATGACGCGCATGACCGCCTTCTTGCCGCGCTCGATGCGCTTGGCGATCTCGACCTCGCCCTCCCGCGTGAGGAGGGGCACCGTGCCCATCTCGCGGAGGTACATGCGCACGGGGTCGTTGGTCTTGTCGAGGGTGCCGGGGGTGAGGTCGAGCTCCGCGCCCTCTTCGCCTTCCTTGGCCTCGCGGAACTTCTGCTCCGAGTCGACGACCTCGATGCCCATCTGTCCGAACATCGAGAAGATGTCGTCCAGCTCGTCCGAGGAGCTGATCTCGGACGGCAGCATGTCGTTCACCTCTTCGTAGAGGAGATAGCCCTTCTCCTTTCCCATGGTGATGAGCTGCCGTACTTCGTCGTACTTTTCTTCGATCGACAACGCCATTTCGTGCTCTCTCCCTCGTTCCTCGAATGCCCGCCGGCTCTGCTCGCCCGTCCAGCGGCCGTTCTATTTAGACGCCCGGGACACCCTCCCCGTTACAGATCAAATGCTCGAGATGAATCGTTTCAGCTGGAGCTTCTCGCTCAGGAGCGCTTCCTCGTCCGCTCCCGTGGCCCGGGCCAGGTCCTTCTGGATCTCCGCCATGCGGGCCTTCAGCGGCACGCAGCGCAGCTCCCGGACACAGTCCAACGGCGTCACCCCGCTCGTCGGCACTGCCCCCACCGCGATCTCGCTCAGCAGCCGGCGCTCGTCCTCGCCCAGCGCGTCCTCCATGGCGGCGCGGGTCACGGGCTTGCCGTCCGCGGCCAGGGCCCGAGCGACCTGCAGGACCGGGCCCGACGGCAGCCGCTCCAGGTCGGCCGCCTGGAGCTCCAGGAGGGCCGCCGCCAGCCCCTCCGATCCTTCGACGATCAGCGTGAGCAGCAGTTTCTCGGCGGGCAGGAGGCGGCGCTCGGCCACCGTGGGCGGAGGGGCCGCCGGCTCGGCCTCGACACGCGCGCGCACGGCGGTCGCGCGTGCGGCCAGGGCCCGCCGCAGCTCTTCCCGCGTGGCGCCGTCGTCCAGGGCCGCGCGCTCGACCACCGCCGGCAGCCAGGCCATCCGCTCGACCGCGTTGTCGATGCGGGACAGCACGGGCAGCAGGACGTTGAGATAGGCGGCCTTGCCCGCCGGGGTCTTCGTGTCGTTCTCGCCCGCCGCCCTGCGGATGAGCCACTCCATGGCCGGCGGAGCCTCGGCCAGCCGCGCGCGATAGGCCTCGCCGCCGTGGGCCTTCAGGAAGGTGTCGGGGTCGTCGCCCGCGGGCAGCTCGACCACGTGCACCTTCAGGCCCTCCTCGAGCAGCAGGTCCAGGCTCTTGCGCGCCGCGTTCTGGCCGGCCTCGTCCTGGTCGAAGTTCACCACGACCTTGTCCGAGAACCGGCGGATCAGGCGGGCGTGGGCGGCGGTCAGGGCGGTCCCGCAGGTCGCCACGACCTCCTCCACGCCGCACTCGAGCGCCCGCGCCACGTCCAGGTATCCCTCCATCAAGACGACCCGCCCCTCTTTACGTATCGCGTCCTTGGCCCAGGAAAGTCCGTACAGGGTCTTGCTCTTCTGGTAGGCCGGGCTCTCGGGCGAGTTGAGGTACTTGGGCTCACTGCCGTCCAGGCTCCGGGCGCCAAAACCCACCATTTTGCCAGAATCGCTGGCAATAGGGAAGACGGCGCGGTTCCGGAACCAGTCGTACGGCTTGTTCGTCTTCTGGCCCTCGCGCACGAGGCCCGCCGTCATCAGGGCCGCCACCGGGAAGCGGCGCCTGAGGCTCTCGAAGAGGTCGCCCCAGCTGTCGGCGGCCGCGCCCGCGCGGATCCGCTCCAGCGTGTCTTTCTTGAACCCCCGACCCAGGAGGTATTCACGGGCCCTGGTGCCGGGAGCGGTCCACAGGTTGCGCTCGAAGTGCTCGGTGGCGGCTTCGAGGAGCGCGAGCATCTCGTCGCGCTCCTTGCGGTCGGGCCCTTGCTCGTAGCGGTTCTCCGGCACCGGGATGCCGAACCGGCGCGCCACCAGCTCGATCGCCTCCGGGAAGCCGACCTTCTCGTGCAGCATCGCGAACTTGAAGACGTCCCCGCCGACCCCGCAGCCGAAGCAGTGGAAGGCGCCGCGGTCGGGGTTGACGTTGAAGCTCGGCGTCTTCTCCTGGTGGAAGGGGCACAGTCCCTTCCAGGAGGCCCCCGTCTTCTTGAGCTGGACGTGCTCGGAGATGTAGCGCGCGATGTCCGCCGTGCGGCGCACCTCCTCGACGAAGCTGTCCGGGAAGGACATGGTTATTCCTTCAGCTCCACGACGGTGACCCCACCCCGTCCTTCGGCGCCGACATGCACTTGAGCGACGTGCGGATGTCCTTC
>JBGPBV010000043.1:0-44688 GCA_041481445.1 Vicinamibacteria bacterium
CTGTCCGGCCACCGACCAGGTCGGCACCGCGCGTCCCCAGGGGCCGCAGTGCGACATCGGCGCTCTCGAGTTCGTGGACCTCATCTTCCAGGACGGCTTCCAGACGGGCGACTTCTCGCGCTGGACGGCGAACGCGACCTCCGGCGGCGACCTCACCGTGAACGGCTCCTCCGGGCTGAACTCGACGACGCTCGGCCTGCAAGCCGTCGTCAACGACGTCAACCCGATCTACGTCGAGGACGACACGCCGACGAACGAGAACCGCTATCGGGCGCGCTTCTACTTCGATCCGCGCAACTTCGACCCCGGGGAGGCGCAGGCCCACCTCAGGACCCGCATCCTCATCGCCTTCGAGGAGAACCCCACGCGCCGGCTGGCCACGATCGTGCTCCGGCGGCAGGCGGGGGTGTACGCGATCATGGGGCGCTGCCGGCTCGACGACGACACCCTGGCCGACACCCCCTTCTTCACGATCACGGACGCTCCCCACGCCATCGAGCTGGACTGGCGCCAGTCCACGACGCCCAGCGCGAACGACGGCCGGTTCGAGCTCTTCATCGACGGGCTCTCGAAGTCCGTCCTGAGCACGCTCGACAACAACCTGAGCACGGTGGACTTCGCGCGCATGGGGGGCCTCAGCCTCAAGTCGGGGTCGGGCGGCACGATGGTGTTCGACGAGTTCGTGTCGCGGAGGAAGACCCTCATCGGACCCTGACCCCTCGCGGGCGCCGCGGGCTCAGCCGGGAAACACGAACGGCCGCGGGGCATAGCCGAGGTCGCGGGCGGCCTCGGCGTGATCGAAGCAGAGGTCCTCGCCGGCGCGGTCGGCCATGGCCGCTCTCAGGTGGCGGAGGCCGGGAAGCAGGCGCAGGGCGCGCAGGCCGGCGCGCGCCAGGGGGAGCGGGACGTCGACGATCCGCGGGGGCCGGCCCAGGCCTTCGAAGATCGCCGTGACCATCTCGCGGTAGCTGAGCGTGCTCCCGCCGCCGAGGTCGTAGGCGCGTCCGTCCGCGGTGGCACGCTCGAGCGCGGAGAGGCAGGCCAGGGCGAGGTCGTCGGCGTGCACCGGCTGCCGCCGCCCTCGGCCGCCGCCCACCACCGGGAAGAAGCGGAATCGGCGGGCGAAGGCCGCGATGGTCGAGACGTTGCGGTCGAAGCCTCCGCCGTAGATCAGCGTGGGCCGGAGGATGGTCCAGGCCGCCCCCGCCGCCGAGCAGGCGCGCTCCAGGGCGGATTCCGCCTCCGCCAGCCGCAGGGCCAGCGCCCGCTCGTCCGCGTCCGGGGACGAGAGCTTCGTGAACCGGCTGGTCGATCCGAAGGCCACGACCCGCCGGACGCCCGCGGGAACGAGGTCCGAGATCACCCGCGGCGCCAGCCAGAGGGGCGCGGCGTGGACGAGGGCCGGACGGCGGACCCCGTCCGCGATGGCCAGGCCCTCCGCGATGTCCGCCACCTGCCAGCGCACGCCGGCCGGAAGCCAGGGTGGAGCCGGATGCCGGCCCAGGGCGACCACGTCGTAGCCGGCGGCGCGGAGCCGCGGCAGGAGGTACCTCCCGACGATCCCGGTCGCTCCGGCGACGACGATCGGCCCGCGCGCCTCAGGCGTGTCCACGGCGGATGGCCGCCCGGGCGGCCAGCGCGGCGAAGCGCGCCCACACTCCGGCGACCACCATCCACATCAGGGGCGCCGGGTACTGGTGCCGGAAGAACTTGCGGTAGAAGTGGATCATCCCCCGATGCATGTGCCAGAGGACGCGCACCGGCCGGTCACGGCTGCAGTAGCCCTTGTGGTGGACCACCGCCACCTGCGGCACGAAGAGGATCTGGTGGCCGCGGGCCCGGAATCGCATGCACCAGTCGAGGTCCTCGCAATGGAGGAAGTAGGCCTCGTCCATCGGCCCCACGCCTTCGAGGGCGCGGCGCCCCACGAGCATGAACGCCCCCGAGATCGCCTCCACGGGGACGGGCTCGGTCGGCCGCGGCTGGTGCACGAGGACGAAGTCGTCGAGCAGCCGACGGTAGTTCGGGAACATCCGGGCCAGGCCCGTCGCGCGCACGAACGCCCTCCAGGGCGTGGGGACGGCCCGCCGGCAGCCGGCCTGCTCCGTCCCGTCCGGGTTGAGGATGAGGCAGCCCGCCATGCCGGCCTCGGGATGCGCGGCCAGCGCCTGCCTCATCCGGCAAATGGTGTCCTCCTCGATCAGGCAGTCCGGGTTCAGGAACAGGAGATGATCGCCGCGGGCCTCGGCGGCGGCGCCGTTGTTGGCCCGCGCGAACCCCAGGTTGGACGCGTTCTCGAGGATGCGCAGCCGGGGATCGCCGCCCAGGGCCTCCCGCAGGCGCGCGATGCTGTCGTCCTCGGAATGGTTGTCCACCACCAGCAGCTCCACGGGCGCGGTGGAGCCGAGCGCGGCGCGCGCCGAGCGGAGCAGGAGCTCGCCGGCGTTGAAGTTGACCGTGATGACGCTGGTCAGGCCTTCGACGACGCTCACCGCGCGCCGTCCCGCAGCCGCTCGCGATAGGGGGCGAGGAGGCCGCGGCGGAGGACGTGGCGGAGGGCCCCCGCGCTCACCGTGCGGCGGGCCTGCACCCGGCGGCGCTCCCGCAGCACGCGGGGCAGCCCCCGCATCGCGTCCCACTTCGCGCGCGCGATCGTGCCTCCCTGCCCACGGGCCGCGAAGTAGCCGAGCGACACCAGGTTCAGCAGGAGGTGCTGCGGCAGGTAGAGCAGCAGCAGCCCCAGCGGCATGTCCTTGAAGAAGGTCCAGACCAGGTTCCGGTGGCCGTGGTAGAGCGTGAACGCGCTGCGGGCGCCGGCGGAGCCGGAGCCGACGTGATGGACCACCGCCTCCGGCACATAGAGGCACCGATGGCCGGAGAGGCGGAGGCGGAAGGCGAGGTCCACGTCCTCGAAGTAGCAGAAGTAGCTCTCGTCGAACCCCCCGTGCCGCCGGAAGGCCTCGACGGGCAGCAGCGCGGCCGCCGCGCAGGGGGCGAACACCTCCTCCGGCGACAGGCCGCGGCCGTCCGCGGTACGGCCATGGTCACGGCGCGCGGCCAGGCCGCTCGCGTAGTAGACGTCGCCCGTCCCGTCGAGCCGCGTGGGGTCGCCCGCCCGCACGAGCCGGCTCGCGAAGAGCGAGAACTCGGGATGGGCGGCCGCCGCGCGCAGCAGCGCGTCGAGCCAGCCCGCCTCCGGGAAGGCGTCCGGGTTGAGGAGCGCGACCCAGGCCGTCTCCAGAAGGGCGATGGCGCGGTTGTTGGCGGCGGCGAAGCCGAGGTTCCGGCCGAGGCGGAGGACGTCCACCCGCGGGTAGCGCTCCTCGAGGCCCTCGGCGGACCCGTCCTCGCTGCCGTTGTCGGCGACGACGACCTTCTCCGGCGGTCGCGTCTGGCCGGCGAGGCCGTCCAGGCACTTCCGGAGCATGTCGCCCGAGTTCCAGTTGACCACGACGACGCCGACGGTGGCGCTCAGTCGGGCGTCGTGTAGCGCGGAAGCTCCAGCGCCCGCTCCAGGTCGCCCAGGCTCCGCCCGGACGCGTCTTTCCGCGACACGACCGCACCCGTGATCGGCCACGGGATCGCCAGCCGCAGGTCGTTCCAGATCAGGCACCGCTCCGTCCCGGGCACGTAGACGTCCGTGCACTTGTAGCCCACGGTCGCCGACTCGCTGGTGGCGCAGAAGCCGTGCGCGAAGCCGGGAGGGATCCACAGCTGGCGGCGGTCGGCCCCGGAGAGCGTGACCGCCACCCAGCGCCCGAAGGACGGCGAGCCGACGCGGATGTCGACGGCGACGTCGTAGACCTCACCCTGGAGAGCGACGATCAGCTTACCCTGGGGCCGCGGATGCTGGAAATGCAGGCCCCGCACCACGCCCCGGCGCGATACCGAGACGTTGTCCTGCACGAACTCCGCGGGCAGGCCCAGCTCCGCGTAGCGCGCCCGGTGCCAGGACTCGAAGAACTCGCCGCGGTCGTCGCGGTGCACGTCGGGAGCGAGGACGAGCACTCCCGGCAGCGCGGTCTCCTCCACTTTCAACGGCGGTCCTCCGCCGGTCCCTCGTCGCCGCGCCGGACCAGCTCCAGGAGGTACGACCCGTAGCCGCTCTTGGCCAGGGGGGCGGCCAGCGCCTCGAGCTCGGCGGTGGAGATGTAGCCCATGCGCCAGGCGATCTCCTCCGGGCAGGCGATCTTCAGCCCCTGGCGGGCCTCGACGACGTGGATGAAGTCGTTGGCCTGGAGGAGGGACTCGTGGGTCCCCGTGTCGAGCCAGGCGAATCCGCGACCCAGGCGGACCACCTGGAGCTGGCCCTTCCGGAGGTAGGCGCGGTTGACGTCGGTGATCTCCAGCTCCCCGCGCGCGGACGGGCGCAGCCCCTTCGCGATGTCGACAACCTGGTTGTCATAGAAGTAGAGGCCGGTGACCGCGTAGTTCGAGCGGGGCTTTTCCGGCTTCTCCTCGATGTCGGCCGCCCGCCCGGACTCGTCGAAGCTCACCACCCCGTAGCGCTCGGGGTCCTGCACCCAGTAGCCGAAGACGGTCGCGCCCTCCTCGCGGGCGGAGACCCCGGCCAGCGTCTCCCCGAAGCCGTGGCCGTGGAAGACGTTGTCCCCGAGGATGAGGCAGCAGGGATCGGGCCCGATGAACTGCTCGCCGATCAGGAAGGCCTGGGCCAGCCCTCCCGGGTGCGGCTGGGCGGCGTAGCGCAGGTCGAGCCCCCACTGCCGCCCGTCCCCCAGCAGGTCCTGGAACTGCGGGAGGTCCCGCGGCGTGGTGATGATCAGGATCTCCCGGATGCCCGCCAGCATGACCGTGGAGAGCGGGTAGTAGATCATCGGCTTGTCGTACAGGGGCAGGAGCTGCTTGCTGATGACTCGCGTGATCGGGTACAGGCGCGTGCCCGAGCCGCCGGCCAGGACCAGGCCTTTCCGCTTCATCCGGAGGCCGTCCCGAGCCCGATGCGCTCGCCCCGATAGCGCCCGTCGAGGACCCGCTCCCACCAGGTGCGGTTCTCGAGGTACCACTGGACGGTTTTGCGCAGGCCGCTGGCGAAGGTCTCCTGCGGCTGCCAGCCCAGGGTCCGCCGGATCCGGGAGGCGTCGATCGCGTAGCGCAGGTCGTGCCCGGGCCGGTCGGTCACGAAGCGGATGAGCGTCGCCCGCGGGCCCACGCGCGCGTCCGGAGAGAGCTCGTCGAGCAGCGCGCACAGCGCGGTGACGACCTCGAGGTTCGTCTTCTCGCTGCTTCCACCCACGTTGTAGGTCTCGCCGGGGACGCCCGTCTTGAGGACGGTCTCCAGGGCGCGCGCATGGTCGTCCACGTAGAGCCAGTCGCGCACGTTCTCGCCGCGCCCGTACACGGGGAGGTCGTCGCCCCTGAGCGCGCGGATGAGACAGAGCGGGATGAGCTTCTCGGGGAACTGGTAGGGCCCGTAGTTGTTCGAGCAGTTGCTGGTCACGACGGGCAGGCCGTAGGTGTGGTGCCAGGCGCGCACGAGGTGGTCGGACGAGGCCTTGGTGGCCGAGTAGGGCGAGTTGGGCCGGTAAGGGGTGTCCTCGGTGAAGAGGCCCTCGGGTCCGAGGCTGCCGTAGACCTCGTCGGTCGAGACGTGGTGGAAGCGGAAGCGCGCGCGGGCTTCTCCGCCCAGCCTGGTCCAATGGGCGCGCGCGGCCTCGAGGAGGGTGTACGTCCCCACGACGTTGGTGGAGACGAAGGCGCGCGGCCCGTCGATGGACCGGTCCACGTGCGATTCCGCGGCCAGGTGGAGGACGGCGTCGGGCCGATGCTCGTCGAACGCCGCCGCCATGCGCTCGGCGTCGCCGATGTCGGCCTGGAGGAAGCGATGGCGAGGGCTGTCCGCCACCGCGGCCAGGGACTCGAGGTTGCCGGCATACGTGAGCTTGTCGACGGTGACGACGCTGTCGTCGGGACCCCGGAGCAGGTGCCGGACGACCGCCGAACCTATGAACCCGGCGCCGCCGGTGACCAGTACCTTCATGGATACAGTGTGGGTCCGTGGAGGTGACGCGTCGCGCGAGGTGGGAGCGTCCCGGCCACGGAAGCTACACTGCCGGCGGAGAGGGCGTCAAGTCGAGCCGCGCTCCGTGCGCCCGCGGGACCCTTCCGGCCCCTCGTCCGGTTAAGCTCCCCGCGTGACGGTCACGCTCGCGCGGCTGGGCGCGATCTTCGTCGTTTCCCTGGCCGCCGCGCTCGTCCTCACCCCGGCGGCGGCGCGGCTGGCCGCGTGCTCCGGCCTCCTCGACCGCCCCAACCCGCGGTCGTCCCACACGCGCGTGACGCCGCGTGGAGGCGGCCTGGCCATCCTGGCCGCCGCCGCCCTCGCCCTCCTGACCGCGGGCGGAGCGGGCCCGCTGCGCCTACCCGACGCCGTCCTCCTCGGCGGCGTGGGACTGCTCGCGCTGATCGGGCTGGCCGACGACCGCTTCGGCCTCGGTCCGCTGGCCCGCATGGCCGTCCAGCTTGCCGTCTCGATCGCGCTGGTCGCCGTCACCGGGGGGATCCCGAGGCTCCCCCTTCCGCCGCCGCTGGACCTGCCCCTGGGCCCGATGGCGGCTCCGCTGGCCGTGATCTGGCTGGTCGCGGTGACGAACTTCTTCAATTTCCTCGACGGCATCGACGGCCTGGCCCCCGCGCAGGCGGCCATCACCGGCCTGGGCGGCGCACTGGCTTTCTGGGATCCGTTCGCGGCGCGGGTGGACGCCGCGCTGGCGGGGGGCAGCGCGGGGTTCCTCGCCTTCAACTGGGCCCCCGCCCGGATCTTCCTCGGCGATGTCGGCAGCCTCACGCTGGGGTATACTCTTGCCGCACTTCCTCTTCTTGCCGCACCCGACTCGAGGTCGCGAGTCGTCCTCTGGACCTGCATGAGCCTCTGGCTTTTTCTCTCCGATGCCACCTGGACGCTGATGCGCCGGGCCGCGCGCGGTGAGCGCTGGTTCGAGGCGCACCGCGAGCACCTCTACCAGCGGCTGGTGGCGGGGGGGCTCGGGCACGCGCGCGTGGCCGCCGCGATCGCCCTGGGCTCGGCGGTGCTGACCGCCCTTGGACTACTCGCGCTGGGCACGGGCTTGGCCGCCTGGGCCTGGGCGGCCCTGGCGGTGGCGGTGACGCTCTTCGCGGTCGAGGCCCGGCTGGCGGGGCGGGTCTCGTGACGGCCTTCCCACGAGACGAGCCGCGGTGGTTCCTGTCCGCGGCCTCGCCCCGGCGGCAGGAGCTGGCCATCCTCCTCCTCGACACCGCCTGCATCGCGGCTGCCTTCTACGTGGCGTACCTGCTGCGCTTCGAGGGGGCGATTCCGCCGGCGCGGATGACCCAGCTCTACCGGTGCCTGCCCGCCCTGCTCGTCATCCGGCTGACCCTGCACGTGCTGTTCGGGATCCACCGGTGGTCGTTCCGCCTGTCCGGCTTCCACGAGGCGGTCCGCCTGGTGCAGGCCAGCTTCACCGGGACCGCGATCTTCATCTCGTTCTTCTACTTCGTGCAGCGCGCGTTCCAGGACGTGTCCATCGGGCCCCCGCGCTCGACTCTGATCATCGAGTTCCTGGTCACGACCAGCCTCGTGGGCGCCCTCCGCTTCTCGCCCCGCCTGGCCAACCGGTGGACGGTGCGGCGGAGCCAGTCGCCCAGCGTCCGCACCATCGTGGTGGGGGCGGGCAGCGCGGGCGAGCTGCTCCTCCGCGACCTCTTCCGGTCCGACGAGCACGCCTACCGCGTCATCGGCTTCGTGGACGACGACCCCCGCAAGCAGGGGATGTCGATCGGAGGCCGGCCGGTGCTGGGCCGGCTGCGCGCGCTCCCCAAGCTGGTCCGTCGGCTCGGCGTCGAGCAGCTCCTGTTCTCGATCCCGCGGCTGCCCGCCGACCGCCTGCGGGAGATCCTCGACTCCTGTGCCGAGCTGAAGCTCAACTACAAGATCCTGCCCGTGTCCTTCGCCTACCTCAACGACCGGGCCAGCGCCTCGATGCTCCAGGACCTCGTCCCCGACGATCTCCTGTCGCGGCGCCAGGTGGTCTTCGACAAGGAGGAGGTCAGCCGGCTCATCGCCGGGCGGCGCGTCCTGGTCACCGGGGCGGCCGGCTCCATCGGCAGCGAGATCACCCATCAGGTGGCGGAGCTCGGACCGGCCAACCTGGTCCTCGTCGACACCAACGAGAACGACCTCTACTTCCTGTTCCGCCGGCTGGAGCGGAACTTCCCCGACCTCAAGGTCACGATCGAGGTCGGCGACGTGCGCGACCTCACGCGCCTGCGCGCGCTCGGCCGCCAGTACCGGCCGCAGGACGTCTTCCACGCCGCCGCCCACAAGCACGTCCCCCTCATGGAGAACGCTCCCGAGGAGGCGATCAAGACGAACGTCACCGGGTGCCGGAACGTGGCGCGGATGGCCACGGAAGCCGGGGCCGAGCGTTTCGTGCTCATCTCGACCGACAAGGCGGTCGATCCTGTTTCCGCCATGGGCGCCTCCAAGCGGCTCGCGGAGTTCATCGTGCGCGACGAGGGCCAGCGCTCGGCCACCGAGTTCACGGTCGTGCGGTTCGGGAACGTGCTCGGGAGCGCGGGCAGCGTGGTGCCGTTGTTCAAGTCCCAGATCGCGGCCGGGGGGCCGGTCACGGTGACCCATCCGGAATGCCGCCGCTACCTGATGACGATCCGGGAGGCGGTCGGCCTGGTGCTCCTCGCCGGCCTCCACCACCCCGCCGACCTCTGCGTCCTCGAGATGGGCGAGCCCATCCGCATCCTGGACCTCGCGCGCCTGATGATCACGATGTCGGGGCTCGTGCCCGAGCAGGAGGTCCCCATCGTGTTCACCGGGCTGCGGGCGGGAGAGCGGCTCGACGAGGAGCTGATGACGGTGGAAGAGGCGCGCGCCAGCGTCCTCTTCCGGGAAGCGATTCGCGCCGTGGCCACGCGGTCGCCGACCCAGCAGGTGATGCTCGACGTGGTGGAGATCGAGAGGCGGGCCGCCCAGGGCGATCGCGAGGGTGTGCTGGCCGGTCTGAGGGCCCTCTTCCCCTCGTATCAGCCGGGCGCGGAGCCGCCGGTCCCCCAGCCGGCCCCCGTGCGGCCAGCGGTGGACGAGCCGGTGCCCCTGCGGCTCACGCGCAACTGAGAGGCCGGATGTCCGCTCACGGCACTGCGGGCTGGGCGCGGTAGATCAAGACCTGCTCGCCGTCGCGGGCGCCGAAGGCGGCGACCGGGCGGTCCCACGGCTCGGGGAGAGGCACGCTCGGGGCGCGAGGCACGACCAGGGCGAGGAAGTCGGTCCCTCCCGTCCCCAGGGTGAGCGGCGCCCCCAGCAGCGACGACTCGACCTCGTTCCAGTCCACCCGCCGCCGGCTGTAATACGCCACCTGCGGGCTGTTGGTGTGGATGCGCGCTACCGCGGGGGCATGTTCGGCCAGCCACTGCCCGGCCGCGACCAGGTGCGCGCGGTGCTCGGGAGGGGCGGCCATGTCGCGCGCCCAGAGAGCGACGACGAGCACGCCGGCCACGGCGGCGGCGGCCCGAGCGTACGACCGGCGCCGGAAGAGCGCCACCGCCCCGAAGGGCGCGAAGGCGAGGAGGACCAGGCTGCACAGGACGGTGTATCGGGTCTCGAGGAAGAGGCGCGTGGGGAGCAGCACGAGCAACGGGAGCGCCGCCCCCGCCGCCGCCAGCGCGAGCGTCCTCCGCGCGGCCCGGGTGCCGGGCGCCGTGGCCAGGCCGGCGCCGGTCAGGGCCGCCTGGGCCAGCCCGATCGCGCGGACGAGCTTGACCGGAGGCACGAGGGTCAGCCCCCACAGGAGGATGTACGGGGCATACTCCCGCCCGTGCGGGTAGGGGAACGCGGCGGCCAGCGCCCGCGAGGCGGAGCGGAACCCGCTCGAGGCGGCGGCCACCACGACGACCGGCGCGGGGATGGCCACGGCCAGGGCGGAGGCTTCCCTGGCCACGGACAGGATGAACGCGGCGGCCGCCACCGGGAAGGGGGCCAGCAGGGCCACGCGGCGCGCGCGGACGCGGCGCGGCAGGTCGGGGTCGAGCAGCGGGGCCAGCGCCGCGGCCGCCCACAGGACCACGGACTCGGGCCGGAAGAGCATCGAAGCCGCCCCGCAAGCCCCCCACACGAGGGCGTAGCCGTACCGCCCGGTCCGGCCGAAGCGCAGGAGGGCCACGAGGCCGACGAGCGCGAACGCCCACATCCCGAAATCGCGCGCCACGACCGCACGCAGGAGGGTGACCGCGGGGTGGGTGAGGACGAGGCCGGCCGCCACCCACTGCACCGGGCGATCGCCTCCGAGCTCACGCACGATCGCTACGAACGCGGCGGAGGCGACGGCGAGCAACACCGCATCCAGGAGATGGGCGGCCGCCGTCGTCGAGCCGACGAGGGTGGACAGGCGGCCGACCAGGATGGAGTAGAACGGCCAGGGGTAGACGCGCAGCGCGGCCTCGAACCCCGATTGCAGGTAGGCCTCGGCCGCGGCCAGGTAGCGCGCCCCGTCGTTGTTCACTACGGGCGAACGCGCGATGGCGGTGACGGAGAGGACGATGCTGCCGGCGGCGGCGGCAAGGGTCGCCGCCTCCTCCACGATGCGATCCTTGAGGCTCATCTAGAAACCCGAAATCGTAGCATGCGGCCGGCGTGCTCCCGGCTCCGGGCATGACCGACGACCCCGGCGTACCCGACCCGGCCGGGGAGTCCCTCGACCCCCCCTCGTCCCCGATCACCGGCTCGTCGGTCGCGGCCCTGACCGTGGGGGGCCTGGCCGTCAACCTGCTCCTCAAGGCGCGCGGCCTGGTGGTGGTGCCCCTCTACGCCCGCCTCCTCGACCCGGACGGGCTCGGCGTGGTGACGCTGGGGACGGCCGTGGCCACCCTGATCGCCCCCGCCCTCCACCTGGGGCTGCCCGTGGGGACGCTCGTGGAGCTCCCACACCGGCCGGCGGGCGGAGCGGTGACCCGCGGCGTCCGCGCCGTCCTGGCCCTGGTGGCGGCCGCGTCGATGGCCGTGATCGCCGTGGCCCCCTGGGCCGCCCACCGCGGGCCCTGGCCCTCCCTGGCGCCCCTGGTGCCCCACGCGCTCGTGGTCGCGCTCCTGGCGGCCGGCATGGCCCTGAGGGAAGCCAGCCAGGTCGTCCCGCAGCTCCACCGGCAGGTCCGGTTCCTGTCCGTGATCTCGATCGTCGTCGATTACGGGGGGGCGGCCGTCGGGCTGGTGCTGGTGGTCGTGGGCGTGGGGCCCGGCGGGCTCCTGTGGGGCTTGGCCGCGATGACGGTGGTGGGTGCCGTGGCCTCGCTGGACCGTACGAGGAGGCTCTGCCCGCCGGCCGGGGGTATGGACTGGGGGTTCGTCCGGGCCGCGCTCGGCGTGGGCCTTCCGATGGCCCTGATCGCGACGGCGCAGTGGGTGGTGCAGAGCGCCGACCGGTTCTTCCTCGTGCACTACCAGGGTCCGGCCGCGGTCGGCGTGTACAGCCTGGGGTACTCGGTGGCTTCGGCCGTCCTGGCCCTGGCCGCCACGCTGAACCTCGTCTTCCTGCCCGTGGCCGCGGCGCTGCTCCGCTCCGCCCCGGATCGTCTCGTGCGGCTGCTCGAGGAATGCGTCCGTCTGGCCGTGGCCGTCCTCGGGATGTGCGTGGCGGGAGCATTCGTGCTGGGCCGTCCCGTGATGCGCTGGCTGGGCGGACCCCCTTATGCCGCGGCCGGAGAGGTGCTGCCCTGGATGGTGACGGGATACGCGCTGTTCACGCTCGTGCAGCTCCTGCAGTGGGTACCGATGGCGGTCTCGCGCCGGGTGCGGGCGGTCGTCGCGGTCCATGCGGTGACGGCCGTCTCGAACCTCGCCCTCGACGCCACGCTCGTCCCCGGGATGGGAATGCACGGGGCCGTCGCGGCCGCCGTGGGCGCCTATGCCCTGGGGGCCGTCCTGATGGCCCTGATCGCGCGTCGCGCGCTGCCGGGATGGCGATGGCGTTCCGCCGTGCCCGCCCTCGTGCTCGCGGCCGCGGGCGCGGTGGCGGGGTCGATGGCGCGGCTTCCCGGATCGGCCGGCATGGCCGACATGGCGGCGGCGGGCGTGGCCGTGGTCGTCTTGTACGCGGGGTTGGGGCTGGTCGTGCGCGCGGTGCGCGACGAGGACTTTGCGCTCCTCCGGAGCGCGCTCGAGACCGGAGCCCGGCGGCTCCGGTCGTAGGCCGGGCCCCGGCTCAGCGCACGAGCAGGCTGAGGGCGTCGAGAGCGCGGCCGTCACGCAGGGGCCCCCGCGCCCGCGGACGGGGGACGGCCAGGGTCTCCGCGTAGAGGCCGAGCACGCGGGCGGCCTCGGCGGGCAGCCGGGCGACGCGCCCGACCTGCTCCCGGGCCGCGCGCGCGATCGCGTCGTGCCGGGCGGCATCCGTCAACAGGCGGACGAGGGTCCCCGCGATCGCGGCCGGCTCGATGTCTGTGAGCACGGCGGTCTCGCCGTCACGGACGACCTCCTCGTAGATCGCGAGACGACCCAGGACGGCCGGGGTCCCGCAGGCCATCGCCTCGAACAGCGACTGCGGGAGGCCGTCGGAGGACGGGACGCTCACGACCGCCTCCGCCAGCGACAGCAGCGCCGGCATCTCGCGGTGGACGATCGAGCCGGCGAACCGGACGCGCGACTCGAGGCCGAGCCGGGCCGCGCGGTCCGCCAGCCGGCGGCGGTAGGCCTCGTCGGCCCCGTACTCCGTGATGACGAGGACCGCGGAGGGAACGTGGGGGAGGACCGCCGCCATCGCCTCCACGACGAGGTCGACGTTGTAGAGGGGAGCCAGGATGCGCGGGCTCAGGATGACGCGGTCGGCGGAGGTCAGGCCGAGCCGGGCACGCAGGGCGCCCGCGGCTGCCTCGTCACGACGGAACACCTCCGGGTCGACTCCCCAGCGGACGGTCTCGATCCGGCCGCGGACGCGGGCCATCGCCTGCACCGCCTTTCGCAGCCCGTCCGACTTGACGAGCAGGAGGTCGGCCGTCTCCAGGATGCGGCGCGTGGCCCGGCGCTCGAGAGAGGACAGCCCGCCCCGATGCTGCTCGGGAAGGACGTCGCCGCCCATGACCGTGACCACCAGCGGCCGCACGCCGGAGAGGAGCGCCATCGTGCCGAGCTTGCCGCCCGCGTAGTGCAGGTGCAGGAGGTCGGGGGCGAAGGACCGGACGTCGTGGAGGAAGCCCCGGGCGGCGCCGACCGCCGCCGGGATCGTCGAAGGGATCGGCCGCGTGCGGACCTCCACCCCGGGCGCCTCCACGACCGGGCCCAGGGTGACCAGGCGGACCGCGGCCCCGCCCGCGGCCACCGCCGCGCTGCGGGCCGCCACGTGCACGGAGCGCCCGTTGCCGACGACCGCCACCCTCACCGCCGGGGCCTCACGCCGGGCGGCGATGGCGCTCGAACCAGAACGGCCGTCCGGCGGGGGGACGGAACGGCCGCGCCGAGCACGCGCGCCGGCTCGCGCGCAGGAACAGCTCGGTGTGGTCGAGCGTCCGCGCGACTTCGTGGAAGCCCAGCTCGCGCAGCCAGGCCTCGACGGTCTCGTGCCGGTAGCGGTCGTTCACGAGGGGCGAGAACAGGTCGAACGCCTGGTGCGTGTCGCGGCCGGGGAAGAGAGAGGCGAGCAGGCGCCGCTTGAGCCGGAAGGGAAGGGGCGCCAGCGCGGAGCGCGCCACGGCCAGGGCCAGGCGGTGCCCGGGCGGCACCGACCGCCGGCCGTACAGGTAGACGAACAGCACGCCGTCCGGGGCCACGAGCGCGGCCACGTTGGCCAGCGCCCGCCGGGTGTCTCCGGTGTGATGGAGGACGCCGAACGAGAAGACGAGGTCGAACCGCCGGCCCGCGAGCTCGGCCGGTGGGTCCAGCAGATCGGCGGGGAACGCCTCCAGGCGCCCCGCGGCCACGGCTTCGGGCGCCAGCCGGCGCATCTGCTCGGCCGTCGCCGCCACCGCGCCGCCGCTGGCATCCACCGCCGTCACCCGGCACCCGAGACGCAGGAGGCCGAGCGTCCAGCGTCCGCCTCCGCAGCCGGCGTCGAGCGCGCTCCGCCCCGCGAACCAGCCCTGGTCGATCCCGAGCAGCTCGTCGGCGACGATCGCGCCGGCCTGGTCGCGCATCCAGCTCTCGGAGAGCATGGCCTCGCCCTCGGCGAGCTCCCGCCACTGGTAGTCGAAGCTGGCCAGCGTCTGGCGGCGCCGGAGGTCAGCCCACACGCGGGGGACTCTCGAGCGCGCGGAGCCACAGCTCCGAAGACAGGAGTCGCCAGAGCCCGGGACGCCCGGCGAGCTCGGCGTCGGAGCCGCGCCGCCAGTGGTCGAGGAGGGAGGCGCGCAGGAGGGGGCGGATGCGCGCGGAGGGCCCCAGCCACTCCCGGACCGCGGGGGCGAGCGCGCAGAGCCAGCTCCGCTCGGGGGTGGCGAAGCCGAGCTTGTCCCGGCGCCGGCGCACCGTCTCGGGGACGATCCCCGCCATCGCGTCGCGCAGCACGGCCTTGGTCCAGCCGTCCCGGATGAGGTCGCCCGCGGGGAGGCGCTGGGCGCGCTCCACCAGGCGGTAGTCGAGGAAGGGCGTGCGCGCCTCCACCGAGAAGGCCATCGAGTTCCGGTCCTCGTAGCGGAGCAGGGCGGGCAGGCTCGTGGACTCCACGTCGAGCCGGAGCTGGGCGCGCAAGGTCGCGCGCGGGGCGTGGCGGTCCCCGCTCTCCGGCTCGGCCTCCGCGAGCAGGGCGGGGGGCACGCGGCCGTGGGTGGCGGCGCGGGCGACCGCGGCCCGGCGCAGCCGCGCCGGCCAGTGCCCGGTGTGATAGGCGAGCAGGCCCAGGAAGAACGCGAGCGGCCGCCCGGTGACCGCGGCCGCCCGGCGCGCCTCGCGCAGGGCGGAGACCGTGCCGCGCTCCGCCGCCACCTCCGCGAGGTAGGGCCCGTAGTGGTAGTGATAGCCGCCCAGCACCTCGTCCGCGCCCTGGCCGTCGAGGAGGACGGGCACGCCCGCCCGGCGCGCCATGCGCATCACCCGCCACTGCGAGTAGACGCCGGCGGAGGGGAACGGCTCGTCCTGCGCCTCCACCAGCGCGGGCAGGTCGTGTCCCAGCTCCCGGGCGTCCGGCGTCTCCCGCGAGGCCTGCACGTCCGCCGCCGCCACCACGGAGTCCACGAAGGGCGACTCGTCGAGGCCGGGCACGGGGTAGACGACGCTGAAGGACCGCGGACGCGGCTCGCCCGCGGCCCGGCGCAGCGCGCTGGCCAGGCCGACGATCGACGAGGAGTCGAGCCCGCCGCTCAAGCACGTGCCCACGTCGACGTCGCTGCGGAGGCGGATGCGTACGGCGTCCTCCAGGAGGGCGCGGAAGGCGCCCTCCTTCGCCGGCTCCGTCCCCGGGAAAGCCTCCGCCAGCGCGTACCAGCGCCGCACCTCCACCCGCGCCCCCGGCCCGCGCACGGTCAGGTGATGGCCGGCGGGAAGACGGTTGACGGAGTCAACGAATGACGGCTCCCCCACGTCCACCGCCCCGTCGCCCAGGAAGCGCCGCAGGGTGGGGAGGTGGGGACGCGCGACCAGGGCGGGGTGGGCGCGCAGGGCCTTGATCTCGGAGGCGAAGGCGAACACCTCTCCTTTCTGGAACCAGTGCAGCGGCTTCACCCCGAAGCGGTCGCGCGCGCAGAAGAGGGTGCCCGTGTCCACGTCGTAGAGGCCGAAGGCCCACATGCCGTTGAAGCGGTGCAGGGCCTCCGCGCCCCACCGCGCCCAGGCCTCCAGGATCACCTCGGTGTCGGTGGCGGTGTGGAACACGTGGCCGAGCGACGAGAGCTCGGCGCGCAGCTCGACGTAGTTGAAGATCTCGCCGTTGTAGACGATCCAGCGCCGGCCGTCCGCGGAGGGCATGGGCCCGTGGCCGGCCGCGCTGAGGTCGATGATGGACAGGCGGCGATGGCCGAGGGCGACGTCCACCCCGTCGGGGATGCGGTCGGGCAGCGGCGGGTCGGTGACGGCGGCGACGGTGTCCTTCCCGCGGTAGGCCCGCGCCCACCGGCGGCGGGAGTCCGCGAGCAGGTACCCCTCGTCGTCGGGTCCGCGGTGGCGCAGGGCGGCCGTCATCGCGCGCACGGCTCGGAGGCTCTCGGGTCCGCCTCCGGTCACCCCCGCGATGCCGCACACGGCGACGTGACCGCTAGCGGGCGGCGGTCCCGCAGAAGGCGCGGATCTCGGCCGCCACGCTTTCCACCGCCGGGAAGGGCAGCTCCGGGTAGAGGGGGAGACAGAGGACCTCGCGCGAGAGCTGCTCGGAGACGGGCAGGTCGCCGGGCCGGCCGCCCGCGGGGGCCATGGCGGGCTGGAGGTGGATGGGCCGCGGATAGTGCACGGCCGTGGACACGCCCTGCTCCTTGAGCGCCTGCTGGAGCCGGTCGCGCTCCGCCGTGCGCACCGTGTAGAGGTGCCAGGCGGAGCGGGCGCCGCGCCGCTCGCGCGGGAGGGTCACTCCGGGAACGTCGCCCAGGGCCCGATCGTAGGCGGCCACGCGCTCCCGCCGCTCGCGGTTCCACTCGTCCAGGTGCCGGAGCTTCACGCGCAGGATCGCCGCCTGGAGGGTGTCGAGCCGGCTGTTGGTCCCCACCACGACGTTGTCGTACTTGCTCGCGCCCCCGCCGTGGTTGGCGATCTGGCGGACGCGCCGCGCGAACTCGGCGTCGCGGGAGAGGACCAGGCCGGCGTCCCCGTAGGCCCCGAGGTTCTTGCCCGGGTAGAAGCTGAAGGTGGCGGCGTGGCCGAGGAGGCCGGCCCGCACGCCCTCGACCTCCGCACCGTGGGCCTGGGCCGCGTCCTCGAGGACGGGCAGGCCGTGACGCGTGGCGATCTCGACGATGGGCTTCATGTCGGCGGGATGCCCGTAGAGGTGCACGGGGATGACCAGCTTCGTCCGCGGGGTGATGGCCTTCTCCACCCGGGCCGGGTCCATGGTGAAGGTCTCGGGGTCCACGTCCACGAACACCGGGCGCGCGCCGTTGAGCAGGATGGCCTCGCCGGTGGCGATGAAGGTGTTGGCGACGGTGACGACCTCGTCCCCCGGCCCTACTCCGTAGGCGCGGAGGGCCAGGGTCAGCGCATCCGTGCCGTTGGCCACGCCGACCGCGTGCCCGCCCCCGCACCAGGCGGCGAACTCCTTCTCGAAGAGCTCGCAGTCCGGGCCCTTGATGAACTGCGTGCCCTCGAGGACGCCGCGCACCGCGGCGTCGACCTCCTCGCGGATGCCTGCGTATTGCGCCTTGAGGTCGACCATCGGAATGGCGTGCTGGGACATGCCGGAGAGGAGCCTCCTCCTAGGGGCGCGCTCGCGCCGCCCCGTCGAAACCAGGCAGTCTACCAACCGTACCCACCTCGAGCAAATGCCGGCGGATCACCTCCGTCGTGTCCTGCTGGCGCGCGATGAAGCTCCGGGCGCGCGCCCGCCAGGCCGGACCCGCCCCCGCGTCCGACATGAGGCGCGCCGCCTCCTCGACGGCGGGAGGACCCGCCCGGAACGAGCGCACCAGGCCCTCCTTCTCCAGCATCTCGAAGTTGCCCATGGTGCCGACCAGCGTGGAGACGTACACCGAGGGGGTGCCCAGCAGGCCGGCCTCCGTGGCCATGGTCGCGCCCTCGCCGAGGTAGACGCGGGCCAGGGCCAGCGCGTGATGCACGCGGTGGGGGGCCACGGGCAGCGGGGGCGCGTCCAGGCTGGGTGGGGGGGCGCCTTCCGCGCTGACGAAGACGCGGCCGAGGGCCCCCAGCGCGGCCACCGCGCGCGCCACGTCTTCGGGTCCGAGCCCCCGGTGGCCACGGTCGTGCGCGGCCCGCCAGGAGACGAGCCTCACCACCGCGAACGGCTCCTCCGGGCCGATCCCCATCTCGTCCCGGACCGCCGGGTCGGGCACGAATCGCGCGGGGTGGAGGTAGGCCAGCTCGTGCAGGCCGGAGTAGCGGTGATGGGCGCGGGGCAGCGACTTCTTGAAGGCGGTGGGCGTGCAGATGCGCGTGGCCCAGGGGTAGGTGAGGACCCGGTCGGCGGCGACGTGCTCGGTGTCGGTGAACACCACGGTCGGAGTGGAGGTCAGGCGGCCGGCGGGCGCGACGAAGGCGCCCCCGACCGCCGTGACCACGTCGGGCCGGAAGCGGCGGATCAGCTTGACCAGCGCGAAGAGCCGCCGCGGGTACTCGCGGACGAGGCCGTGGCGGGCGGAGGAGAGCACGACGTGCTCGAGGGAGAACCCACGCAGCAGGTCGAGGGTGACGTCCTTGTCGCGCGCGGAGAGGACGACCTCGTGGCCCTCCGCGCGCAGCGAGGCCACGGCGTGCCGGTAGAAGTGCACGTGCCCCGGATGCCCGACGTCCACGAGCACGCGCATGGCGCCGGGCAGGTTAGCACGCGGCGCGCGGGCGCTGATAAGCTGCGGCGCCCGTGACCAGGTCAGGCCCGTGAGCCCGCGCCGGCCGACGCGACCGCGTCCCACCGTCCTCACCGTCGTCGGGGCCCGCCCCCAGTTCGTCAAGCTGGCCCCGCTCTCGCGGGCCCTGCGCCGCCGCCTGCGCGAGGTGCTCGTGCACACCGGCCAGCACTACGACCACGACATGTCCGACGCCTTCTTCTCGGAGCTGGCCCTGCCCGTGCCCGACCGCCATCTCGGCATCGGCTCGGGAGCGCACGGCCGGATGACCGGGCGCATGCTCGAGTCGCTGGAGGAGGTGGTGCGGGAGGAGCGCCCGCGCCTGGTCGTCGTGCTCGGCGACACCAACTCCACGCTGGCGGGCGCGCTGGCCGCGGCCAAGCTCGGCGTGCCCGTGGCCCACGTCGAGGCCGGGCTGCGCAGCTACGACATGGGCATGCCGGAGGAGATCAACCGCCGGCTCACCGACCACGTCTCGGAGCTGCTCTTCTGCCCGACCGCCACTGCCGTCCGCAACCTGGCCCGGGAAGGGATCACGCGCGGCGTGCACCGTACGGGAGACGTCATGGCCGACGCCGTGCGGAGCCACCTCGCGCGGGCCCGCCGCCGGCGGCGGCCCCTGGAAGGCCTCGTCCCGCGCTCGTACTACCTCGCGACCGTGCATCGGCAGGAGAACGTGGACGATCCCGCGCGCCTGTCCGCCCTCTTCGAGGCGCTGGCCGCGCTGCCCCACCCGGTGGTCGTGCCGCTCCACCCGCGCACGCGGCGCCGGCTGGAAGCGGCCCGGCTGCGCCCGCGAGGGGCGGTGCGCATCGTGCCCCCGCAGCCCTACCTGGCCATGCTGCGCCTCCAGAGCGAGGCCCGCGCCGTCCTCACCGACTCCGGCGGCGTGCAGAAGGAGGCCTACCTGCTGGGCACGCCCTGCGTCACCCTGCGCGAGAGGACGGAGTGGGTGGAGACGCTGGGCGGAGGCGCGAACCGGCTCGCGGGGACGGATCCCGACCGCATCGCGCGCGCGGTGGCCGCGCTCGAGCGGCGGCGGCCACGGTGGGACCCCCGGCGCACCTTCGGCGACGGCACGGCCGCGGAGCGGATCGCGCGGATCGTGGTGCGCGCGGTGTCGGGCGCCACGGGCTGAGAGCGCTCAGCGCGTCGCGGCGACCGCGGCCGGCGCGGGCGCCATCCTCGTCGCGCCCGGGCCCAGCCACCGGTCCCACCAGAGCTGGAACACGAGGATCCCGAAGATCTCGCGGCTGCAGTTCCGCCGCCGCGCCTCGTGGGCGTCGATCAGGGCGGACACGCCCCGGCCGTCGAAGACCCCGTGCCCGGCCAGGGCGGCCGGGGTGAGGGTGTCGCGGACGAACGCGCGGAGGGGGCCGCGCAGCCACTCGTCGAGGGGCAGCTCGAAGCCGTGCTTGCGCCGGTGGAGGAGCGACCGGGGGAGACGGCCGGCGAAGGCGACCTTGGGCAGGTGCTTCAGCCGCCACGGCCGGAACTTCGCCTCCTGCGGGAGGCGCAGCGCGAACTCGACCAGCCGGTGGTCCAGGAACGGCACGCGCGCCTCCAGGCCGTGCGCCATCGTCGCCCGGTCCACCTTCGTGAGCATCTGGTCGGGCAGGCTGGTGCGGACGTCGAAGTACATCCGGCGGCCGAGGAAGTCCGCGGCTCCGGCTTCGGAGAAGATCGCGCGCTGCTCCGCGGTGGTCTGGTCGGGGGAGAGAGAGCGGAGGGCCTCTCCCGCCACCTCCCGCCAGCCCGCGGGCGTGAAGGCCTGGAAGTGGCGCGCGTAGCGCTCGTCCTCCGGCAGGTCGAGCCCGGAGAGCTTCCGCACGGCCTGGCGCAGCCACTCCGCCGCCGGACGGTCGGCGCGGAGGGGATGGCGCTCGGCGCCGGCGACGATCGCGTGGCGGAGGGCGGCCGGGAGGCGCTCCGCCCAACGCCCCAGCACCTCGCTCCGGTAGCGGTCGTAGCCGGCGAAGATCTCGTCGCCGCCGTCGCCGGTGAGCACGACCGTGACGTGCCTCCGCGCGAACTCGGCCAGGGTGAAGGTGGGCAGCATGGCCGCGTCCGCGAACGGCTCGTCGAAGTAGTACACGATCTCCGGGAGCCGCCCGACCACGGGCGGCTCGAACATCACCTCGTGGTGCTCGGTGCCGAAGCGGCGCGCGACGGTGCGGGCGTGCGCGCGCTCGTCGTGTCGGGGATGGCCCGGGAACCCGATCGAGAAGGTCTTCACGGGCGTGGGCGAGCGCACGGCCATGGCGGCCACGATGGCCCCCGAGTCCACCCCGCCGCTCAGGAAGGCCCCGTAGGGCACGTCGCTGCGCATCTGCAGGGCGACCGCGTCGTCGAAGAGGGCCCGGAGCTCGTCCGCCTGGTCGCGCAGGCGCCCCGCGCGCGGCGCCTCCGCGGGCGGGCGCCAGTACGCCCGCGCCGTCACCGCCTCCCCCTCGACCACGAGCAGGTGGCCGGCGGCCAGCTTGCGCACGCCGCGCAGGATCGCGCGGGGGGCCGGCACCTGGAGCATCAGCGAGTAGTCCCGCGCGGCCTCCGCGTCCAGCACGGGAGGGACGAGCGTCGAGGCCAGGAGCGGCTTGATCTCGGAGGCGAAGACCACGAACGCGTCGTCGAGCCAGTAGTAGAGGGGCTTGATGCCCAGGCGGTCGCGGGCGAGGACGAGGCGCCGGCGCCGGGCGTCCCAGACCGCCAGCGCGAACATGCCGTTGAGGGGGGCCAGGAAGTCCAGGCCGCGCCGCTGGTACAGGTGCGCCACCGTCTCGGTGTCGCTCCGGGTGCGCAGCCTCGCCCCTTGTGATTCCAGCTCCCGTCGCAGCTCCCGGTAGTTGTAGATCTCCCCGTTGAGCAGGACCTGGACCGCCCCGTCCGGGGTGGCCAGCGGCTGGTGGCCGCCTTCCACGTCGATCACGGACAGGCGGCGGCTGCCGAGGGCCACGCGGCCGTCCGTGAAGAGGCCCTCGTCGTCGGGCCCGCGATGGACGAGGGTGGCCAGCATCCCGCGGAGGACGGGCTCGGCGGGCACGGGCCGCTCGCCGCGGGCCAGGACCCCGCAGATACCGCACACGGGCGGACTCTAGGGTTTCCGCGCGCCGAGGGTCAACTGGCCGTGCGGGCGATCAGGCCCTCGACCGCGGAGGCGATCGTGGGGGCGAGGACGTCGGGCGAGGAGGCGGCCAGGGCCTCGCGGTTCGGGAAACCGCCGGGAACCCCGACCGCCCACACTCCGGCCGCCCGCGCCATGTGGACGTCCTCCGGGCTGTCGCCCACGTAGGCCGCCTCGCGCGGCGGAAGGGCGAGGCGCTGGAGGGCCACGAGCAGCGCCTCCGGATGGGGCTTGCGGCGGACGGCGTCCTCCGCGCACACGACGACCTCGAGCAGGGCCGCCACGTCGAGGGATTCGACCTCGCGCGCCACGCGCACGCGGTCTCCGCTGGTCACGAGCCCCGAGAGGAGGCCGGCGTCGCGCACGCGCAGGAGCGCCTCGCGCGCCCCCTCGATGAGGACGACCTGCTCCTCGCGGTAGTGCGAGAGCCAGCGCGCGTCCGCCTCCGCCCAGCGCTCCTCGGGGAGACCGAGCGCGGAGTACGTGAGGTGCCAGTTCGGCGAGTACGTGCGCTGGAAGGCCACGCGGTCGAAGGCGATGCCGTAGTCGGAGAACAGCTTCGCGTAGCAGCGGTAGCTGGCCTCGGCCGTGTTCACGAGGGTGCCGTCCCAGTCGAAGAGGACCGCGCGCAGGGAGGACGACGCTCTCACCGCCGCACCCCCACCCAGATGCCGGCCAAGAGGATGGCGAGCACGAAGAACGACACGAGCGTGAACGTCCAGTCGCGCTCGAGGGCGAGGCCGACGGTCACCACCGCCACTCGGGCCACCGGCGTCAGCATGAGCAGGAGGACACCCCAGCGCAGGGCGGTGTCCGACCCCGCGATCAGGCCCACGAGCAGCAGCACCGTGCTCACCCCGAGACCCACCGTGAGCGCGAGCTCGATCGTGTCCTCGAGCCGCTCGAGCCGTCCTCCCTCCCCGTCGGTCACAGGGCCTCCAGGGCCATCCGTACCCCGACCACGAGGAGGACCACGGCCATGAATATCTTGAGCGCGCGCGCCTCCACGCGCTGCCCGAGGCGGGCCCCCACCACGCTGCCCGCCAGCGCGCCCAGCGCGACCGCCGAGGCCAGCGGCAGCACCACGTCGCCCCGCGAGAAGTACACGAAGACCGAAGCCGCCGCCGTGACCCCGATCATGAACGCGCTGGTGGCGGCGGCCACGCGGATGGGCACGCCGCAGAAGGTGTTCAGCACCGGCACCTTGATGATCCCGCCCCCGAGGCCGAGCAGGCCGGAGACCGCGCCCGCCACCAGCGAGGCTCCGAGGGCGAGGGGCATGCGGCGGAGGCGATAGACGTAGGTCGTGTCCCCTTCCTGGAGGCGCCCTCCGAGCCGCCCGGGGTCGACGGAGGTATCCGCGATCACGTTCCGCCGTCCCGAGCGCATCACCATCAGCGCGCCCATGGTGGCCAGGGTCGCTCCGAAGATCAGGAAGAGC
Source organism: Vicinamibacteria bacterium (assembly GCA_041481445.1). GTDB lineage: Bacteria > Acidobacteriota > Vicinamibacteria > Fen-336 > Fen-336 > AA29. The sequence goes on from JBGPBV010000043.1 coordinate 22,995, forward strand.
TGCTGGCTGGTCAAGAGCGACGCCGCCAGCCCTCCGCCGAGGCCGCCGACGCTGGTGGCGACCTCGAGGGCCATGGCCAGGCGCATGTTGACGAGGCCGCGGTCGAGGTTGACGGTCGAGCTGGCGGTGGCGGTCGCGATCACGGAGACGAGGCTGGCCGCGACCGCGGCACGGATGGGCACGCCGAAGGCCAGGGTCAGGAGGGGCACGAGGAACACGCCGCCGCCGATGCCGAGCATCGCGCCGACGAGGCCGCTGGCCGCGCCGGTCAGCAGGAAGACGATTGCGTGGTGCGCGGACACTCGACAGATCCTACCCTGGGGAGGAAGGGACGGGCGGCCGCGCATAGAATCCGCCGGTGGTGGACGCGCTCGGTCCGGACGCGCGCGCGGCGGCGGCCGTGGCCGTGCTCGTCACCCTGCCCGGCCTCCTCGTCGTGCGGTCGCCCTGGCGGGCCATGCCCGCCCTGTCCCTCGCGTTCTGGACCCTGTCCTGGACGTGGCTCGGGAGCGCTCCCCGCACGCGCCTGCTCCAGGCCACGCTGGCCGCGTTCGGGGTCCTCGGCGTGCTGCGCATCCTCCGGCCGGGGCCGTGGCCGCGACTGCGCGCGACGCACGCCGCTCTGGCCGCCGCCACGCTGGCCGCCGTCGTCCCGCTCGCCTCTCGCCCCGTCGCCCCCGGCTCTGGCATGCCCCTCGTGTCGCTGGCCGCCGAGCTGCTCGTCTGGCGGGACGGCTGGCCAGCGTCGTTCGAGCCGCTCCTCCCCGTGCATCCGTTCCGGGCGAGCGCGCTCGCCACCCTGGCCGCCGACGTGGCTCTCCTTTCGGGGGCCGAGCCGCACCGGGCGGCGCTCGCGGCCTCCGTGGCGGGCACCGCCCTGGCGATGCTGGCGTGCTGGTCCCTCGCCGCCTGGCGCGGGGGACAGGTGCGGGCCGCGCTCGTCTCGGGCGGTGTCGCCGTGATCCTGGTGGCGTCGCGCCGCACGGACCCGGGCGTCCTGGCGGCGGCGTTCGCCCTGGAGTCGGCCGTGCTCTGGCTCGATCGCCGCGGGATCCCGTCCGCGTTCGCCGCCGGGGCCTGTGCGGCGTCCGCGCTCGCCGCCGACGCCGGCACTGCGCTGTGTGTCCTGGCCGCGACCCTCGCCGTGGTGTCGCTGGCGGGCGTCGAGGTCGTGGACGCTGGACGGCGTGCCCGTGTCGCCCTGCTCACCGCGCTCGTCCTGTCCCTCCCGCTCGCGCTCCGCGGTGGTCCCGTCGGCCCGCCCGCGTCCGCTCCGCTCGTCGCGGTGGCCGTGGTCCTGGCCTCGAGCGGGCCGTGGCGCGCGGGAGAGCCCGCCGGCCGCGGTCGCCTCGCCGTCTCCGCGCTGGTCCTGGCCGCGGCCACGACCTGGGCCGCCATCGTGGGCCGGCGGACCGACGAGCTCTGTCCCACGCCGGACGACGTCGCGGCCATGACGTGGATACGCCAGCGCTCCCGTCCTCTCGACCTCGTGTGCGCGCCCGACCTGCCGGCGGCCCGATGGGTCCCCGCCATCGCCGGGCGTGCGGTGACGGTGTCCGTGGCGCCCGGATGGCCGGCCGCCCCGGGTCCCTGCACGGTGTGGCTCTCGCTCTCCGGCCGCGACGCCCCCGCGCCGCATCCCTCGGCCGCTCCGGAGTTTCGCACCCGCACGGCGGCGGTCTGGAGGACATCTCAGACCCGCTGACATCGTTTGACAGAACCTCCGGAGCGACTCGCCGTAGAGTGCGTTGAGCATCGGAGGGGACGTGCCACTGCGACGAGGTGACGGCGCGCCGAGGCCGAATCCATGCCCCCGGAGACGCCTCTCCAGCGCGGCCGATCAGGTCGGTGGCGCGTCCCCTTCCGGTGCCTTGTGATCCCGGGCTGTCCCTTCCTCCTCTGCTATCATCCTTCGAGTCCAGAGAGCGCCCGCACGGAGCGCCGCCGCCCGCGCCCGGGCCGCTCGTCGTCCAGGAGGAAGACACCGGGTCCCCATGAAGTGGCTCAAGCGACTCGCCCTCGTCCTCGCCGCCGGGCTGATGGTGTTCGTGTTCGGGTGGGCGCCGTGGTGGCTGGCCGGCCTGTTCACGATTCGGAGGTTCGCGTACCACGACCGGGCGAACGAAGGGTTGACGCCAACCTCCTTCAGCCTCCCCTTCGAGGACGTCACGTTCAACGCTCCCGACGGGGTCGCGCTCAAGGGGTGGTGGGTGCGGGCGCCCGACGCGCACGGCACGGTCATCCTCGTCCACGGCCTGAACCGCTCGCGGATCGAGATGGTGAAGAAGGTCCCGTTCGTGCACAAGCAGGGCTGGAACGCCCTGCTCTTCGACCTGCGCCACCACGGGGCGAGCGGGGGAGACGTCTCCAGCTTTGGCTTCTTCGAGAAGGCGGACGTGCACGCCGCGGTCACGCTGGCGCGCGGCAAGTCGCCGGGGCCGGTCGTGCTGTGGGGAGTCTCCCTGGGCGCGGCCTCGGCCACGCTGGCGGCGGCGGAGGATCCCTCGATCGGCGGGCTGGTGTGCGACAGCACCTACCGCAGCCTGCGCGACACCGCCGCCCACCATCTCGGCCTGTTCCGCCAGTTCCGCTGGTGGCTGAAGATCGTGCCGGTGTGGCCGGTGGCGGGGGAGGCGGTGTACTGGGCGGGCCGGCGGGGCGGGTTCGATCCGGACACCATCGATATCGTGGGGGCGGCCACGCACCTGGGCGGCCGGCCCTGCCTGTTCGTGGCCAACGCCGGTGACCGCCGCATGCCGAAGGAGATCGCGTTCGAGCTCAAGGCCGCGGCGGGGTCGCAGGCGCAGGTGCTGATCGTCCCCGGTCAGAGCCACGGCGAAGCCTACCGGGACGGGACCGCCGCCTACGAGACGGCGGTGTCCCAGGTCCTCGCCGCCGCCGTGTCCGCGCCGGTGCGCATGGCCGTTGGCCGATGAGGGATCTGCTATGAGCCAGCCCGTTCCGAAGAAGAAGCGACAGGCGGTCGCGGCGGCCAAGAAGCGGTCGGCGGCGCCGGCGGCTCACCGGCACGTGCCCTTCCCGGAGGATGACAACGGCGCTCCGAAGCCGCCCGAGCAGACGAGCTCCTACTCGATGGTCGACCCCCGGTTCCGCGAGATCTACTTCCAGTTCTACAAGGAGACCTACCGTCCCTCCGTCCTCGACCGCAAGACCAAGGAGCTGGTGGCGATCTCGGCCAGCCTGGCCGCCAAGTGCCAGGGCTGCCTCGAGGGCCACATCAAGAAGGCGCTCAAGTTCGGGGCCACCCGCGAGGAGATCTCGGAGACGATCGCCATCGCCATCGGCGTCAACGCCGCCGCCATCGTCGACCTCACGGACATCGCGGCCGACAACCTCGCCATCAAGCTGTTCTAGATTGGCGTCCTCGCTCCGGGTCTTGTTTCATCGAAGGCGCGGCGCCGCGAGTGAATCGCGCCGCCGCGGCGAAGGAGACCCTCCGCTGCGGAAAACGCCATTGGCGTCCTCGCTCCGGGTTTCGCCGTGACCAAGAGCCTCCAGGAGACGTATGCCCCGGCGAACGCCTGTTTCGGATGCGGGCCGGCCAACCCGCGCGGCCTCCGGATCCGGAGCTTCGCCGAGGGCGACGAGGTCGTGGCGGACTGGACGCCGGAGAGCCATCACGAGGCGTTCCCGGGCGTCCTCAACGGTGGGATCATCGGCGCCCTGCTCGACTGCCACAGCAACTGGGCCGCCGTCCACTACCTGATGCGCCAGTCGGGCGCGGGCTCCGCGCCGTGCATGGTCACCGCCGACTACGCGGTGAAGTTCCTGCGTCCCACGCCCAGCGATGCGCCGGTCCACCTCCGCGCGCGCGTGGTCGAGTCGAAGAGCGACCGCGCGACGGTCGAGGCCACTCTCGCCTCGGGGGAAAAGGTGTGCGCGACGTGTCGCGGCACCTTCGTGGCGGTCAAGCCGGACCACCCGGCCTACCATCGCTGGTAGCCCTCGCTCAGCCCGCGTCCGGTGATCCGGTCGCGGCCCGCCCCGGGGCGCGGTTCAGGCGGTGTCGGGCGCCCGTTCCTTCGCGGCGGGCGGCTCCGTCGCGGAGAGGAAGCTCGCGCGCAGGGCCGGAGGGAGCGGCGTCGGCCGGAAGGTGGGCATGTCGACCGCCACCATGACGTTCCGCGCCCGGAAGACGGGCCGGCCGCCGACCGACCCTTCGTAGCGGATCTGCACCGATGAGCGGCCGACGCGCTCCACGGTCACGTCGATGTCGACGTGGTCCCCGTAGTGAACCGGAGACAGGAACTCCATCTCGACCCTGACGGTGGGGAAGCCGAGGCCGTCGCGGAACGCCTCCGGATAGGGGCGGCCCACGTGCCCGGCGAAGAAGTCCTCGAAGGCCTCGTGGAGGAAGTTGACGAGGTTCGGGTAGTAGGCGATCCCCGCCGCGTCGAGGTCTCCGAAGCGGACGAGGATGGAGGTCTTGAACATGGCGCTGGCGGATTATCCGATTATTTTCGCCATCGCAGATTTCCGTACCCAGAGGTGTCCGAGCCGCATGCTACAAGCGGGCATGCAGAACGACATCCTCTCTTTCCTCCGCCGACTCCCCGACGCCGGTCTGGTTGCGCGATTGAAGACTCTCGTCGCGCGCGAGCGTGACGCGACCGCCGAGATCGTCGCTCACCTCGCCGAGCTGGACACTCGCGACGTGCACCTGCGGGAGGGCTACACGTCGCTCTACGTCTACTGCCGGGACGCGCTCGGGTTTTCCGAGTGGGAAGCCTACAACCGGATCGAGGTCGCTCGGGCCGCGCGCCGGTTCCCAATGATCCTCGGCCTGCTCGCCGACGGGTCGGTCCACCTGACGACGGTGCGGCTCCTGGCGCCCCACCTCACGCCGGACAACCACCACGACGTCCTCGAGTCGGCCCGAGGCAAGAAGAAGTCCGAGGTCGAAGAGATCGTGGCGCGGCTCTCGCCGCGTCCCGATGTTCCAGCCTCGATTCGACGGTTGCCGACGGCGACGATGTCCACACCGCTCCCGCTGAATGTGTCGGCGTGCCCGACCACCCTTCCCGCCACGACATGTCCCGAGGCTCCGCTGGCGCCCGGTGCCGCGCCGGCGGCGGTGACGCCGCTGGCGCCGGACCGCTACAAACTGCAGCTCACGATCGGCGGCGAGACACTCGAGAAGCTGCGGCTGGCGAAGGACATGCTCAGCCATGTCGTCCCATCGGGGGACGACGCCGCCATTCTCGACCGCGCCCTGACCGCGCTACTCGTGGAGCTGGCCCGGAAGACGTTCGCCGATACTCCGAGGCCTCGCCGCTCCCGCGGGACCAGACCCGGCGCACGCGGCCCGTCGGCCGAAGTGACGCGAGCGGTCTGGCTGCGCGATTACGGGCGCTGTGCCTTCGTCGGACCGGGCGGCCATCGCTGCAACGAGGGCCGATTCGTCGAGTTTCACCACGTCGATCCCTTCGCCCTCGGTGGCGAGGCGACCGTTGACCGTATCGAGTTGCGGTGCCGCCGGCACAACGACTATGAAGGCCGGCTCTACTTCGGGAGGCGGAGACCCGGCGAACTTGTTCCGGAACAAGTTCGCTTGAGGGCTACGCGCTCAAGTTCGTGAGCGGCTGCCGGCGCGGAGGACGGTCGCCGCCGCGCGACCCTCTCGGACGACGGCGCACGGCCCCCCTTACGCCTTGCTCCCCAGGTGCTCCATGACCGACAGCGAGAGGATCTCGGCCAGCGACTCGAAGTAGCCCTCTCCCTCCTCCGCGCTGGCCGCGGTGGGATCTCCGAAGTAGGCGTCCTCGCCGCCGGCCTCCTTGAACGTCTTGGCCCCCTTCTTCAGCGCCGGCATCAGGCCGTCCATGGGAGCCAGGCTGATGCGCTCCCGCTCGCGGACCCGGTCCGGGGCCGCCGCCATCATGAGAGAGGTCTCGAAGGCGCCCGCGTGGTCACCCTTCGCGAAGGCCTCGCCGAGCAGCTCCGCCCAGCGCTTCTTCGTGACGTCCACCCAGCAGACGCTGGCTCCCGCCTTCCGCGCCTCCTCCACCGCCGCCTTGAGGCACTCGATGTGCCGCGGCTCGAGATGGATGTTCGAAATGGCCACCGCGCGGAACTTCTTCGCCGCCACCACGCACACGTCGCGCAGCAGGGCGACGGAGGTGGCGGGGGGGATACTGAGGGTGCCGGGGAAGTCGTCCGCGAAGTCGGAGACCGTGAACGACACCGGGGGGAGGATGAGCGCGCTCACGCCGTGCTCCTTGAGCTTGGCCGCCCCGCGCCGGGCCATCTCGATGGCGATCACGGTGTCGGCGTTGAGAGGGAGATGCGGTCCATGCGCCTCGATGGCGCCGACGGGAAGGATCCCCACCGGGCGCTCCTTCATCGCCTCGTCGACTTCCGTCCAGGTCATCTCGGACATCACGATGTGGTCGGCCATGGCAATTGAAGGAAGACTCCTTCGCTCCTTTCCGGTTCTCTGGTTCGGGGGTGGCTAGCTCGAGGCGAGACGTCTCCGGTCGATCTTGCCGCGATCGTTCTTCGGCAGCGAGGCGGCGAACTCCACGAGCCGCGGGTACTTGTAGGGCGCAAGTCGCGTCTTCACGAATTCCTGGAGCTCACGGGCCAGCGTGTCGTCGCCGGAGCGATCACGGGGTACCACGTAGGCTTTGGGCTTGGTCAGTCCGTCCCGGTCTTTATACCCGATGACGGCGCATTCCGCCACAACTGGATGCTGGAGGAGGCAGTTCTCGACCTCGTAGGGGGAGACGAAGATGCCCCCCACCTTGAGCATGTCGTCCGTGCGACCTTCGTACCAGAAGTAGCCCCGCTCGTCCCGGCGCACGTGGTCGCCCGTCACGACCCAGTCGCCGCGCAGGACGTCCTTGGATTTTTCATGGGCCTGCCAGTACAGGACGGCCGCGGACTCGCCCTTGACCCACAGAGTGCCGGCTTCGCCCGCCGCAACCTCGGCCCCGTCCGGACCCACCACGCGGGCGTCGTAGTCGGGAACCAGGCGGCCCAGACTGCCCGGCACGACGTCGCCGGGGTAGTTGGAGATGTAGATGTGGAACATCTCGGCGGAGCCGATGCCGTCCAGGATCTCCACCCCGAAGGTCTCCTTCCAGCGCCGGTAGAGCTCCGGGGGCAGGGCCTCCCCCGCGGAGAGGACCAGGCGCAGCGACGAGAGGTCGCGGCGCGGCCCGCCCGGGTCGTTGAGCATGGCGCCGATCATGGTGGGCACGGAGGTGAGGATGGTCGGGCGATGGCGCTCGATCACGTCGAAGAGCGTGCCCGGCTCGCTCTTCTCGCTGAAGAGCACGGTGGCCCCCCCCACCGCGAACGGGAAGAGCAGGTTCGTGCCCGTGGCATAGCCGAAGAAGAGCTTGGGCACGCTGGCGGTCAGGTCGTCCTCGCGGATGCCCATGACCTGCTTGGCGTAGCGCTCGGTGTTCCACGGCAGGTCCTGCTGCAGGTGCACGGCCGCCTTGGGCTTGCCGGTGGAGCCGCTGGTGAAGAGCCAGATCGCGGGGTCGTCGCGGTGGGTGTCCGCGTTGGCCAGCCGATCGGACGCTCTGGCGCAGATGTCCTCGAACGACGGCTGCCCCCCCGCCTCCCCGACCACCACGAGGTGGCGCAGGTGGGTGAAGCGGTCGCGCAGGGGCCCCAGCCGGTCGAGGGTGCTCCCGTCGACGATGGCCACCCGCGCCCGCGTGTACTCGAAGTAGTGCAGGTAATCCTCGGCCGGCAGCAGTGGGTTGACCATCGCGATCACGGCCCCGATCTTGGCCGCCCCGAACCACGCGAACGCGAACTCGGGCCGGTCGGGCAGGACGAGCAGCACCCGATCCTCGACGTTCACGCCCAGGGCGCGCAGCGCGTTGCCCAGGCGGTTGGCGCGCGCCTGCACCTCGCGGTAGGTGAAGGCCTGGTCGCGCCAGAAGAGGCAGGCCTTGCCGCCGCGGCCCTCCTCGACGTTGCGGTCGAGGAAGTACCAGGCCATGTTGAACCGCTCGGGGAAGGTCAGGGCCGCGCTCATTCCGCCTCGCCCAGCCGGCGATACCCGCCGCGCTGATAGACGAGCGGCCGGCCCGGGCGCACGGCGAGGGTGACGATCTCGCCGACGTAGAGGACGTGATCTCCGGCGGGATGGGCGGCACGGACCTCGCACTCGAGATGGGCCAGCGCGTCCGGCACCAGCAGCAGGCCACGCCCCCCGGCCACCATGGGCAGCTCGCCGAACTTGGCCGGGCCGGCGCGGGCGAACAGGCGCGAGACGGCGTCCTGGCCTTCGGCGAGGACGCTGACCGCGAAGATGCCGGAGGCCTGGAAGCCGGCGTGGGTCTCCGAGTGCCCGTCCACGGACACGAGCACCAGCGGAGGCTCCAGGCTGACCGAGCAGAACGCGCTCACGGTCAAGCCCATCGGCCCGCCGCTCCCGTCGCAGGTCGTGACGACGGTGATGCCGCTCGCGAACTGGGAGAGGGCCTGGCGGAAGGAGGCCGGGTCTACCGGCATGCGCTGCAGGGTCAGGCTCCCTCCGCCGGTCCTCCGGCCAGCCGCCGCGCGAGCACGACCTGCCCGCCCAGGGTGGCCACGCGCAGGAAGATGCGGAAGAAGACGAAGGCCTCGAGCAGGACGAAGGTCACGACCTGCGACTTGTAGCCCACGGTCTCCCAGTGGCGGTCGAAGGGAGCCCACAGGGCGAGACCGGCCACGGCCAGGATCGCCATCAGCAGCACGTGGCCGAAGGTCCGGGCGAACCGCGCCAGGCAGAGGGCGGCTCCGGAGACGAGGGCGAGCAGCGCGCTCGAGCGCTCCTCGAGCACGATCAGGACCCGCGCGTAGGACGAGACCATGTTGACGCCGAGGAGGGCGAGCAGGAGCAGGATGTTCCGGCCCAGCAGCCAGGCGATGGCCGTGCGCTCGGACACCGCTTCGCGCGCCTGGCCGTCCACCCACTGCGCGAAGGGGCCGTAGAGCCCGAACAGGGCGGCATCCACGAGCAGCACCAGGAGGGCCAGGCGCAGCAGGCGGCCGAAGTAGAACCCGGCCCCGTGCAGGGTCCCGCGCACCGTCCACTCCGGCTGGGGGGCGCGGAGGGCGGCGAGGATGCCGCCGCCCAGGAACACCTGGACGACGAGGTAGGCGGCGCCCAGGGCCAGCACCGTGGAGTCGACGGCGGCGCGCCGCTCGTCCGGGTGCTCGGGGTCGGGAAGCACGAAGAGGCCGGCGGGGAGGTTGCCGTGCAGCAGGAGGTCGAGGTTCTTGAACGCGAAGCCCGTCCCGAGGATCTCGGGGGTGAAGGTCGTGTCGGGATGCGCGTCCGCCCAGGCCGACCACCAGCGGTAGTCGAAGCCGTAGAGCATGGTGTCGGCGGCCCCGCGATTGGTGAGGTCCTCGCGCAGCGTGCGCGCCAGCGGCACGGCCAGGACGGCGGCGGTGAGGAGGTTGACGAGCAGCAGGAAGACGACCAGGCCCCGGAGCGCCCAGGCCCGTGCGAGTCCCCTGCGCGCGGCGTCGAGGATCATCGCCGCCTCGTCCTCATCCGAGCAGCGTCTGCAGCTCCAGCAGGTTCTGGAGCCAGAACATCCAGCGCATCGCCCACTTGGAGGCGGCGCGCCGGGCCACGCGCGCGTTGTCGTCCACCCACGAGTTGTTGCCGGGATCGACGTCGAGAGCGATCTTGCCGTAGGGGTCGACGTCGGCCCGGTGCACCTTCACCGCCCCCTGGTAGCGGAAGCGGGCCCAGCGATACTGCCCGTCCCAGCGCTCGTACACGATGCGCCCGTCCGCGAACTGCACGCTGATCTCCACGGGCAGGCGAACGCCCCCCCGCCGCTCGACGATCACCTCGGATTCGAAGGGCCCTTCGTCCTTGTTCCGGGGCGGGGGCGAGGGCGGCACCAGCACCAGCCGTCCGTCCGGGCCCTCCTTGTAGCCGGCCAGGTCGCGGACGCGCTCGTTCTTGACCCGGATCGCGTAGTCGCACTGCTCGGAGGAGTACCAGGTCTGGTCGAAGAACCAGCGGTAGTCCGCCCCCGTGACCTCGTTGACGACGCCGATGAAGTCCGCGCTCGTGGGGTGGGCGAAGCGATAGCGCCGCGCGTAGGTCCGCAGGATCCGGGTCATGGTGTCGTCGCCGACGAGGCCCTCCAGGGTCTGGAGGCTCAGCGCGGGCTTGTCGTACGAGTTCACGGTGTAGGAGTCGGCGCTCCGGTAGTCCCAGGAGCGCCGCGCCATCTCGTCGAGGGCGCCGAACTTGCGCAGCGCGGCGAGCTGGGAGTCCCCGCGGCGGATCCAGACGTCGGGGGCGACCACCGGCCAGGGGGCGCGCGTCCCCCGGCCCGAGGCCAGCGGTCCGAAGTAGCGCTTGCCGAACCCCTGCGGCCCGAGCGCGATCTGCGCCGCCTTCTCGTCGTGATAGCTGTTGAAGCCCTCGTCGAGCCAGGCCTCCTCGAACTCGTTCGTCCCGACCAGGCCGTACCAGAACTGGTGGCCGCACTCGTGGATGGTCACGCCCTCCGGGCTCTGGAGCGCGGCCGGGGCGAAAAGGGCCGTCCCCCCCGTGAAGAGGGTGGGGTACTCCATCCCCCCCGACGCGGAATTCCAGGCCGGGTCCACCACCGTGACCCCCGGGTACGGGTAGGGCGCGGACCAGGCGCCGTAGCTGCGCAGGGAGATCTTGGTGGCCGCGATGTAGCGCGCGGCCAGGTGGGCGTGCTCGGGCTGGACGAGGAGGCGGATGTCCACCGGCGGATATCCCGCCTCCTCGAAGCGATCGAGCCGCTCGACCAGGCGCCGGCTCGTGACCCAGGTGAAGTCGTGGACGTCGTCCTGGTGGAAGCGGAAGGTGCGCGTGCCGTCCGCGTTGTCGCGCGCGGTCTGCATGGAGCCGGTGGCGCCCACCACGAACCCCTGGGGCACGGTGAGCTGGACGTCGTAGACGCCGTAGTCGGAGAAGAACTCGCTGAAGGGATGGAACTCGTGCGCGTTCCAGGCGCCCCTCCACCACACCCCGATCTTGGGGAACCACTGGGCCACGAAGTGGTAGTCGTGCACCCACCCCGCCCGACCCACGTCGCCGTACGGCATCTGGGCCGTCCAGTCGACCTTGAAGCGCGTGGTCGCTTCCGGCGGCACGGGGGCGGGAGTGGTGACCTCCGCCACCGTGCGGTCGTCGGCATTGGGGTCGTCGGGATGGACGTAGCGCAGCGAGGGGGTCAGGTCGGCCTCGCCGCCCTCGCCCTGCTGGCGGACGGAGGCGACCTGGATGTAGCCGAACCCGCGGGTGTCGCGCCGCTCGCCCCGGACGCGGGCCGACCGCCGTCCCTCGCCGCGGGCCGACGTGGACAGCGAGTTCCGGAACGCGTTCCAGTACAGGTGGAACGGGAAGGTGGCCTGGGGCTGGCCGGTCGTGTTGCGCCACTCCAGGACGAGCGAGCCCTGGATCGTGTGGCGCTCGGGGTCGAGGCGCGCCTCGATCGTGTAGCTCGCGTTGCGCGGCGACTGCTTCGGCAGCGGCGGCAGGGTGGGGTCGTCCGGAGCGGCCGGAGTCGGCAAGGGTGGCGGCTGGAGCGGACAGGGCTGGCACTCGATGGGCGGGGTCGGGCGGGCGGCCGGGCTGGCGGGAGCGCTCGGGACGGGCGCCTCCGCGCGGACCAGGAACGCCCCCGACACGACCGCCGCCACGACCAGCGACAGCGCGCGCATAGGATGAAGAGGCGGTGATTCTATAACGCGAGCGAGGTGAGGCATGCGTCTCGAGAGTTCTTGCGTCCGGCGGCTGGTCCTGGCGGCCGCGCTCGCCGCTCCCGGAGCCGCCGCCGCCCCGTCTCCCTGGCGGCTGTCCGAAGCCGGCCGGCGGGCCCTGGAGGCCGTGAGCGCGGACTCGCTGCGCGGGCACCTGTCGTTCCTGGCCTCCGACGTGCTGGGCGGCCGCGTCGACGGGACGACCGGCCTCGACGTCGCCGCCGAGTACGTGGCCGCGCAGTTCCGGAGGGCGGGGCTGGAGCCGGTCGGGGACGACGGATACTTCCAGCCCGCGCCCGCGGTGGCGGCCACGCCGAGCCAGGAGGGCTTCCGCTTCTCGGTCGCCCTGCCGGAGGCGGCGATCGAAGTGCCCCCCGAGGCGTTCGCGATGACGACGGTCGAGCCGCTGGCCATCGACGGCGTCGAGATGGTCAAGGTGCCGAGCGGGCAGACCGACACGCTGGCCGTCCTCGCGGGTCGGGCCGTGATCACGGAGGTCGAGGAGATCCCGCCCGGCCGCCGGCGAGAGGCCTTCCGCGACCGGCAGCGCTGGATACGCGAGCTGCAGGCGGCGGGACCGGCCCTCGTGGTCGCCCTCGACCGCCGGCTCGGCATCCCGACCGGCTACTTCGGCCTTCCCGTGCTGACCGAGCCCGTCTCGGCGAGCGCGGCCGCGCGCGGACGCGTCGTCACCACGTGGTCGGCGGAGCTGGCCCGGGCCTACGACGCGCTCCCCGCCTGGCGCCCGTCGGGCCGGCTGAGCCTGCACGTCGGCGAGCCGCGGCGCCAGGCCATGACCCTCCGGAACGTGGCCGGCGTCCTGCGCGGATCCGATCCCGCCCTGAACGCGACCTACCTGCTCGTGAGCGCCCACTACGACGGCACCGGACCACGGGTGGGGGCGAGCGGTCCCGACCGGATCTGGAACGGAGCCAACGACGACGGCAGCGGCACCGTGGCCATGATCGAGCTGGCCTCCACGCTGCAGCACCTCTCACCGCCGCCCCGCCGCTCCATCGTCTTCCTGGCCTTCTTCGGCGAGGAGAAGGGCCTGCTCGGCTCCGCGTACTACGCCGCCCACCCCCTGGTGCCCCTGGAGCGGACGGTGGCCGACCTCAACCTCGAGCACCTCGGCCGCACGGACAGCACCGAGCGCAACAAGGCGGGCACGGCCAGCCTCACCGGCTACGACTATTCCGACCTCGCGGCGGTCTTCGAAGAGGCCGGGCGGGCCACCGGGATCGAGGTCTACAAGGACGACCGCCGGTCGGACGCGTTCTTCGCGGACAGCGACAACTACCCGCTGGCCGCGGTGGGCGTGGTCGCCCACACCGTCTGCGTGGTTTTCGAGGACTTCGCCGACTACCACGGCCCGGGCGACGAGTGGCCGAAGATCGATTTCGCGAACATGACGCGCACGGTGCGGATGGTGGGAGCGGCGCTGCTCATGGTCGCGGACTCCGAGCAGGAGCCGCGCTGGCGCGCGGACGCCTCGCCGGCCGCGCCCTACCGCGCGGCCTGGCGGCGGCAGCGCGGCGAGGCGGAGCCCGAACGGTGATACCCTCCGCCCGGCAGAGGCGATGCTCGGACACGCGGCGATCCTCGTCGTGTTCCTGGTCCTGGCCCTCCTCGTGGGCATCCCCCGCATCAAGCGGGGGCCGGGCCTGCCCGGCCGGCTGGCCTTCGAGAAGGTCCCCGATGCCGCGCTGACCGGCGCCCAGGGCGCCCACCTCGCGCGGCTCGGCGAGACGGTGCGTGCGCTGCAGTACGAGCCCGTCTTCAACGTCCGCGTGGCCAACCTGTCGGGCCCCAACCTCACGCGGTTCTACACGAACGCGGCCGACCCCGCGATCCTCCTGACCTCGCTCCTCCGCTCCGCGCCGGTGAGCGGGAATCCCGGCCAGAGCGTCGACTACGTCGAGATCATCACGCGATACGCCGACGGGACCTCGCTCACCACGATCAACAGCCCCGTGACCTCGCTCTTCGACCCGCCCCCCGGGCGCGTGGTCCAGCGCTTGCCCGGAATGGACGTGGTGCGCCTCAAGGAGAGGCACGACCGGGCGGCCCGCGAGCTGGTCTCGCGCGGGCCGCGGTGGGTCCGCGGCGACGAGATCCTCGATCGTTGGCAGGAGAGCCACCACGAGTGGTACGAGCACCAGGTCGCGCGGGGCCTTCTCACGTACAACGCGAGCACCGACCGCTACGCGCCGTCGCCGCGCACGGCCCTGCGCGGGATCGCCGACTACCTCAACCCGGTGGCGGCGAGCGCTCCGCCGCTGCGGATCGCCGCCGGGGCCCTGGCCAGCATCGTCCTGGTCACGCTCGGCACCTTCCTCGCCGTCTCGCCCGCCTGGCCGCCCCTGCGGTGGGCGGCCGAGGCCAGCCACTTCCCGGAGAGGGCGGTGGCCGCGCTCGCCATGTGGGTCCTGTTCACGCTGGCCGGCGTGATCGTCGGCCTGACCTTCGGCCACCGGCAGTTCATCTGGGCCCTCCTGCTCGGCATGATCCCGGTGAGCGTCCTCGCCGGCTCGGCCGGGCGGCCCGTCCTCGGCGTCCTCTGGCTGGCCTGGGTGGCGGAGAGCGTGGCCCGCTGGCACAACCAGCGGCGCCGGCTGGTCTGAGATCGGCCTCGTCCGAGATCCGCCTAGAACCGCAGGGCGAGCCCGAGGCTCGCGTGGAAGAAGGTCGGGTTGAAGACGACCGGCTCCAGCCGCGACTCGATCTCGCGGGCGAGGGTCTCCTGGATCGCGGACAGCGGCACGCTCGTCTCCGCGCGCCCCCATTGCAGGGTGAGCTCCTGGAAGTGGAAGTACCGGCCCTCGGCCAGGAGGGCCACGCGGCCTCCGAGCGGGAACGCGATCGCGACTCCCACGTTGCCTCCCAGCCGTCCCTGTCCGCTCTGGCTGGGCACGGCCTCCGCGCGCAGCCCGGCGCGGGCGACGTCGAGAGAGAGGCGGCCGCCGGCCAGCGTGGGCAGGCCGACCCCGACCGCCTGGTCGACCTGGAACCGGAAGGCGGGCAGCCAGCTCAGGCCTCCGGAGACCGCCACGCGCGTCTTGTCGCCCGCCCGCAGCTTCAGGTTCAGCGAGAGCGGACGGAGGCGCTCGAGGTCGACGGTGCCGGTGCCCACGTCCACGTCGCTCGACACCGGCGGCAGCGGCGCGGGCAGGCGCGCGCTCACCCGGTAGCGCGCGCCCGTCGTCTGGACGCTGACGTCCGCCGTGTCCAGGCGGGCCTCGAGCGCCAGGTGCCGGCCGAGGTCGCGGGCCACGGCGGCGTTGAGGGCGAGGCCCCCGTGCCCCTCCAGCATGAACGCGCCGCCCTGCTCGATCGTGATGCCCGGCAGCGGGGGGGCGATGGGACCGGGATCGTAGGAGAAGGCCTGGTCGTAGAAGGGGACGACGCGGCCCGCGGAGACCGCGACCTCCCAGCCTTCCGCCCCCGCGAAGGAGGCGCTCGCCGCCAGCGCGGCCACGGTCAGGACGGCCCGAGCCCGCCTCAGCAAACGGCCCTCGGGTCGTAGGGGACGCCGGCGCGCCACACCGCGGGGATGAGCCGGCGGCGATGGTTGCCGGGGTCCTTGGGCCACAGCGTGCACGTGACCACGCGATGGTGCTGGTCCTCGTCCTCGCAGTACGGGCAGAAGACGCAGGCGCGGGCCTCCGCGTCCGCCCCCGCCCGCCACTTGCGCGGCAGGTCGGGATCGGCCAGCAGCGCGCGCGCCATCCCGACGAGGTCGGCGCGGCCCTCGCGCAGGACGGCTTCCGCCTGGTCGAAGGTGTGGATCTTGCCCGCCGTCACCACCGGGGTGGACAAGCCGGCCGCGCGCACCGCGGCCCGGATGCCCTCCGCGAGGAACGTGTTCACGGCCACCGGATCCTGGCGCGACCGTGGGATGCAGCGTGACCCGCTGTGCCCGGTGTACGGGTACATGGCCTCGCCGACCGCGGGCTGCTTGGCGTCCTCGAACTTGCCCCCGCGGGAGACGGAGAGCACGTCGATCCCGGCGCGGGCCAGCTCCACCGCGATGGCCTTGGCGTCCTCGAGCGTGCTGCCGCGGAGGGCGCCGTCCTCGCCCAGGACGTCTTCCGAGCCCAGGAACCGGCACCCGAGGATGAAGTCGGGTCCGGTCTCCTCCCGCACCGCGCGCACCACTTCCCGCGGCAGCCGCATCCGGTTCTCGAAGGTGCCGCCGTAGGCGTCGGTCCGTCCGTTCAGGACGGAGAGGAACGACGCCATCGTGTAGGCGTGCGCGAAGTGCAGCTCCACGCCGTCGAACCCGCACCGCCGCGCGCGGCCGGCCGCCCCCGCGAACCAGCCGGGGATCTGGCGGATCTCGGAGAGGTCCAGGTCCTCGATGGTCTGCCGGTACCCGTAGAGGAAGTCGCGGCGCTGGCGGGGCGTGAGGTAGCGGGCGTGGTCGCGCTCGAACTCGGGGTCGCTCCGCGCCAGCGCCTTTGACGGCAGCGCGCCGCGCGCGACCAGGCCCTCCATGAAGAGGCGCGTGGGCTTGCGGGTGGCGATCTTGAGGAAGTCGATGATCTGCGGCATGACCAGCGCGTCGCCCGCCCCCCGCATCTCGTCGACGAGAGCCTTGAGGCCAGGCACGAAACGGTCGTGGCCGAGCCGCAGCAGGGGGCCGCTGGCGACGTCGCGGATGCCGGTGGCCTCCAGCACGATCATCCCGGGACCGCCCCGCGCATAGCGCAGGTAGATGTCGTGGACCTCCGGGGTCACGAAGCCGTCCTCGGTACCCCGCCAGGTGACCATCGCGGGCAGCCAGATCCGGTTCGGCATGACCCGGCCGCTCCGGCCGAGGGGGAAGGGCTGGAAGAGCAGCGCGCGGTCGCGGCCGCCGGTGACGGGCGGGCTCAGCTCTCCTCCTCCCCGCCGTCCTCCGGGCCGGCGACGACGTCGTCGTCGGCTCCGCCCTCCGTCATCTCGTCCTCGATCCCGTGGTCGGCCAGCCGCCGCTGCAGGGCGTCGAATCCGCGGCGGTCCGGCGGGGCGCCCTCGCGAAAGGCCTCCAGGACCTCCTCCAGCCGGGCCACCCGCCGGGTGAGCTGGCCGACGGCCTCGAGGGCCAGGACGCCGGCGCCTTTGGCCACGCTCTTGAAGGCGGCCTCCGTCCCGAAGGCGCC
Organism: Vicinamibacteria bacterium; assembly: GCA_041481445.1. GTDB lineage: Bacteria > Acidobacteriota > Vicinamibacteria > Fen-336 > Fen-336 > AA29. The sequence goes on from JBGPBV010000043.1 coordinate 39,869, forward strand.
CAGCACCTCGACCAGGCGCGCGCTGAGCGAGTCGGCGGACTCCACCAGATCCACCTGGAGCAGGCTGTCGTGGACCAGGCCCATCGCGTCCTCGATGTCCTCGTCGTCCCAATCCGCGCGCAGCCGCTCCCAGACGTCGGGGGGCAGCACCAGCCCGTCCGGGCCCTCCTCCGCCGCCGCCGCGATCTCCCCACACAAGTCGACGATGCGTCCCATGATTCCTTCCTTGGTCCTCAGCTCCAGTCGATGTCCGACGGGAGCTCCATGCCCAATGATGCCGGGTCCGGGAAGCGCAGGGAGGCCGCGTGCACCGCGGGCCGGATGTCGTCCACGAAGTCCTTCATGCACTCCCCGGAGTCACGCTTCTTGAGGCCGTGCTCGATGGCGTAGCGGTTGCCGGAGGTGCCCGGCCGCCCGAAGGAGAGCAGGCCCAGGCGCAGCCACTTCTCGAAGAGCGGCTGCTTGGTCTCGTGGTAGGCGCCGGTCTGGCACTGCTCGACCACGATCTTCTCCCCCAGGCTCTGGTGGCCCGCCTCCTCCTTCACGATCTTGCGGACGACGTCGCGGTAGGGCACGTACGAGCACTCCTCGTATTCGCGGAGCTGCCAGAAGCCGCCGCGGTCGAAGAGGAACTGGGCCATGGCCAGCTCGATCCAGCTCTCCGCGAACGGCACCGGCTTGCCCTTCAGGCGCTCGCGCACCCGCGGCTCCACCTCCTCGCCGGTGAAGCGGCGGTACATGGAGGCGACCGCCTCGTAGTGCTCGGCCTCCTCGCGGATGTGCCACACCATGAACTTCATCCACTTGTCGGGGACGAAGCGCAGGCCGTAGCCGAACATGTGCGCGGCAGCCAGCTCGCGATAGGCCTGGCTCTCCATCATCTGGACGAGCATCGTCCGATACTCGGGGGACAGGGGGTCGGCGGAGGTCACATCGGGCATCGGATCACTTCACTTGCTTTCCCGCAGCAGATGCCGCGCGATCACCAGCTTCTGGATCTCGCTGGTGCCCTCGTAGATGCGCAGGGCCCGGACCTCGCGGTACAGGCGCTCGACGGTGGTGCCGCGCATGACCCCCTGGCCCCCGTGGATCTGGACGGCCCGGTCCACCACCCGCTGGGCGGCCTCCGTCGCGAAGAGCTTGGCCGCCGCCCCCTCCGCCGCGATGCGCTCCGCTCCCCGGTCCTTGAGCCAGGCGGCCCGGCGCACGAGGAGGCGAGCCGCCTCGACCTCGACGTACATCTCGGCCAGCGCCATCTGGGTGGCCTGGAACTCGGCCAGCGTGCGGCCGAACTGCCGCCGGGCCTGGGCCCAGCGCAAGGCCTCCTCCATGGCCCGGGTGGCCAGGCCGCAAGCGGCGGCGCCGACGCTGGGCCGGAACGCGTCGAGGGTGGACAGGGCCAGCCGGTAGCCCTCTCCCTCCTGGCCCAGCAGGAGAGCCGGAGTCTGCTCGAACCGGAGCTCGCCCAGCGGATGCGGGGCCATGGGCTCGAGCGGCTTCACCGCGATCCCGGGCGCGTCCGCGTCGACGAGGAACATCGACAGAGAGCGGTGGTCGGCCGCCTCTCCCGTACGGGCCAGGACGGTGTACATCCCGGCGATCCCGGCGTTGGAGATGAAGGTCTTGACGCCCCGCAGACGCCAGAGGGGGCCGTCGGCGGTGGCCCGCGTCCGCACGCCCGCGAGGTCCGAGCCCGCCTCCGGCTCCGTCACCGCGAACGCGGCCAGGACGTCTCCGCCCGCGACCGCGGGGAGCCAGCGGTTCTTCTGGCTGTCGGTGCCGGCGCGGCTCAGAGCGTACGAGCCCAGCCCCTGCATGGCGAAGGCGGTGTCGGCGAGGGACGAGAAGTAGGCGAGCTGCTCACGGATCACGACCAGGGAACGCACGTCCATCGAGCCGTGGGGCGGGGGCACGGCGGAGGCGAGGAGGCCGGCGCTGCCCAGCGCGCCCGCGATCTCGCGGGTCCGCGCCTCCGGCTGCGACTCGTCGTGGGCGAGCGCCCGCAGCCGGTGCTCCCCGAACGCGCGCGCGCGCTCGGCCAGAGCGAGATGGCGGTCCTCGAGGAAGGCGTCCGGCGCCGGCGCGGCCGCCGGCCTCATTCCGGCGCGCCCTCGAAGCGCGGCCCCCGCCGCTCGGTGAAGGCGGCGAACCCCTCGCGGAAGTCCGGACGGGCCATCAGCCCGGCCTGGATCCGGGCCTCGGCCAGGAGCGCCGTCTCCAGGTCGACGCTCGCCTCCGCCTCCAGCGCGGCCTTGGTGGCGGCGAGGCCGGCGGCGGGACCGCGCACGAGGCGGCCGACGAGGGCGGCGGTGGCCGCGGGCAGGTCCTCCGGCGCCACCACCCGGTTGTAGAGACCGATGCGGAGCGCCTCCGCGGCGTCGATGAACTCGCCCGTCATCAGGAGCTCGGTGGCGCGCCCCAGGCCGACCAGGCGGGGCAGCAGGTGGGCCGCGCCCATGTCCGCGCCGGACAGGCCGACCTTGACGAAGAGGAACGCGATGCGTGCGGTGTCCGCGGCCACCCGGAAGTCGGAGGCCAGCGCCAGCGCCGCCCCCGCCCCCGCCACCGTCCCGTTGAGGGAGGCCACGATGGGCCGTGGCAGCGCGCGCATGGCCCGGATGAGGTCGCAGGTCAGGGTCGTGAACTCGAGCCGGGCCTCGTCGTCGCGGCCGAGGAGGGCGCCGATGATGTCGCGCACGTCGCCGCCGGTGCAGAAGGCGCGGCCCGTCCCCGTCAGCACGACCGCGCGCAGGTCGCGGCGGGAAGCGAGGCCGCGGAAGGTGTCGGTCAGCTCCCGATAGACCTCGAAGGTGAGCGCGTTCATGGCCTGCGGACGGTCCAGGCGCAGGGTGGCCACGGGACCCGCCTCCTCGTAGCGGAAGCTGCGCGGGCTCATGGCGCCGCCTCCTCCACCGATCGCCCCAGCCGGCCGAGCAGGCGTCGCAGCCGGGCGAGGTCGCGGGAGGGGACGCGCGCGAGCAGGGCCTCGAGGTCGCGGCGGTGGCGGGGGATGGCCTGGCGCGCCACCCGCCGCCCGCGCGGGGTGAGGACGATCCGCATCGCGCGCCGGTCCTCGGGGACGGGACGGCGCTCGACCAGCCCCAGCCCCTCCAGGCGGTCGGCCAGCCCCGTCACGTTGCCCGCGGTCACGAGCAGCTCCCGCGTCAGCTCGCGGGAGGTCATGCCGCCGGGACGGCGGTGGAGCTGCATGAGGACGTCGAACTGGGGGAGGGTGAGGGGCCCGGGCAGCCGCCTCCGCAGGGCGCGCAGCATCAGGGCGTGGGCCTTGAGCAGGCGCACCCACACCGAGAGGGCGAGGTGGCCGTCGCCGGGGACGGTCACAGGACCGCCGTGGCTTCGATCTCGACCTTGGCCTCGGGATCGAGGAGCGACTTGACCTCGAGGAGCACCATGGCCGGGTAGTGCCGGCCCATGCGCGCGCGCCAGAACTCGCCGATCTCGCGGGCCCGCGCCGTGTACTCCGCCTTGTCGGTGACGTACACGGCCATGCGCGCGATGTCGGTCGGACGTCCTCCCGCCGCCCATACCACGTCCAGGACATTCTCGAGCGCGCGCTGGAACTGGCTCAGGAAGTCCGCGGACACCACCCGTCCCTCGGCCGTCCATCCGACCTGGCCGGCCACGAACACGAGCTCGCCCGTGCCCTTCATCCCGTGGCTGTACCCGCGCGGCCGCGCGAGGGACTCCGGGTTCACCGCGGACAGCGTCATGACGATCCCTCCCGGCTAGACGAACGTGCCTCCGTCGAGGCTGAGGGCCTGGCCGTTGATTCCACCCGCCCCCTCGCCGCAGAGGAAGAGCACGAGAAGGGAGACCTCCTCCGCGGTGTAGAGCCGCTTCTGGGGGCTCATGTCGGCCAGCCGCCGCCGCGCCTCCTCCGCGCCCAGCCCCGTCTTCTCGACGATGCGCGCGACCCCGGCCTCGAGCATGGGTGTGTCGACGTAGCCCGGGCAGACGGCGTTGACGGTCACTCCCAAAGCCGCCACCTCCAGGGCCGCGCACTTGGTGAGACCCAGCACGCCGTGCTTGGAGGCGGCGTAGGCCCCGATGTAGGGGTATCCCGTCTTGCCCGCGATCGAGGCCACGTTCACCACCCGCCCCCAGCCGCGCGCGGTCATCTCCGGAAGGACCTCGCGCAGGCAGTAGAAGGTGCCGCTGAGGTTGGTCTCGAGGGCCTGCCGCCAGAGGGCGTCGGGGGTCTTGGCCACGGGGGCGGTGGGCGCGACGCCGGCGCCGTTGACGAGGATGTCGATCCCGCCCAGGGCCTGGCGGGCGGCGGCGAAGGCGGCGCGCACGCTCCCGGGGTCGGCCACGTCCAGGACGAGAGCGGCCGCGCGCCCCCCCGCGCGCTCGACCTCGGCCGCCACCGCCTCCACGTCCTTCGCCGTCCGCGCGCCGACCGCCACCGCCGCTCCCGCCCGCGCCAGGTCGAGAGCGACCGCGCGGCCGATGCCCTTCCCGCCTCCCGTCACCAGCGCGCGCCGTCCGGCCAGGGTCGCCATATCGTTTAGACTTAAACGATCTCGCGGGCGGGCGTCAAGCGCGTTTCTCGGACATAATCCCGGGCGGAGGTTCCCCCATGCTCGAGCCCGGCGCCGCCGCTCCCGATTTCGAGGTCAAGGACCACACCGGCCAGACCCGCCGCCTGAAGGACTTCCGCGGCAAGAACGTCGTGCTCTGGTTCTACCCGAAGGCGGACACTCCCGGTTGAACGGCGGAGGGTTGCGGGTTCCGCGACCGGATCGCGCAGTACGAGGCCAGGGGCGTGCAGATCCTGGGGGCCAGCTTCGACGACGAGA
>JBGPBV010000044.1:0-43365 GCA_041481445.1 Vicinamibacteria bacterium
CACCAGGCACGCTTCCGCCGGGCTCTTGACCACGCAGGCGCCCTTGGTCACGAAGCCGCGCAGGAACGAGACGAGGGGCAGGAGCGGCGAGTTCCCGGCCGTCACGTGGAGCTGCCGCGTCGGTACGGCACGCAGGCTGGGTCGGAGGCGCTCGCGGCCGGCGGTGGCGCCGAGCACGGAGTCGCCGATACGCGCGGTCATTCCCCGCGTCGACTCGACGGGGATCTCCACCCAGCCGTCCAGGAAGTCGCGGCCGCGACGGCCGTCCGCGGACAGCTCCCGGTCGACCGCGGCCCCCAGCGGACCGGGATCCAGCAGCGCCGGGAGGAGGTCGAAGGTGAGCTCGACCAGCCGCGGGTCCAGGAGCGGCCCCGCCCCCACCAGCCGCACCGCCTCCGTGACCGCCGGACGCGACGCCTCCAGGGCCGCGGCCAGGGCCGCCGCGTAGTCGAGGACGTCCTGCACGGAGAGCGAGAAGAGCGTGGACGAGAGCCTGGCCACGTCGCGCTCGACGAGGCACTCCGCGCGCGGCCGCGGGAACACGAGGTAGCGGCAGGGCCGATCGCCGGCGAGGGCCGGCTCGCGCACGACCTGGAGATCCTCGTGCCGGAAAGCCATCGGCCCGCCGGGCGAGCGCGCCCACGGACGCGCCGCCTCCGACAGGGTGTCGAAATCGATCGGGGGTGGGAACAGCATCTCCCCCTTCACGAAGGCGGGAAGGCGGACCACGCCCGGCTCGTCGGCGACGGCGATCTCACCCATGGGAGCAGGGGCCATGGCGCCGCTCAGGCGAGGATCGAGCCGAGGACGCCGCCGCAGCCGCGCACCTCCGCACCCGCGGTGCGCTCGATCTCGCCTTCCAGGAACGCGCCCGACCGGCCGCAGCCGCAGCGGCCGAAGCCCAGAGTGGCACGGTCGCCGGTGATGACGAACCCGGGATAGGAGAGGGCGAAGGGGTCGAGGAAGGCCAGGAGGCCCTCGCCCGGCTGCCCCACCACCCCGGTGGCGGCCTCGTCGAGCACCACCGGCTCCAGGAGGGGAGGCACGTGATAGCGGCCTTCGCGGCAGCTGGCGAGGGCGGCGTTGAGCTCGCACATCGAGTAGGAATCGACGTACTGCGCGGCGGGAATGGCCAGCGCGTCGCCGAGGAGCCGGAGCAGCTCCGCCCGCGTGAGCCGCTCCCCGCTGAAGGTCTTCCACCCACCCCCGGTGACCACGAGGCTGCCGGGGGCGGTGGGAAGGCGGCCGAGAGAGGCGACGATCCGCTCGCAGAGGCGCCGCACCTGGAACGGCGCGCCGAACATCAGCAGCGGATGCCCGTCGAGGGCGGCGGCACGGATGAACTGGGACGCGTGCGCGTCGGCCTCCTCGACCTCGCCCGGGGCGAGCCAGCCCCCGGCCACGGCGGCTCCGCCCAGATCGCGCACGGCGTCCGCGGTGAGCGGACGGTCGAACAGGAAATGGGATCGCACCGCCGCCCGGGCCAGGCCGTTCCCCGCGTCCAGGAAGCCGATCCCCTCTCCGCGCGGCCCCACCACCAGGCAATCGAAGCCGCTCAGGGGCAGGTTGGGATCCGCGTAGGTGGCGCCGTTGGCGACGAGGGCGCGGAAGGTGGGCCGGTCGCGCGGGACGAACGAGAGGCGGCCGGAGGAGCCGCTCGAGAAGCTGAGGAACGTCCCGTGGGCGCGCAGCCGCGCGCGCCAGTCCCGAAGGCCGCCGACGTCGGACACGTCCATGGACGGCACTCCCGTGGACACGTCGTCCAGCCATCGGTTCATGGCCGTGAAGTCGCCCGCCTGCAGCCGTTCCGGGTCGTAGGACTTGAAGAGGCCGGAGAAGAGGAGGTTGTCGACCACCAGCCCGAGGTCGGCCGGACCGGCGAGCCCCGCCGACTCCGCCAGCCGGCGATACGCGGGCACGAGGTCCACATACCGCTCGTGGGCCAGCTCGAGGGCGGCCCGGCGCGCGGCCGCGACCTCCGGACCGAGCTCCGCGCCGCGCGCCCACGACGGCGCCGCCTCCAGCAGACGCTGTTGGAGGGCCTGCAACTCCTCGAGCCGGGTATCGGCCGCCGCGCGGGTCGACGTCATGGGGCAGTCGCTCCACCGCGGAGCGAGCAGGCAATGGTAGTCGAAGCCGCGGCCGGCCGCCACGGATGGCATCGCCCACCGCGGGGTCGTGTTACGATGCCCGCCCCTCTCCGACGGAGGCCCGCACGATCATGAACGAAGCATCGGCCTTCTCCGCAGTCGACCAGTTCGGCTACCAGTTCCTCGTCGGCCGCAACGAGGGCATGCGCAAGGTCCTCGACGAGGTCGTGGCCCGGCAGTGGCGCTCCCAGAGCCTCAACGCACGGGCGCGGCAGAGCCTCTCGGGGACGCACTCGCTGCTCGCCTACGAGGCTCCCGTCTTCCCGATCGCAGTGACGCGCGCGGCCGGCTCGCGCATCTGGGACCTCGACGGCAACGAGTACGTGGACTGCCACATGTCCTACTCCTCGACCATCCTCGGGCACAACCCAGAGCCGGTGCTGGCCGCGGTGCAGGAGGCGCTGCCGCGCGGGCTGCAGGGAGGGCACCTCTTCGAGGAGCAGGTCGAGCTCGGCGAGCGCCTCCGCGCGATGGTCCCCGGCGTGGACCGCGTCATCTTCTTCCATACGGGGGGAGAGGCGATCGCCTCCGCGGTGCGGCTCTGCCGCGCCGCCACCGCCCGGCCCCGGGTGGCCAAGTTCGAGGGCTGCTACCACGGCTCGAACGACGTCGGCCTCCACAACCCCTGGGCGTTGCTCGCCGGCCCGCTTCCCCATTCTCCGATCGAATCGATCCCGCCGCAGGTGGCGACCTCGGGCCTGCGCAACGACGACTCCTTCCTGATCCTGCCCTTCAACTCGCCCGTGGCCTTCGACCTCCTCCGCAAGAACGCGGACGACGTGGCCTGCGTGGTCGTCGACCCCATTCCTCCGTTCATGTCGAACTGGCCCGACGACTGCCGGCGCTTCATCAAGGACCTCTGCGCCTGTGCGCGCGAGGTCGACGTGCCCGTCGTGTTCGACGAGGTGGTCTGCGGCTTCCGCCTGGCCAAGGGCGGGGCCCGCGAGTTCATGGGCGAGACCCCCACGATCTCCTGCTACGGCAAGATCACGAGCGGCCTCGGCATCGCCCTGGCCCCGATGGCGGGGACGGCGGAGTTCCTGGACGCCGCGCGCACGGACGGCCCCATGCGCGACTACTACGCGGGGAAGGTCTGGGTCTCCACCACGCTCTCCGGCAACTTCGTGGCCGTGATCGCCTGCCTGGCCGTCATGCGGCACCTGGACGAGCACTACGAGGAGGTGATGGGCCGCGTCGACCGCAGCCACGCCCTCCTCCGCGAGAAGCTGGCCGACTTCGCCCAGCGGTCGGGGATCCCGGCCAGCCTGCAGGGGCATCCACGGCTCCAGGCCCAGCTGGCGGTGGGCAAGCCGGTTCCGATGGAGAAGAACTACCGGGCGATGATGCAGACCTCGTCCCCGGCCATGGTCCGCTCCCTGCTCGCCCTCACCTTCTACCTCCGCCTGCAAGGCATATACACCAAGACCGTCCCGTCCATGAACCTCTCCGCCGCCCACACCGAGGAGGACATCTCCCGGATCGCGGAAGGCGTGGAGAAGGCGCTCCTGCGGATGCGCGAGGACGGCATGCTCGCGCTCTGAGGCCGGGGGCGGCGCCCCGCCGCCCCCCTCTTTCCCTCAGTTCCCGCCCATATCCCCCAGCACCCGGCGCGCCAGCGCGATGAGGGCCTGCTTGCGCCGCTCGTCGTCGGCGGCGGTGGGGATGATGGCGGCGGGGGCCACCTCGGGCGCGACGTGGCTGCCGTAGTGCGAGACCTCGTAGAGGCTCGCGTAGTGGCTCATGAAGTCGTCGAGGGGGAGCCGGGTCGGGATCGTCGCGTGCTGGAGGTCGAACTGGCTCCAGTCCGGCCGGCCGTTGGGCTGGAGCGCGTTGACCTGGCTGTAGTCGGTCCCTCCGTCCGCGATCCCGGGGATGGGGGTCCAGATCGTGAACGAGGGGTACTCCACCCCGTTGGTGCGGATGAACGCCTTCAGCTGGTCGAAGTCCTCCGGGCTGTACGAGGGATTGACGATGAAGCCGCAGAAGAGCCCGATGCCCATGTCGCGGGCCACGTTCATGGCCTCCAGGATCTGGGCCACGCTCGTCTTCTTGTTGTACTCGACCAGCTCGCGGGGCAGGACGCTCTCGATGCCGAAGAAGAGCCGCTTCAGGCCGAGGTCGACCCAATGCTTCATGAGCTCGCGGTCGCGCAGGAAGGAGTCGACGCGGCAGTAGGCGTAGTACTGCCGCTCCACCTTCTCGGCCTCGATCACCTCCGCCATGGCCTTCATGCGGGTGGGGTTCACGAACGGCTCGTCGTCCGCGAAGTGGACGTGCTGCTCGGGGATGCTCTTGATCTCCTCCACCACCTCCGTGACCTCGCGCGTGTAGTACTTGCCGTCCATGATCCGCCAGAGCGAGCAGAACGAGCAGCGGTAGGGGCAGCCCACGCTCGTGCGCATGAGCGCGACCGGCTTCATGTAGTCGATGAAATAGTGACTGCGGTCGTCGAGCGCGCAGGTGCGGTCGGGCGGGGGCAGCTTGTTCGCGTCGAAGGACTCCGGGGCCCCGCCGTACTTGAACTCCCCGTCCATCCTCGACCAGGCGCCGGGGACGGCGCCGCCGTTGCTCTTCCCGTTGCCCAGGCCGGCCACGATGTGCCGGAAGGTGTCCACCCCCGCCCCCACCGCCACGTAGTCGATCTCGGGCTCGAGGAAGTCGACCGGCTCCAGGGTGGCGTGATGCCCGCCCACCGCGGTCTTGCAGGACGGGCGCAGCTCCTTCACCCGGCGGCAGATCTCGAGGTTGCGCAGGACGTGCATCGAGTACCCGGTCACCCCCACGATGTCGGGCTCGTAGTCCTGCACGACGGTGTCGAGGTCCTCGCGGTGCAGCCGCAGGTCGAGCAGGCGCACGTCGTGCCCGTCGAGGCGGGCCCCCGCGGCCACGTACTCCAGGGCGATCGGCTCCGCGATCGCTCCCATGTCCATGTAGCCGATGATCTCCTTGTGCGCGTTCGGGTAGACGAGAAGCACCTTCATCTCTGGAGCCTCACTCTCAAGCCGGGACCGGAGCCTCCCGGCGTTCCAGGACACCGCGCAGGGCCCCGTACTCCGGCATCGCGCGGACGGCGGCGGCGGCGTTGTCGCGGCCCAGGAGCCGATTGAAGGCGGAGATGGCCAGCCGAACCTCGTCCACCGTGAAGCCGTTGGCGTAGAGCAGGAACTCGGTCCAGGCCTCGCCCCTGACCGCGTTGTGCACGGCCTGCTTCTGGCCCTCCACCACCTGGCGGGCCAGGACCTGGGCCTGGCCGGAGGTCATGGTGTCGTGGCGCCAGTCCACCCCCATCCCCTCGATCCCGAACTCCGCCTTGCGGGCGCCGATGGGAGTGGACGGGATGTACGACCAGACGCACACCGTGCAGAAGTCGATCCCCATCTCTTCCAGGAAGGGGCCGATCTTGCCCGCCGACTCCTCGGTCTCCCCGGGGAAGCCCACGATGAAGTTCGCGTGGACCTGGATGCCTTCGCGCTTGAGCTGCTCGATGCCCTTGCGGTAGGCGTCGCCGGTGGCGACCTTGTGCATGTTCTTGAGGACCTGGTCGTCGATCGACTCCAGCCCCGCGAACACCGCCTTGCAGTGCGCCTCCTTCATGAGGGAGGCCGTCTCCGCGTCCGCGTACTGCGGGCGGAAGAACGAGTACCACTCGAAATCGAACTTGGCCAGGACCTTGAGCATCTCCTTGAAGCGGCGCAGGGGCACGTTGAAGGTGTCGTCGGTGAAGATGAGCGAGCGCACCTTGCCGAGCGCCGTCAGCTCCTCGAGCTCCCGCTCCAGCGCGTCCACCGGGAGCACGGTCAGGGGGCCCTGGTTCACCGGATACTCGCAGAACGCGCAGCTGAACGCGCAGCTCCGCGCGGTGCGCGTGTGGGCGATGTGGTAGAGGTGATCGGTCTGCCGGAGCTGGCTCCAGCGGATGTAGGAGTCGTCGAGGCCGAAGGCGGGCTCCGGCACGTCGGGCGGAGCCTGGACCACCCCCCCCTTCAGGACGTACGTGCAGGGAGGAGGATCGGCGGCCAGATCGGCCAGCGAGCGCCGGCGCAGGATCTCGATGAGGGGCGCCTCCCCCCGCGGAGTGACCACGTAGGCGTCCGCCCCGTAGTGCCGGAGGGTCATCTCGAAGTTCTGCGCGTTCGTGTTCTTCTGGTAGCTCACCAGCATCAGCCCGCCCAGCACCACGATGGCGTCCGGGAAGGCGCGGCGGATCTGGCGGATGGCCATGGGGATGGTGTCGTGCTCGGCGGCGTCGAAGAGCAGCGTGGTCGAGAGCAGGACGTAACGGGGCGCGTAGGCCTCGGCCAGCGTGACCAGGTTCAGCCGGGTGGTGACGTTGGCCACCCGGACCTCGAAGCCCTGCCGACCGAGCAGGCTCAGGTAGTAGGTGCCGGACAGGAGCGTCATGTTGAACGGGTCGTAGCGGCGCCACTCCGCCGTCGTCCCGTAGCGCACCCAGCTCAGGAACCGGCTGAAGTCGTAGAGCTTCCCCTCGATCACGACGTCGATCTCGTCCTTCATCCACTCGTCGCTGGAGAGGGCATTGAGGGTCGCGCGCGTGCGGGCCACGCTCGGAGGCGGCGGGTCCCCCGCGTCGTCGTTGTGCCAGCGGTCGATGTTCCCGTAGTAGGGGATGAACAGGGCGTCGATCGTCTCGCTCAGGCGGCACCTCCGGCCGGAGACGGCGGCGCCGGCGGGCGCGACCGCAGGTGCGAATCGATGGCGGCCGCCGCCTGGTCCGGGCGCTCGAGGAGCGCATGCGCCCCCGCGCCCAGCATGTGGAGCGTGCGGCAGTCCGGGAGGACCCGCGACAGCCGCTCGGCATGGCGCCGCGAGCCCAGGTGCTCGCTCTTGCCCGCCACCATGAGCGCGGCCGCGCGGATCCCGTGGATGCGCACGTCGGACTGCGGGAACCCGCCCAGGCGCACGAGGGCGGCGTCGGCGAGATCGAGGAACGAATGCCGCCCCACGATCTCCCAGACGCGATCCCACCTCTCCTTGTGGGCGGAGAGGCCGTCGAACGGGCTCGGCTCGACCAGCATCAGGCGCCCGCGCAGGAACTCGCCGTGCCCGGCCATGCCGAACATGTTCACCAGCTCGCGGTAGCGCTTCCAGAAGGGATCGTCGTTCGCGCCCTCGCCGACCAGCGGCGACCCCAGCACCAGCGTGTCGTAGGCCTCGGGAGCCTCGATCGCCATCTGCAGGGCGACCAGCGTCCCGAAGGACAGGCCCACGACGTGCCGCGCGCGGTGCTTCTCGGCCACCGCCGCGATGCGGCGCGCCACCATGGAGAGGTCGGAGTCGTGGGACAGCGGCAACGACAGGCCGTGCCCCGGCAGGTCGACGCCCACGTGGTGCCAGCCGGGCAGCAGGTCCCACAGCTCGCTCCAGGAGCTCGAGTCGAGCCCGTAGGCGTGGAGCCAGAGGACGCTCTCGCCGTCGGCGGGACCCTCGCGCGCGGCCAGGCCGTCGCCGGCGTTGACGACCGGGTAGTAGGTCACTCGGACCCCGTGGCGGAGAGGAGACCGGCCGCGTCGTGCGCGCGCAGGTGGGCCTCGATGGCGGCGGCGGACGGGCCCGGAGACTGCAGCATGCAGAGGTGCCCGGTGTCCTGGAGGGTCACCCGCTCGCAGCGCGCCACCGTGCGCTCGAGGATGCCGGCGCAGGTGTGGAAGGCGGGCAGGTCCGCGTCGCCGATGACGACGAGCAGGGGCGTGGTGATGCGCCGGAGGTCCTCTTCGTTCTGGGGCGGATTCAGGAGGCGCAGGATGGCCCAGTTGTCGAGCTCCGTCCATCCGTGCGCGGCGACCAGCGCACCCAGCTCCTCCTCGAGCGCGGGCTGCGTCTCGACGCCCTTCCAGGCGATGCAGCTCATCCAGGTCGACTTCATCTCGGCCGCCGGCGCGGACCGGGCGCGGAGCTGCTGCAGCCGCCAGTAGGTGGCGCCGACCTCCGGGTCCGAGGGTCCGCCGGCGAGCGTGGGCGCGCCCAGCACCATCGAGTGGAAGTAGTCCGGGGCCTCGATCGCGGCCTGGGTCGCGGTGAGCGTGCCGAACGACAGCGCGACCACGTGGCGGATCTGCTGCGCCCGGCAGAACGCGATGACCCTGGACCCGAGCTGCCGCAGGTCGTCCTCGGGTCCGATGGGCGCGGAGTCGCCATGGGCGGGGAGGTCCAGGCCGATGTGATGCCAGCCGGGCAGGCGCCGCCACATCTCCCGCCAGGAGCTGGAGTCGAGGGTGTAGCCGTGGATCCAGAGCACCTTGCTCCCGGGCCCCGGCTGCTCCCGGGCCACGAGGCCTTCGGCGACGGCCAGGCGGGCCAGATCACGCACGGGCGCTCCCCAGGATGAACTCGCCGACCGAGGTCTCGGCGTAGTAGTCGAGAGAGGCGGCGGCGGCGAAGAGGTCGGCGTGACCTCCGCCCAGCCCGCAGGGGGCGAGCCCCATCGCCGTGGCCACCAGGTACATCGTCTGGTAGAGGGCGCCGACGTTCTTGAGAATGACGCTGTAGGCCATGGACTGGTACTTGAGCTGGATGCGCTGGAACCGCGCGGCGATGACGAGGAGCACCTGGGGCGGGGCGGTCAGCTCCGCGGTCACCGCCGCCATCTGGAGGAGCGCGTCGAGGTAGCGGCCGGTCGGCGCGAGCTTCTCCAGGCGATGCCCGCTCGCGTCGTAGTGATAGAGGCCGGAGTCGAGCCCCTGGCAGCGGTGGATCACCGGGTAGATCTCGAGCTCGTGGAGAGCGCCCCCGCCCGGATGCGGGCGGAAGCTCACGCCCGCTTTCTCCGCCATCTTCTGGATGCGGGCGGCGCGGAACAAGAACTCGCCGAGCTGATCGGCGTGGATGGGCACCTCGCCCTGCTCGCGCACCGAGCGGCGCGCCTCGAGCACGGCGCTGAAGGGACGGTCCTCCCGGGCCAGCCGCTCGAGGTCCGGCCGGTGGAGGGCGACGGCCTCCTCCCCCATCGGCGGCTTGACGACGGGCAGCGGCTCGAAACGACCCTGGAACCGGTAGGTGCCCCCGAAGCCGTTCGCATGGCGGCCCAGGCGGCTGCGCGTGTGGAAGAGCAGGTCGTGGAACTCCCACTGCGCCAGCGCGGGGTCGGAGTCCTCGTGCCGCGGCTGGCCGGGCGCGCTGGCGGCGAGGGCGCCGGCGTCGGCGAGCAGGATCATGAGACGGCGGGCGGCCGCCTCGTCCAGCGCGGGGACGGCGTCCGAGAGCTCCTTCGACGTGCGCGGCGTGCCCAGCGCGCCCAGGGCGGCCACCGCCGCCGGCGCGGCGAGCCGGACCCGCGCGTGCCCCAGCGGCGATTCCACGATCAGCCGCTCGCCCTCGCGGCGGAGGCAGGCGAACCGCGAGAGCACCCACGGCGCCCCCTCCTCCACCCGCCCCGGATCGTGCCGGTAGTACAGCGAGGTGGGCTCGAGGTGCGCGAGGGGCTCCGCCCCCGCGTGGGCGCTGCGCGCCAGCAGCGCGCAGCGGTCGAGCTGGGCCACGGCGCCGTGGAGGGCGGCGAAGCCGGCCACGCCGTCCGCGGCCACGAGCGCGGCCAGGCTGCTCAGCGTCGCACCCCCGGAGGCGATCGCGCGCAGGGCCGCGCGCAGGCCCGGGGCCGGCTCCGCGAAGCGCAGGGGCGGCCGGTGGGCCTGGGGCGGCGTCTGCACGCGCAGGCTCGTCCCGTCCTCCTCGATCGAGGCGCTCTCGATGAGGGCCAGCGTGAACAGCGCGGATTCCTCGGCGGCTTCGACGCTCATACGAAGCAGGAGATCGGGTTGAGCTCCTCCTCCGGTAGCGCCCGCTCGATCCAGCCCAGCTTCACGGGGACGTCGTACAGGCGGCCGGGAGCCAGGCGGCGCCAGAAATGGCGCAGCCCCGGCACCACCACGCGGACCACGGGCAGCCCCACGTCCGGCCGCGTCTGGTCGAGGACGAGGACCTCGAGACCGGCACGGGCAGCGGCGGCCACGCAGGTCTCCACGTCTCGCCGCACGTCGTCGCTGGCCAGGACCGGGAAGTCCCCGCGCCGCCGGGCCGAGGTCCGGGGATCGGGCACGAGGTACGGCTGGTTCTCGAAGGTCGCCGATCGCCACCACCGGACCGTCTCCTCGTTGAAGAGGCGGTAGACGGTGGATCCGTCCTCGCCCTCCTCGCGCACGGAGGGCAGGTACTGGTTGGCCTCCTCCAGCGCGCGCAGCAACGCCACCGACGGGTCGTGGTGGGCGGCGAAGCCGACGATCACGTCCTCCACCGGCCGCTCCTGCCGGCGCGAGACCACCGCGAAGGTGGGGATCCCGAGATCGGAGCCGAGGTCGAGGGCGTGGAGGTCACGGCGCAGGTCGCGCGCGTAGTGGCGCTTCATCTCGGTCCAGTAGGGCAGGCTGAAGCTGTCGGCTTCGACCGCGGGCCGGCGCGCGCGGTTGTACCACCAGAGGGCGACGCTGTCCCGCTCCGCCAGCTCGAGGAAGCCGTACAGGATCGCCTCTTCGAGGGTGTTGCCGGCCGCGCAGCCGTTGCTGTCGCAGCGCGTGAAGAAGCGCCCGGGGTCACGATAGCCGTAATAGCAGTACGCGGTCGGCAGGTAGCGGCGCCGTCCGTGCGTGAGGGACCAGGCGGGCGTCCAGGAGACCTCGGCGTCGTCGGGCAGCGGGTCCGGCACCTCGTGCAGCTCGCTGGCCGCCGTCTCCACCGCCCGCTGGGCGTACTGCCGCTCGCTGAAGAGCGTCAGCTCGGGGACGGAGACCGCGTCCGGCCCGAGCGCGGCGCGGCTCGACACGATCCGCGGCTCGTCTCCCCAGGCGATGCCGGAGTACCGCTCGAGCGCCTCGCACAACGCGGCCGTGCGCGCCTGGGTGGCCGTCCGGCCCTTCCCGCCGCTCCGCGCGAGCAGGTTGATGCGGAGCCCGGACAGGCCGTCCGTGGTCACCGGGAAGTAGTGGCCGGCGACGTAGTTGTGCGCGCGCGGCTCGTCCGGCTCGCGTGGAACCAGCGTCGTGACGACACCGGTCACCTGGCTGACATGGTGCTTGTAGCGCTCGTAGGTCTCCAGGGCCGAGGACGTGCGCTCCCGACCGTGCGCGGCGCTGGGCCGGACCCGGGATTCCAGGACGACGGGGCCGGGCTCCGCCGCCTTCTCGCCACAGGCCGCGCACTGGGGGCGCTGGACGAGGACGTGCTGCTCGACCTCGCGGCGCGAGAGATCGAGGGTGAGGATGCGGCCGTCGAGGCTCGAGCCCGGTCCGGCTACCAGCGCGCGAGCGAGCTCGGTGGCGGCCCACGCCGCCCCCATCCCGACGCTCGAGGGGATCCAGCCGCGGGCCGGGCTCAGGATCGGACGGCCGGTGCGCGCGTACAGGTAGTGCTCGACCTGGCGGTTGACGCGCAGCCGCTGCGCGAGGCACTCCCAGCAGCCCGTCAACCCCGGCCGGAAGATCGGACCTACCCACAGGATCGTCCCCACCGGCTTGGCCAGCGCCCAGGGCCGGCCCTGGGCGAGGGCCTCCCGGTTCACCGCCAAGAGCGCCGGGTCGAGATAGTCGCCGACGACGCGCACGCGCAGCGCGCCCTCCGCGGCCACCCGCACTCCCGCGCCCTCGAGCGATCGCCTCAGCGCGGATTCATCGACGTCCAGGCCCTCGACCGCGACCCCGGCGGCGAGGCCTTCCTGGACCCGCTCGGTCCCCGCTCCTTCGGAGTCCCAGAAGCCGGCCGCCCAGGGGTCGGCGAGGGGCTCGCCCTCCACCAGGCACTGCTTCGCCTCGAGATGGGCCAGGGCCGCGAACAGGTTCGGGAGCGGCGCGCGGGCGGCGGCGGCGCCGACGATGTCGGCCAGGGAGCGCCGGCCGTCGAGCAGCGGCCCCAGGGCGGCGTAGGCTTCGCCCTGGAAGACCAGCTCGGTGTGCTCGCTCATCAGGAAGAGCAGCGCGGGCTCGACGACGTTGACGGCGTAGCCTTGCTTGATTCGGGGGTGGGTGAGCATGGGGGGGTCAGCGGCTCAGAAGAATACCGTATAGGGGTTGAGCTCGTCCGCGGGCAGCGGCCGGGGCAGCCAGCCCTGGGCGACGGGGATCTCGTAGAGCCGCTTGAAACCGAGCCGGCGCCAGAAGTGGCACAGGCCGGGCACGACCACGCGCACCACGTGCAGGCCCACGTCGGGCCGCGTCTGGTCGAGCACGAGCACCTCCAGGCCGCGCTCGCGCGCCCGCTCGACGCAGAGACGGACGTCGGCGGCGAGGTCGTCGCTGGAGGGATCGGGCAGGTCGGCGAGCCGGCGCGGCCGCTGATCGGGGCTCGGCCTCAGGTAGGCCAGCTCCTCGATGCGGGCGGTCGTCCACCAGTGGCGGGCGAGGTCGTCTCCAAAAAGGTAGATCGTGGAGCCGTCGGGCCGCTGGTAGCCCACGGAGGGCAGGAACTGGTTCACTTCGGTGACCGCCCGCAGCAGCGCCACCCGCGGGTCGAAGTGGGCGCCGAAGCCGACCAGGACGTCCTGCGTGGGCCCCGTCGTGCGCGCGGAGACGCAGCACAGGGTCGACACGCCGAAGTCGTTGCTGATGTCGAGCACCCAGAGGTCGCGGCCCATCGCCCGGTAGTGGGCGCGGACGTCGTGGAGGTAGGGGATCTCGAAGCTGTCGAGGTCGACGGCGGCGCGGGGAATCCGGTTGTACCACCAGAGGGCGACCGCGTCGCGCTCGACCAGCTCCATGAACCCCTGGAGCAGCGCCTCCTCCAGCGTGTTCCCGGCCGCGCACCCGTTGGAGTCGGGGATGCACCAGCCGTCCTTGAACTCCGGATGGCCGTAGTAGCAGTAGGCGGTCGGCAGCAGCCGCTCCGTCTCGTGGGTGAGCGACCACAGGGGCGTCCAGTCCACTTCCGCGCGCTCGTCGAAGGGCTTGGGGACCATCACGTAGCGTGACGGAGGCCCGGAGGACGGCGCCTCGCGGGTCCGGTACTGCTCCGCGCTGAACCCCATGCAGGCGCCGGGGTGTATGGCCTTCTCCCCGAGATCCATGAAGCGGCCGCGGATCCGGTACTCGTCGCCGGAGTAGATGCCGGAGAACCGCTCGAGGGCCTCGCACAGGCCGCTGACCTTCGCCTGGATCATGCTGACGCCCTTCCCCCCGGAGAGGCCGCGCAGGCTGTCCTTGAGGAAGACGACGCTCTCCACGCCCATGGCGAAGTTGTGGCCGGCCACGAAGGCGGGCGTCAGCTCGGTGTCGTACCGGCCCAGGGCCGGCCGCAGGTCGGTGACGGCGCCCGTGATCGGGCTGACGTGGTGCTTGTAGCGCTCGAACGTCTCGGTCGGGGTCAGCGTCCGGTGGCCGCCGTCGGCGCGGTAGCGCTTGGTGCCCGCGCTCAGCACGACCGGCCCCGGGGGCCGCCGCTGGGTGGATCCCTCCCCGCACTCGGGGCACTGCGGCCGCTTCACCAGCACGTGGTCGCGCATGGCGCGGGTCGTGAGGTCGAAGCTGACGAGGCGTCCGGCGATGCTGGAGGCATCGGGCCGCGCCCGCCAGCGCCTCAGCTCCGTGACCGCCATCTCGAGGGCCAGCTCGACCGTGGAGCCGAGCGCGGATCGCGAGCGCCAGACGGAGGCCTTGGGCGCGCGATCCAGGATGTACTTCTCCATCTGGCGATTCGCCCGCACCCGCTGGGAGAGGCAGCTCCAGCATCCCGTCGTGCCGGGCACGAACAGCGGGCCGACCCAGGACACGAGTCCGACCGGCTTCACCAGCATCCACGGCCGTCCCGCCTTCAGGGCCTCGCGGTTGAGGTCGGCGAGCTCGGGGCGGAGGTAGTCGTCGGCGAGCACGAGCTCGACGTCGGCCGGGTCGCCGAGGGCGAACCCGCTGCGGCGGAGGGCCTCACGCATCGGCTCCGCCTCGACGGCGCCGACCGCGCGCACGCCGACGCGACACTCCGTGCCGGCCTGCGGCGGCGGCTCGGACGGGTCTCCGGCGAGCGCGTCGAACCAGGCCGCTTCGGCGTCGGGCCCCGTGCTGGGGCCTTCGGCCAGGCAGCCGCGAGCCTCGAATTGGCCGAGGGCGAGAAGCACCTCGTGCCAGGCATGAGGCGCCGCCTCGCGCGCGAGGTCCTCGAGCCCGCGCCGGCCGTCCAGCAAGGGGGCCAGGCGCAGGTAGATTCCACCCTGGAGGATCACCTGCCGCGGCTCGTCCAGAAGGAAGAGCTCGCGCGGGGGAAGGGGAACGACTTCGAACGATCGACGCAGTCGGGGCCGGGACAGCATTCGCAAGTATTAATCAACGAGGGCGCCCAACCCACCGGTCCGAGCATGGGGGCTGGGCGCCCTGCTTGGGAACCGGGGGTCTACTTCTCGATCAGCACGAGCAGCAGGGGGTGCAGCAGCAGGAGCCGATCGACCAGCCGCCCGCGATCGCCTCGAGGTCCTGATCCGACAGAACGGCCGTCTTCAGGTCCTGCGGGGGCTCCTCGGGGTAGATGAACCGGATCTTGCCCGACTTCTTGCCGTCGTTCCAGAGCTTGACAGCGCTCTCCGGCGTGGCCTGCGGATTCGGAGCTCCCGGCGGCTCGAGCACGACCTGCGCGCCCTCGGCGTCGAGACCGAACTCCTTGAGGACTTTCGCGGGGTCGGCCTTCAGCCGCTTCTTGAGCGCCGGGTTGCCCCAGGACATGACCAGAAGGCTACCGTACGCATGCAAGAACTTCTCATTGGAAATCTCAGCCATGCAGATCCTCCTTCGGACTGTTGCCAGCAAAGAGGCATCACTATAGTCAGACAGATCATAAGGGTCAAGCCTAAAATTTTATGGCCTTGGACAGAATCATCCTCGCGCCTCGGCCTCGTCACGACGGCGTCACAAGTCATTTATTTCAGTAGTTTACAGTGCATCATTCCAGAGTGACCCAAATCACATGATCCGTGCGAGTAGCGCAGATCTGCCTTGCCTTTTCGCATAGTAGTCAATATGCTTGCACTTAACAACATGATGAGATGGAGGTAGCCGATGCTGACCCCCAAGGTGATCGAAGCCTTGCAGGCAGAGCTGGCGCACCTCCGGATCCGGCGCGAGCAGCTGGTCGAGCGGATCAACGAACGGATCCGGGCCCTCGAGGAAGTCCTGAGTCCTTCGGAAGATCTGGAGGCTCCGGGAGCGTACACGCTGCCGGGCGCCGAGCCCGACCCGGATGTGGTCGTGGCCGGTCCCCTGGCCGGGAAGGGACTGCGCGAGTCGATCAAGGTCGTGCTCTCCAACTATCCGACCGGCCTCCTGCCTGCGGACATTGCGACGCGGCTGAAGGAAATGGGGTTCGCGGCGGGGGGTACCCTGTCGACGGCCAAGCGCGTCTACGGCGAGCTGTACCGGATGCGCCGGAAGGGGCTCGTGTCCCAGCGCGGCCGACGATATGTCGTTAATAATTAACGACTTAATGCCGCGGTTGCCGGTGCGCGACCGAGCGGCAGATTCCCTGGCCTCCGCCGGGTGAGCCGAGGCATGCACGGCCCCTCTGGAGGCAGTACGTTAGTATGCCTCTCATGCGCCCAGGCAGTATGCCTGTCTGCCGGTGTGATGCCGCTCCGTCGCCGAGGCGAGAGGATGATTCGAGCATTTCTTGAGATTCGCCCTTGATTCTTTCGCCGGAGAGGCGATAGACTCCTGCGCCCGGCGGAGGTGCCAATGCGCGTCCTGCTCGTGTATCCGAACGCAAAGAAGGAAATCATCGGTTGGGGTGACATGGGTGCGATCGCCGAGCCGATCGCCCTCGAGTACGTCGGCGCCGGTGCCCGTCAGGACGGCCACGAGGTCCGGCTGCTCGACCTGCGCCTGCACAACGACGACCTCGAGCCGACGCTGGCCGAGTTCCGGCCGGACGTCGTCGGGGTGACGGGCTACTCGATGCACGTCCTCCGCAGCCTCGAGGTGTGCCGGATCGCCAAGCGCCTGGTGCCCGGCTGCGTCACCGTGGTCGGCGGTCACCATGCCACCCTCGAGCCCACCGACTATTTCGAGCCGGAGATGGACCACGTCGTGACCGGTGAGGGCGTGAGCTCGTTCCGCTCCCTGCTCTCGCTCGTGTCGCACGGGGCGCCCGCCCAGGGCGTGCCCGGGGTGTGGTCGCGCGTGAACGGCGAGTTCGCGTTCGGCGGCGAGACGCCGCCCTTGCGCATCGACTCCCTGCCCCGCCCGGACCGCACGCTCACCACCGGCGACCGCAACAGCTACTACATCGACTGGATGCGGCCGATCGCCCTCATGCGGACGACGGTGGGCTGCCCGTACCGGTGCAGCTTCTGCTCGCTGTGGCGCATCATGGACGGCCGCTACTACAAGCGCGAGGTGGCGCAGGTGGTGGACGAGATCAAGAGCATTCCCGAGCGCTACATCTTCTTCGTGGACGACGAGCCGTTCGTCGACCCCAAGCGCATGTGGGCCCTGGCCCAGGCCATCAAGGAGTCGGGCGTCGACAAGGAGTACTTCGCCTACTGCCGCATCGACTCCCTGCTCCGCGACATCGAGCTCATGAAGTTCTGGCGCAGCGTGGGCCTCCGCCGGCTCCTCATCGGCGTGGAGACCGTCTTCGACTACGAGCTCAAGGAGTACAACAAGCGGCAGCTCCGCGCCCAGATCGTGCAGGGGATGCAGGCGGCCAAGGAGATCGGGCTGAGCCTGTTCTGCAACTTCATCGTGAACCCGTCCTACGGCAAGAAGGAGTTCGAGGACCTCGTCCAGTTCATCAAGGAGAACGACGTCGACTACCCGTCGTTCACGATCCTCACTCCCATCCCGGGCACCGCGGACGGTGGTACGGACTACACCCGCGTGACCGAGACCCAGCCCAACGGCCGGCCCAACTGGGACTACTTCGACCTGCAGCACGCGGTGCTGCCCACCGCGCTCCCCAAGGACCAGTTCATGCACGAGTACGACAGCCTGTACCGCGTGTTCTGGACGAGCTACTTCCAGAGCGACAGCCCGATCACGATGCAGACCTACAAGGAGCGCGACGACCGGCTGCACGAGACCTACCTCGCCGTGGCCCGCCACATCCTCGGCGGGACCGCGGCCTCCTAGGTTCCGCCGGCCGCCGCCGGCAGGAGAACAGCCTTGGAGGAGGCGGACCGGCGCGAACGTCGGCGGTCGGTGTTGCGCTCGATCGGCAGCGGCGACCCGGCGGCGATGGACGAGGTTTCGCGGTACTGCGAGACCCGGTTCGGCACCGTGGTGCCGCCCGTCCCCGTCTTCCCGCTCCCCGACGAGCCCCACGTGGCGGACTGGCGGCGCTACGCGGAGGAGGCGGCGGGACGCCCCCTCGAGTACCTGAGGGAGCGCCTCCCCCAGCTCCAGATCCCGGTGGCGGAGGGCGTCTCCAAGACCCCCGCCTACGTCGACGTGACGCTACGGGGGCGGCCGCTGGCCGCGGGAGACTTCGAGGGGCGGCTCGAGCTGGCCCGACCGGAACGGCTGCGGCTCCTGATCCACGAGCACCCGGCGGGCGCGCTGCCGGTGCTGGTGGCCGCGGACCGCGGCGACTTCGAGACCCTGGTGCGGGCCCTGGCCTGGCGCGGCGAGCCGAAGCCCATCAGCCCCTCCGTGAACGCGCAGATCGTGACCGGCTTCATCAACTGGGACCGCATGCGCGCGCACCGCGCGGCCTGGGCGGCCCAGGTGGACCCGGCGATGGCGGAGGCGCTGTGGCCGGTGGAGATGAACCGGGTGGCCGCCACCGAGCGCTGGCGCTACCAGGACCGCTTCATCATCACGCTCGTCCATCCGTACAGCGACGTGACTGCGGCCCAGCTCGGGCTGGCCCTGTCCGAGGCGGAGTGGGTCGAGCGCTCGACCGCCCTGCGCGTGGAGCACGAGTTCACCCATTACGCGACCCACCGCGTCTTCGGCACCATGAGCCTCAACCTGTTCGACGAGACGCTGGCCGACTTCATGGGCATGACCCACGCCCTGGGGGCCTTCCGCGCCGACTGGTACCTCTGCTTCCTGGGCCTGGAGGCCTGGCCGGAAGTGCGCGCGGGCGGCCGCGCCCGCACCTACGCGAGCGAGCTCGGTCCGGCCGCCTTCGAGCTCCTCTGCGCGGTGACCGTGCGCGCCGCCCGCAACCTGGAGTCGCTGGCCGCGCGGTTCTACGATCCCGAGCGGCGCGGGACCTTCCTGCTGGGGGCGGCCGGGCTGAGCCTCGAGCTCCTGGCCAGCGACGAGGCGACGAGCCTGTTCGAGGAGAGCTACAGCTCGGCCCGGCGCTTGACCGGAGCGTCCATCTGAGCGGCGGCGGCGTCGGCGCCCCAGGGACGCCGCTGCATGTCCGCGAAGCGGGTGCCCGCGATCGAGATGGAGTCCAGGAGGTGAGGGGCGACGTCGATGTCGTCCGCGTCGCTGGGGGCGCCGGACGAGCGCACGCCCGCGGCCGCGCTGTGGCGCAGGCGGTCGGCCAGGGCCACCGCGATCGCCTTGTAGAAGCGCGCGGCGAAGCCCACGTCGCGGCTCATCTTGCGCTCGAGCGCCTCCACCGGGACCGCTCCCACCACGGAGTCGACGGCCGCCGCCACCGTGGCCGAGGGAGGCCGGGAGTCGACGAACGAGATCTCGCCCAGGATCTCGCCCGAGCCGAGGCGGGCGATCTCGCTGCGCGTGCTCGAGAGCACGCTGAACTCGCCGGCAAGGATGAAGAAGAGCCAGTCCGTCGGCTGGCCCGCCTCGATGATCTGCGTCTTGGCCGGGATCGACTTGCGGAAGCCGTTGCGCACCATCCAGTCGATGTCCTGGTCGTCGAGCGTCCCGAGGAAATAGAGGACCTTCTTCAGACCTTTATCCATGGCTCCCTCGTAGCGGGTATGTCCCCGGCGCCGATCGGCGAAGGGAAGACCGGCGCGCGTATTCTACGCCATCTGCGGCGGGGACGCCGATCGGTCTCCCTGCCTCCCGGAGTACCGGCATGACCGACTACGCGCACGGCTGGTTCCAGCTCGCCTTCGAAAAGGACCTGGAGCAGCCGCTCACGCCCTTGAGCTTCGCCGGACGATCCCTGATGGCGGTGCGCGATCCCGAGGGCGGAGTGCGCGTGTTCGACGCGGTGTGCCCCCACCGCGGGGCCAGCCTCGCCCATGGCGGGCGGCTGGCCGGGGGCGCGGTCGTCTGTCCCTTCCACGCCTACCGCATCGGGCTGGGGGAGGCGAGCCCGGACGGCTTCTGCGTGCGCGAGTACGCGAGCGTCCTCGCCGGCGGCGGCCTCTTCGCCCGGCTCTCCGACCGGCCGGGGCCGGACTTTCCCCGCGCCCTCGAGGCGCTGGGCCGGAACCATCGCTTCTTTCCCGGGTTCGAGATGACCGCCGACACCACGATCGAGGTCGTCATCGAGAACGGGTTCGACGACGCCCATTTCCGGTCCGTGCACGGCATCATGAACCTGCCCTCCCTGAGCGTGGGCACGGGTCCCTTCGGGGAGCTCCAGGGCGACGGCCACTTCGAGATCCCGCGCAGCGGCTGGTACGAGAACCCGCAGACGCGGGCCCCCAAGCTGACCGCCCACTACGTGGCCCACGCCTTCAGCCCCGGCACGTTCATCGCGGAGCTGGACGGCGACCCCCCGTTCCGCTACCGGATCATGACCACGGCCGTGCCCTTGAGTCCGACCCGCTGCACGATCCGCCTGACCCTGATCCTCCCCGCTCCCGGGGGGGTGGCCCCGGAGGAGCGGTTCGTCCAGGAGCTGCTCGCGTATAGCCGGGACGGCCTGGACAAGGACTGCGCGATCTGGAACCGCCTGGCCCGGGAGCACACGCCCCACTACATGAGCCGCGACGAGCCGGCCCGCGCCTTCGCCCAGTTCTGCCGTACGTTCGACGCGGACGCGGGCGCGCGCGGCTGATCCGCGGCTCTCTAGATCCGCTGGCGCTGCATCAGGTCGGCGAACAGGCCCTTCTGGGCGGTCAGGTCGGCGAAGCTCCCCATCTGGATGACCTTGCCCTTGTCCATCACGTAGATCCGGTCCGCGTTCTTGATGGTCGAGAGCCGGTGGGCGATCACGACGCGGGTGGCGTTCAGGCGGTCGAGGCTCTGGCTCACGACCTCCTGCACGCGGTTGTCGAGGGCGCTGGTGGCCTCGTCGAAGTAGAGGATGCGGGGCCGCCGGACGAGGGCGCGCGCGATCAGCAGCCGCTGCTGCTGTCCCCCGGAGAGGTTCGACCCGCCCTCCGACACCACGGTGTGCATGCCCATCGGCATGTCCTTGATCTCCTGGGCAAACCCGGCCATCTCGGCCGCGTTCCAGGCGTCGTCCATGGACAGGGGGGCGGAGCCGACGACGTTGTCGAACACGCTCCCGGAGATCAGGCGGCTGTTCTGGAGCACCACCCCGATCTGGCTGCGCACTCCGGAGAGGTCCACCGCCTGGAGGTCCTGCCCGTCGTAGTAGATGACCCCGCTGTCCGGCCGCTCGAAGCCGAGCAGCATGCGGAAGGTGGTGGACTTGCCGGAGCCGGAGGGGCCGACGATGGCGATGTACTCACCCGGCGCCGCGTGGATCGAGACGTCGTCCAGGACGAGCGGCGCATCCTTCTTGTAGGCGAACGTGAGGTGGGCGGCCTCGATGCGCCCGCTGAGGGCGCCCGGGTCCGGCTTGTTGGCCTCCACCTCGGGGACCGTCTCCAGGATCGGCTTGGCCCGGTCGATGATCGGCCGCACGCCCATGATGCTCACGACGGTGTCGCTGAGCATGGACAGGGAGGCGAAGAGCGACCCGTAGGCGGCGTTGAAGGCCACGAAGGCGGCGGTGTCGATGGTGGTGCCGTTGCGCACCAGGTAGCCCGCGATCCAGAACAGGACCAGGGAGGAGAGCAGCGGCATCACGTCGCTGTAGAGCTTGATGACGTTGCGGTAGATGCGGGCCCGCATGTTCAGCTCGGCGTTGCGCTTGAACAG
The DNA here is from genome assembly GCA_041481445.1 of Vicinamibacteria bacterium. GTDB lineage: Bacteria > Acidobacteriota > Vicinamibacteria > Fen-336 > Fen-336 > AA29. Next base: position 21,056 of record JBGPBV010000044.1, read on the forward strand.
CTCCGCCCACTTGGAGAAGAGGCGGCCCTCGGCCGCGGCCACCCGCAGCTTGGCGATGCCCGCGATCATCTGGAAGACGAGCGCGGCCACCTTGCCCTGCACGGCCAGGTTCTCGCGGTCCGCCTGCACCGCCTTCTTGGCCAGCGAGCTCACCAGGAACAGGGTGATGAGCATCATGGCCAGGGCGATGAGGGCGAGCTTCCAGTAGTAGTAGAGGAGCAGGAACAGGTAGAGGACGGAGGAGATGCCGGCCAGCACCGTGACCGCGGCCGCCCCGGTGAGGATGGCGCGCGCGGCGTTGATGGTCAGGGCGCGTCCGGCCAGCTCGCCCACCGGGTTGTCCCGGAAGAAGGGAACGGGCAGGGCGAGCATGCGGTCCACCACCGCCGCCTGCAGGGATGCGTTCGACCGCCCCTCCAGGCGCACGAGCGTGAAGGCGCGTGCGAGGTTGAAGAGGGCGATGCCGACGTGGACGCCGAGCAGGGACAAGCCGAGCGTCCAGACCTGCCCCCGCAGCGCGTTGGGCACGATCTGCCCGAGCATGCGCTCGGTGGCCAGGGGGATCACCAGGGTGAGGAGGCCGGCGGAGATGGCCATCCCGACGATGAACCTGAGGTCGGGCCGCGCCTCCTCCAGGATCCGGCGGATCAGCCCCTTGCCGTCGATGGGGACGTCGGGCAGGGGGCGATAGAAGGTGTAGGCCTCCCAATTGAGGGTCTCCGCCACCGTCTTGGTGACGCGCGTGCGCTCCATCGTCGCCGGGTCGACGATCTCGTAACCCTTGCGGGTGTAGAGCAGCGCCACCGGCGCCTCCGTCTTGTCCACGAAGACGAGGAGGCTTCCGGAATCCGTGCGCCACCATTCGCCACGCAGGGTCACCCGCCGCGAGCGGACGCGCGAGGCCCGGCACAGCGCGGCCAGGGGGTCGCGCACCCGTCCCGCCGTCTCCCAGTTCGGAGGGCGGCGGAAGGGGATGCTCTCGCGCTCTCCGACGATCCGGCAGGCGCGGAGGAGCGCGGTCTCGTCGAGTTCGACCGCGCCCTCGAGGCTGGGACCGGCCAGGACGCCCACCAGCCCGACCAGGCCGCGGGACCGCATCTGGCGCTCCGCCTCCGCCTTCCGCGACAGGCGGTCCAGCTCGGCCTTGTCCTCCAGGCGCGCGATGTCGGCGACCACCTTGCCGAACAGGGAGCGCAGGAGCGTGAGCCCGCGGAAGGCGTCCCCCGAGGCCAGGCAGGTGCTGCTGTCCATCACGTCGACCTTGACGGTGTCGCTGAGCGCCGAGATCCACATGCCCTTGTACAGCGGCAGGGCCGGGTCCTGGGGCCGGAGGACCAGGTCGGCCAGGCTCCCGAAGCGGGCCTCCCCGGCTTCCAGGCGCACCCAGACGAGACCTCCGAGCGTGCCCCCGGCCTGGCCCTTCTCCAGGTCGAACTTGTTGTCCGCGGTGAGGACGACGTCCAGCTCCGGCCGGAGCACCATGGCCCCCGCCAGGCGCGCCACCAGCGCCTCGACGAAGGGGACGAAGAGGTAGTCCTCCTTGAGGGCGCGGTGCTCGAGGTCCGCGTACTCCAGCCGGCGCACCCGGGTGTCCTGACCGCAGACGCCGACCAGGACGTGGGCGTCGTCGATGACCTCGAACCCGAACAGCACGTCGCCCTCGCTGGCCGTCCAGAGGTAGCGGCGGGCGCCGAGGTCGCCGTTGCTTCGCCCGGGCGGCGCCGAGAAGACGTCCACGCTCCCCGCCTCGAGGACGTACACGTACTTGGGGTCGTTGAGCAGGAGGGGCGTGTTGCCGGAGCGCCGCTCCACCACCCCGCGGTCGGGGGGCAGGATGACGTGCTTCTTGAGGAGGACGGAGGAGAGGCCGGTGACGCTCTGGCCGGAGGAGGCCATGTCAGGTCTGCTCCACGAGATGGCGGTACAGCCCTTCCTGGTCCTTCACCAGCGCGTCGTGGGTGCCCCGCTGGACGATCTTGCCCTTCTGCAGGACCAGGATCTCGTCGGCGTCCCGGATGGTCGAGAGGCGGTGCGCGCTGATGATGCAGGTGACGCCGCGGCGGCGCAGGTTGCGGTCGATGATCTGCTCGGTCACGGTGTCGAGCGCGCTGGTGGCCTCGTCCAGGACCAGGATGCGCGGGTTGGTGACCAGGGCGCGCGCGATCTCCAGGCGCTGGCGCTGGCCCCCGCTGAAGTTCTTTCCGCCTTCCTCCACCAGGCCCTCGTAGCCGCCTTCACGCGCCGTGATGTCGTCGTGGATGCCGGCGTCCTGGGAGGCCTGGATCACGACCTGGTCCGGGATGGTGCGGTCCCACAGGGTGAGGTTGTCCCGGACGGTGCCGCTGAAGAGCGTGATGTCCTGGTCCACCACGGCCACGGAGTTGGCGAAGACCTCCCGCGGCACGTCCCGATGATGGCGGCCGTCGAAGCGGACCTTGCCGTCCCAGGGCTCGTAGAGGCCGGTCACCAGCTTGGCCACCGTGGACTTGCCCGAGCCCGAGGGACCGACCAGGGCCACCCGCTGCCCGGGGTTGAGGGACAGGCTGAAGCCCTCGATGAGCGGCTTGTCCAGGCGCGAGTAGCCGAAGGTCACCCCTTCCAGCTCGAGGAAGCCGTTGAGCTTCGTGCGCTCCTCGCGCAGCCCGTCGCCGGTGGTCTCCGTGCGGGGGTCGACGCGATAGCTGAGCACGTCGTCCAGCCGGTTCATCTGCCCCTCGATCTCCTGGAGGTTGCTGGCCAGGTTCACGAGGTTCTGCACGGGAGTGGTGAAGGCCGCCATCAGGCTCTGGAACGCCACCAGCATTCCGAGGGTCAGCTGGCCCTGGATCACGCGGTAGCTGCCGATGGCGAGCACGGCCACGCTGGTGAAGCCGACGGTGAGGGGGGGCGCGATGAGGAAGGTCTGGGTCAGCCGGCTGAGCTGCTGGCTGGAGTTGATGAACTTCGCCTGGTAGCCGGCCCAGCGCGCGAACAGGTCGGACTCGCCGGCGGAGGCCTTGAGGGTCTCGATGTTGGCCAGCCCGCCCATGAGGGCGCCCGTGGCCTTGCCCTCCTCGGAGAGCAGCCGCCGGTTGCCGTCCACGCGCTTGCGGTTGATGACCAGGGTGAGGACGGCGAGGGCGGTGACGGCGGCGATGCCCACCAGCGGCAGCACGGTGTCGTAGGTGAACATCAGGAGGGCGAAGAACACGACCATCATGGCGTCGATGGCCCGGGGGGCGAGCTGCTGGGCCAGGAACTCGGCCACCCGCTCGTTCATGGCCACGCGGCTCGAGACCTCGCCTCCGTACCGCTGGGCGTAGAACTCCACGGGCAGGCGCAGGATGTGCCACAGGAACTTGCTGGCGTTGGTGATGGCCAGGCTGCTCTGCAGGCGGGCCAGGGACAGCTCCTGGATCCACATCACCCCCGCCCGGAGGATCGCGGTGAGCACCATGCCCACCAGCAGCGGCCGATACCACTCCGTCAGGCGCGAGACCAGCACGTAGTCCACGAATATCCGCGCGAAGGTCGGGATCACGAGCCCGGGGATGACGAGGGCGATGCCGGCGGTGGCCGCGAACACGAACCCCACCTGCGATCCCATGCGACTGGCCAGGGCCGCGGGCAGGCTGCGCTTGAGCCCGCCCTTCTGGAACTGCGGGGTGAGGGCGAAGGACAGGACGACGCCGGTGTAGGCGTTGAAGAAGTCGTCGTGGGAGATGGCCCGCGGCCCGGAGCCCGGATCGTTGATCCAGTACTTCCCGCCCTTGTAGCCCTCGAGCACCACGAAGTGGTTGAAGTTCCAGAAGAGGATGACCGGCATCTCCAGCTCGGCCACCGCGCTGATGTCCCGCTGCTCGCCCTTGGCGGTGAGGCCGTACTTGCGGGCGGCCTTGAGGACGTTGGAGGCCTTGGAGCCGTCGCGGGAGACGCCGCAGTCGACGCGCATCTGCTCGAGGGGCACCACGCGTCCGTAGTAGCCGAGGACGGAGGCCAGGGCGGCCGCCCCGCACTCGACCTCCTCCATCTGGAGGACGGTGGGAGTGCGCCGGCGGACCGTCGGTCGCTTGATCTCGCCTTCCTGGGCCACGAGGGATCAGCCCCTTCCCGGCGTCAGATGCCGAGCCATTCCCGGACGGTCGGGACGACCAGGGTGATGGGTCGCTTCTCCTGCACGGGGATCTGCACGCGCAGGAGGGTCCCGCTGTCGAACTTCAGCGGCGGGCCGAGGCGGCTCGTCCACTTGAAGCCGCTCGGCGTCGTGGGGTCGGCGATCGGCCTCACCCTCACCTCGTAGACCGCCCCCGCGTTCGTGAACTGCGTGATGAGGCTCTGGTTGCGCAGCAGCCGGTTCATGGCGTCGGGGTTGGCCGGACCCTGGTTGACGGACTCGACCGTCCCCAGCATGTACCCGTACTCCTCCCAGGTGATGCCTTCCGGCGAGAGCTGGGCCGTCATGCCGGACTTGATGCGCGATCCCTGCGGGATGAACGCCACCGCCTGCAGGGGCTGGTCGGTCAGCTCGAGGTAGAGCACGGCCTGGCCGGAGTGCGCCTCCTGGCCGGGGTCGACCAGGCGGCTGACGATCTTCCCCGCGTAGGGGCTCACGACCTCCGTGCTCTCGGCGTGCCGCAGCTTCAGGAGCTCGAGCTGGTGCTCGGTGCGCTGGATCTCCTGGTCGAGGTTGAAGACGCTGGTGTCGGCCTGGTTGCGGACGGAGGCGTCGCGCGCGGTGAGCTGCGCCGCCTGGCTCTGGTTCGCGTTGAGCGAGTTCCGCGCCCCCTCCAGCTCGTTGGCCGTGGCCTGCACCTGGTCGCGGGTGATGAGGCCGCTGTTGGCGGCCTCGGTCTGGGCCTTCAGGCGCTCCTCCAGGAACTTCACCTGGCTCCTCAGGGCCTGGTCCTGCTTGGCCAGGCGCTGGCGGTCCGCCACCACCGACTGGAGGTCGGCGTCGCGGTTGCGCTGGGTGAGGCCGAGGGAGCGCTCGCGGTTGCTCCGGAGGTCGGCCAGCAGCTTCTCGCTCTGCTGGATCTCCTCCCCTGCCCCCGTCTGCTTCACGATGGCCACGACTTCCCCGCGCTTCACGTCCTGCCCGACGTTGACCCTGACCTCGGTGATGGTCCCGGCGCCCCGCGCCTCGATGCCGAACACCCCGCCCTCCTTGAGCAGGATGCCGGCGCCGCTGACGCGCTCCGCGGTCCGCCCGGTGATCCCCCAGACGAGCCCGGCCTGGATCACGATGATGCAGGCGCCCAGCGCCACCCAGTACTTCGGTTTGGTCACTTGCATGAGGCTGTCCAGCTGCTCGGGGCTCGACAGCTTCGCGAGCGCGGCCTTGCGGAACATATCTTCTCCTCGGTCACCCGGAGGCGATGCCGTTCGATGGGGCCGTATGATAGTCTCTCCCGCCGCGGGTTCAAGTGGAATATCGAGGCCTTCCTGTCCTCGCCTGTCCACGGCCGCGAAACAGCGCGAAACAGCCCGGGCGGCGCGGCCGCACCGGCGCGGGAGGGTGAAGTGAGAGCGACGATCGGGACCACCCTGGTGCTCCTCGTGAGCCTCGAAGCGGCGGCGCAGGCGCCGGCGCCGCCGCCGTCACCATCGCCGTCGGCCGAGCGGACACTGAGGACGGTCCCCCTGCGGGACCTCGTGGTGGAGGCCCTCCACCAGAACCTCACGCTGACCACGGCTCGGGCCTCGACCAAGAGCACGCAGACCGCGGTGCAATCGGCCGAGTCCGCGTTCGATCCCCTGCTCCTGGTGACGCCGGTGCGGTACACGCATTCCCCGCAGTCGCTCCTCGCCCAGCCCGACGTGACGCTGGATGGCACGCAGACCGGGACCACGGTCGTGGGCTTCCTCGACGGGACCCTCCCCATCAGCACCGTGTACGGGGTCTCCGTGAACATGGACCGCGTCTCGCAGGACAACCCGGCGCTGCTCCAGCCGGGCGTGCTGACCCCCACCGTCAACAACTCGCTCACCTTCAGCGTCGCGCAGCCGCTGCTGAAGGGCTTCGGTCCGACCTACGCCCAGGCCGGGGTCCACATCGCCGAGTACACGTCCAGCGCGGCCGAGGCCCGCCTGGACCGGACGGTCGACCAGACCGCGGCCGACGTGGAGACCGCCTACTGGTCGCTGGGCCTGGCCGAGGAGCTCGAGCGGATCGCCCGCGCCTCCCTGGGGCGGGCGGACGAGCTGCTCACCCGCAACGAGAAGATGCTCCAGCTGAAGCTCATCTCCGAGGTCGACCTGATCTCCTCCCGGCGCGGCCAGCAGGAGAGGCTGACCACGCTGACGGAGGCCGTCCGCCAGCGTCGCGACGCCGCGGATCGCCTGCTCTTCCTCGTCTACGGCCGCACCGCTCCCGCCCAGGTCGTGGACGCCGAGAGCCTGCACACGGAGCCCCCCCCCAGCGACGTGCCTCCGGTGCCGGGCGCGGTGGCCGACCTCGAGGGGCAGGCCCTCAAGCAACGCCGCGACTACCAGGCGGCCACCATCGACGTCACCCAGAGCGAGCTGACCAAGAAGGTGAACAAGAACGCGCTGCTGCCCGACCTGAGGCTCACCGGGGCGTACATCGCGAACGTCTTCAACACGGATGCCGCGCGCTTCTTCGGCACCAGTCGAGTGGGCGACCTCGAGCAGAAGGACTGGCGCGTGGGCGTGAACGTGAGCTATCCGATCGGCAACCGGTTCGCGCGCGCCGCCTACGCCAAGGCGCGCCTGGACGCGGAGGCCCTGGCCGAGACCCAGGCCCAGTCCGAGATGTTCGTGCGCAGCGACGTGCGCAACGCGGCCCGCGCGATCGATGCGAACCGGGAGCGGCTCGCCCAGGCGAGCCTCAGCTCGGACTACGCCCGGCAGCAGTACGAGGCCGGCCAGAAGCAGCTCCAGCTCGGGCTGATCGACTCCTTCCGCCTGCTCCAGATGGAGCAGGACGTCTCCGTCACCGACCTGGTGCGCGCGCAGACACGCTACGATCTGGCCCAGGCCCTGACCAACTTCAACCTGGCGATGGGCACGATCGGAGCGCACTACCGCTAGGAGCCGTCCCCTCTCGGCTCCGGCTCACCGCGAGAAGCGGAGGCCGGGGCCGAGCACGAAGACGAAGAGGACGGCGGCGACGGCGGCGGCGAGGATCCATCCGCGGCTGCGCTCCACGGGCTCCGCATCGGCGGTCCCCGCGAATCGCGGGCTGTTCATGACGGAGGTCATCCAGGCCATGGCCGACGTGCCCCCGAACGACGCCGCCGCCGCCGAGATCAGGACCAGCACGGGGCTCGCCGGGTTGAGCAGCCCGGCCGCCACGTAGAGCGAACCCCCGGTGAGGTAGGCGGTCAGGGCGATGCGGCGGCCGCGCGCCACGCGGCCGTCGTCTCCGCCGGCGAACGGCCGCAGCGCGACCAGCGAGGCCAGGATGGCCAGGACGTACCCGGCGCCCCCCACCACGGCCAGCACCACGCGGGCGAGGCCGGGACGGGACGTCGTCTCCGCGATGGCCGCCCAGTCCCCCACGTTCCCGAGGCCCGAGAAGAGCCAGTAGCCCGTGGCCTGGAGCAGGTTGACGGTGAAGACGAGCCACAGGAACAGCCGCCAGGACGAGGAGCGGCCGGGGCGGGTCGCGCGCAGCAGCATCCAGGACGCCGCGACGACGACCAGGTTCATCACCGTGCCCGCCGCCTGCACCGCCCAGACCCCGCGCGCGCCGAACGCCTCGTAGTCCCCTTCGAAGTGGATGGCGGAGAGGACCTGCGGGCGGCCGCCGATGAGGACGCAGGCGCCGGCATGGCCGAGGCCCTCGTGCACGACGTTGGCGAGGGCGTAGGCGACCACGGCCAGCGCGATCACCGTGAGGAGGTCGGAGCGGCGGCCGGTCCGGGCCGGCAACTCGGAAGGGGGGGCGGGCGGCACAGGTGCGGAGTCTACCCTCGGCCGGGGGGGATCGCACCGGGATCCGCTTGGCCGGCCGCGGGGTTATGATCGGCCCCCGCGGGCACGCGTTGACGGCCCGCGGGCATTCAAGTAGGTTGCGCGGGGAGGGCCTACAGTGGCGGAAGACGCTCCATCCATCGACACCGCACCGATCGACGCGCTGCTGCAGATCAAGAAGAAGCAGGACGAGCTGCAGGAGCTGGTGACGCGCGCGGAGAGCACGCGGGCCAAGGTCTCCGAGGCCGTGTTCAAGCGCGTCAGCGAGGACTACGCCAGCCGGCTGCGGGGCCTGGAGGCGGAGGCGCGCCCCCTCCGGAAGAAGGCGCGCCAGGAGCACGCGCGGCTGGAGCCGATACACGCGCGCCTGCAGCGCCAGGTGGAGGAGGCCCGGCTCGACAAGGAGGAGCTGGAGTTCCGCCACGAGGTCGGCGAACTGGGCGAGGAGGAGTTCACCGGCCGCAACAAGGCCGCCGAGGAGGTCCTGGCCCAGCGGCGGCAGGAGTTCGCGGAGGCGGATGATCTCAAGAACCGCTTCATGGGGGTGATGGGCTCTCCCGAGTCCGACGACGTGCGCCCGGAGCCGCCCCCGCCGGCGCCCGCGCCACCTCCCGCCCCCGCGGCCGCCGAAGCGTCCGCGGCGCCCGCACTGGAGGTCGTCGAGGGCGAGGCGACCGCGTTCCTCGCCGGCGCCACCCTGACCGGCCCCGCTCCGGACCTCTCCGAGCCGGCGAGCGCGCCGAGCGAAGGCACGATGGCGATGCGTCTCGGTCAGCTGGTGATGGAAGGCACGGAGCCGCCGGAGGAGTTCCAGCTCGGTCCGCGCACCTCGATCGGCCGCACCACGGACAACGACATCACGATCAACCATGCGTCCGTGTCCCGCCACCACGCCGTGGTCATGCTGACGGAGAACGGATACGCGATCGAGGACCTCAAGTCCGGCAACGGCACGTACGTCAACGACGAGCGCATCGGCGAGCGGCGGGCCCTGGCCACCGGCGACCGGATCAAGATCGGGCAGACGACGTTCGTCTTTCAAGTACCCGAAGACTGAGCGCGGGCGGGAATACCCTGAGTGCCTCAGGGGGCAGGCATCGCGTTCAGCAACGCCTGCGCCTCGCGGAGGTCGACGGTGTCGAGTCCTTCCGTGAACCCGCTGCATGCGTCGGCCAGCGTCCGTCTCGCGTCTGCCTCGCGGCCTTGCTCCCGCCACACGCGACTCACGCTCACCACCGCTCGAAGTTCGAGCGCTCTGGCACCCTGCCGGCGCGCGACCTCGATCGCCTTCATCAGGTACTCTTCAGGGGAGCCGGGGTCGCCGAGTGCATGACCCGGGATGAGCGCCGCCCGCGGCTCGCCACGCTCCCGGCGACGAAGCAGCTCACCCTTGAGCCGATACAGCTCGGCTTCGTAGAAGCGCTCCCCGGTCTTCGCGGCAGTGGCGAGCGCTTCCGCGACGGCGGCAAGCCCGTCCGCCGGTGATCCCGAGGTCGTGCAGGCGTCAGCCAGCAGGGCGAGGAAGTAAGGCCGGAACGCCTCCGATCCGGTATCCCGAGCCGCGGCCGCCCCTCGACGGATCATGGCGATGCCATCCTCGGGCTGACCTTCCCGGCTGATCGCCCAGCCCAGGAGGATGGTGGCCCAGGCGAGCGTGAGGCCGAAGCCGTGAGCCCGGGCCAGGACCATGGCCGCCTCGGCCCGCTCCCGAACCGCGGGCGCCTCGCCCCGACACTGGTGCACTGCCGCCGCAAAGAAGAGGGAAAGGGCCTGGCTGAAGGGATGGGCCAGCTGCTGGGCCAGCGCGATGGACGCTCGGCTCATCTCGACCGCGCGGTCCGGCCGCCCGAGCAATCCCAGGGTCCAGGCGCCGAAGTAGAGTGCGCAGGCTCCGGCATCGTGGTTCCCATAGAGCGGCGCGAGCAAGCTGTGCACCTCGGGCTCATACTGCGCGACGCCCCGGGATGAATGATCGAGCGCTTCACGAAGCTCTCCCCGCGAGAACAGAGTCACCCAGAGGGCGTGATGCGCCTGCAGCACCAGTGGACGATCACCGGCTCGCTCGGCCAATCGCAGGAGGTGCTCTCCAAGGGCGCGAGCTCGGGCGAGCTCCCCGCGTCCCCAGTAGTACAACCAGAGGCCCCAGAGCGCCGGGAAGATCCTGGGAGCATCCCCGACCTCCCTGGCCAGTGCGTGTGCGCGAGCGTAGGCGCGCTCGACTTCGAGTGCCGCCCAGCCGCTGATGGCCCCCCGCTGGCTGCCGAGCGCAATCTGCAAGGCGAGCTCTTGCTGGGCCCGCCCCGGCTGCGCAGGGAAGGTCCGAAGAAGACCAATCGCCCGCTCGAGGTGCGCGATGGCTTCTCTTGGAGCGTTCCGCCCGATGGCGTTCTGCCCGGCCTCGTCGAGATAACGGACGGCTCTCTCGGTATCGCGCCCCCGCTCGAAATGCATCGCGAGCTCGGCGGCGATCTCCCTCGACCGCTCGCCGTATCCGGCTTCGACACGCAGGCCCACTCGAGCGTGAAGCGCGGCACGGCGCCCCGGCGGGACGCGCTCGTAGAGCACCTCACGGTAGAGCGCGTGGAGGAAGGCGTAGCGCGCCGCGATCGTGCCATCCGGCCACTCCTCCGTTCCGCTCCTCCGGAGGAATTGCTCGCGCCGCGCGAGACCCGTACAGCACGACTCGACCTCCACGCCGCCGAGCTCGACGCCGGCCGCCACCGCGGGTGCGGCGAATTCGGTCCCGGCCACGCTCGCCACTTCCAGGACGTGCCGGTCGGCCGGGCCGAGCCGATCGAATTGGCGCTCGATCATCGAGCGGACATCCGCCGGAACGTTGATCGCCACGGTGTCGGCGGGTGCGGCGAACCCCCACCACCCGCCCTGCTCGACGAGCACGCCCCGCGCGACCAGGTCGTCCGCGATGTTCACCATGAAGAGGGGATTGCCGTCACTGCGGGCGTGGATCTGTCCGGCGAGGCCTCTCACCTTCGAGTTGAGCTCCGCTCCGACGGAGAATCGCCGGACGAGATACTCTTCCACGGCCGCTTCACTGAGACCGTCCAGGGCCAGCTCCCGGCAAAGCCGGTGAAGGTGAAGCTCCTCCTTGACCGTCTTGAGCGGATGCTCCCTGGCCAGCAACTCGGCCGGTCGATAGGTGCCAAGCACCAGGAGGCGCGCCCGCTCCGGGCGTCGGCCGAGGAACGCCAGCCAGTCCATCGTGGACACATCGCTCCAATGCAGGTCCTCGAGGCGCAGGATCACCGGCGCGTCGACCGTGAGGACCTCCATGGCCTCGGTCAGCTCGCGGAGCATGCGCTCCTGGATGGCAGCCTGCGCTCTCCGCTGGAGCTCCCAAAGCTCCCCGGTGCTGACGAGGGACGGCATCTGAACCAGCCAGGTTGGCGCGTGCTGGGCGAGGACCCGGACGACGGCGTCGCCGCTTGGTTCCCGACAGAGCCGGGTCAGCGCATCGAGGACCGGCAGGTAGGCTTCTCCCGTACCGTAGTGGTCGACGCACTGCCCTCGACCGATCCTGATGGGGGCGGTCGCCGCCACCTGGCTCAGGAATGCCTCGACGACCGTCGTCTTGCCGATCCCAGGCTCGCCGGTGACGAAGGCGATCTGTGGCTCGCCGTTACAGGCCCCGGCGAGCCACTGGTGGAGCTGCTGGAGCTCCGGCTCACGGCCCACGAGAGGGGCCGACGCGGGCGAGCGAACGGCCCGTTGTCGACCGGGGCCGGAGGGCGGCGCCTCCCTGGACGCGGACGAGGCCCGGGCGATGAAGCGGTAGCCTCTCCGATGGAGCGTCTCGATGTACCGCGGCTGCCTGGCGTCGTCACGGAGCGCCTTGCGGAGCTCCCGGATGCAGGACGTGAGGGAGCCGTCGCTCACCACGGTCTCCGGCCACACCGCGCGGAACACTTCGTCCTTGGTCATGACTTCGCCCGCGCGCTCCAGCAGGAAGCGCAATAGGGCGAGCGCCTTGGGCGCGAGCTTCACCTCCTGCCGGCCGCGCCAGAGGCCACGCCGGGGGTCCAGCCGGTAGTGACCGAACGTAACCGGTTGATTGCCCGGCACTTTCGTTTGGGCGTCCTCCTTGGAATTTCCCGAGGAAAACGTCAGAGCCTGCTCATGACTTCTCTTCTTGCCGGTCCGTATATTTCTCGCACAGGCGGAGAACCGTGACAAGCCGGCCGCGAAGGGGAGATTCGTGAGAGGAGGCGCACCTTGAACTCGAACAGGGCCGTCGCGATCTTGGCGAAGGGTGTGGGCGCAGCGTTGTTGGTCTTGCTCTGGTCGGGTCCAGCCCGGGCCGATGTAGTGCTCGACTGGAACGGGCTGGCGGCCCAGCTCATCGTTGGACCAGGCGGGGCAAGCAAGGTGCCTCCGCTCGGCCTGGTCGACCTCGCGATTCTTCACACGGCGATCTACGACGCGGTCAATGCCGTCGAGGGCTTCCCATATGAGCCCTACGGCGTTCAGCCGACCGTCAAGACTCCAGCTTCGGCGGAGGCCGCGGCCGCGCGGGCCGGTCGAGATGTGCTCCTCGCCCTGTACCCGTCGAGGTCGGCGGACATAGAGGCGCTGTACGCCTCGTCCCTGGCGGCGATCCCCGATGGCCCCGCAAAGGCCCATGGAGTCGGCGTCGGCCAACAGGCCGCGGCAGGCATCCTGGCCCTCCGGGCCAACGACGGTCGCAACGCCGGAACAACCATCGTCGAGCCTCCTGAGGCGCCCGGGGTCTGGATAAGGACTCCTCCAGGCTTCTTGGCGCCGCAAGCCCCCTGGGCAGGGTCCATCAAGCCGTGGACCCTGCATCGCCCGGACCAGTTCCGCCCCGACCCTCCGCCGGAGCTCGATTCCAGGCATTGGGCTCGGGACTACAACGAGGTGAAGGCTCTCGGACCGGGAACGGATAGCACCCGGACCGCAGAGCAGACGAACATCGGGATGTTCTGGGCCGACCAGCCGATGCTCCAATGGAACCGTGCCTGGCGCGCGATCTCGATCGGCGCCGGGCTCTCGGTCCAGGACAACGCACGCCTCTTCGCCATGCTGGCGACGGCGAGCTCAGACTCCTTGATCGCCTGCTGGGAGGCCAAGTATCACTACATGTTCTGGCGTCCGGTCACCGCGATCCGCGCCGGCGGCGGAAACCCGGAGCTCACGGACGATCCGAGCTGGCTGGGCCTCGTCGTGACGCCGAACCATCCCGAGTACCCGGCCGCCCACGGCTGCTTCAGCGGAGCGTCCGTGGAGACCCTGTCCTCCTTCTTCGGGACGGACGACTTCACGTTTACCATCGACAGCAACTTCGCGGGCGTCACCACGCCCGTGCGCACCTACTCCAGCTTCTCGCAGGCGCTCCAAGAGGTCCTCGACGCCCGAATCTACGGCGGCATGCACTACCGGAACTCGACGCGCCAAGGCGCGATCATGGGCAAGCATGTCTCCCGTTTCGCGACCCGGCACTTCTTCCGTCGCCAGCGCTGCAACGAACGCCGGTAGCCTCACGCCGTAGAGACAACCGCGACAGCGTGCCCGGGTGCACGCGCGTACGTAGCCAAGGCCGGCGGAGTACCATGCGCCGATCAGCCTGGCCGCCGTCCCTTGCGATCGTGGCGAGCGGAGAGGCCCCTGACTGTCGAGGTGCTACCGCATGAAATCGAGCCGACGCCGGTTCTTCCAGACGATGGGCACGGGGGCGGCCGGTCTCACCCTGGGTGGACGGGAGGCGGCGGCCGCGCCGGCCGATCCGCCGAGGGCGGAGAAGGACGCCGACGCACCCGTCCTGCTCGTCGGCGAGGACGTCGCCGTGGCCGACACCCAGTACGGCAAGGTCCGGGGGTACGTCCTGCGCGGGATCCACTATTTCCTCGGCATCCCGTACGGCGCCGACACCTCGGGGGCCAATCGGTTCCTGCCTCCGCTGAAGCCGAAGGCCTGGACGGGCGTGCGTCCCGCCCTCTGGTGGGGCAACAGCGCGCCCCAGAACATGGACAACCGCTACGCGAACGCCTTCGCCTCGTTCCGGGATCACTGGAACTACGACGACGTCAGCGAGGATTGCCTCCGGCTCAACGTCTTCACGCCCGCGCTCAAGGACGGGAAGAAGCGGCCCGTCCTGTTCTGGATCCACGGGGGCGGGTTCACGAACGGCAACGCCATCGAGCAGGACGGCTACAACGGCGAGAACCTGGCGCGGCTGGGCGACGTCGTCTTCTGCTCGATCAACCACCGCCTGGGTCCGCTCGGCTACTGCGATCTCGCCGGCGTCGGGGGCGAGAAGTACGCCGCCTCCGGCAACGTGGGGATGCTCGACATCGTGGCCGCCCTGGAATGGGTCCGCGACAACATCGCGAGCTTCGGCGGAGACCCGGGCAACGTCACGATCATGGGCCAGTCCGGGGGCGGGGCGAAGGTCTGCACGCTGACCGCGATGCCGTCCGCGAAAGGGCTCTTCCACAAGGCGGTGGTCGAGAGTGGCGCCGCGCTGCGCATGGGCGACAAGGCGACGAGCCAGAAGCTCGCGTCCTACGTCCTCGCCGAGGCCGGGCTGACGGCGGCCGAGATGGACAAGCTCCAGGCGATGCCCTGGAAGGATTACCTCGCCGCCGCCACCAGGGCGGGGCAGAAGCTGAGCCAGGAGCTGGGGCCGGCGGGAGGATTGCGCCGGGGATTCAACCCCGTGGTGGATGGAGCGATCCTGCCCCAGGATCCCTACTTCCCGGAACCCGCCCCCATCGCGGCCGCGGTTCCCATGCTGATCTGCTCGACCGTGGACGAGGCCTCGCCGAGCTGGGCCGACGCCTCCCTCGAGAGCATCACGCTCCCGGAGGTCGTGGAGAAGGTGCGGGTCCGCGCCGGGTTCGGCGCCGGCTTCGGGGACAAGGCCAGGGACGTGGTCGACGCTTATGCCAAGGCCTTCCCCGGCCGCAAGCCGGTCGAGATCTGGTCGCTGGTCAGCTCCAACCGGCAGGCCACGGTCGCCCTCGCCGACGCCAAGTCGAAGCAGCCGGCGCCGGTCTACGTGGCCTGGTTCGCCTGGCCGCCACCCCTGTTCGACCGCCGCGCGCGCGCGTTCCACTGCCTGGACATCTGCTTCTGGTTCTACAACACCGACCTCATGCTGAGCCATACCGGCGGGGGCGCGCGGCCGAGGAGGCTCGCGGGCCGGATGGCGGGCGCGCTCCTGCAGTTCATGCGGACGGGCGATCCCAACCGCGGAGGGCTCCCGCCCTGGCCACGCTACACGGCCGCGAAGGGCGAGACCATGGTCCTCGACGACGCCTCCGAGGTCAGGAACGATCCCGACGGGGAGGCGAGACGGGCGCTGCCCGCCCTGTGAGGCGGCAGGCGCGCACGCGCTTCTCGAGGAAGCGCCGCTCCGGCGGGTTCCGCGCCACGGCCAGCGCGGCCCGGAAGTGCTCCCGCGCCGCCGGGCCGTTCCCGCGCCGGAGCTCCAGCTCCCCCATCGCCGCCGGGTAGAACGGATAGGAGTCGAGCCGCTCGCGCTGCGCGATCGCGTGGAGCTCCTCCAGGCCCCGCTCCGGCCCGTCGCGCTGGGCGACGGCGATCGCGCGGTTGAGGGCGACGACGGGCGACGGCGCGATGTCCATCAAGCGGTCGTAGAGCGAGACGATCGACGCCCAGTCCGTCTCGTGCACGGTGCGGGCGGCGGCGTGGGTGGCCGCGATGGCCGCCTCGACGTGATACGCGGTCAGGTCCCGTCCCGACGCCGAGCGCTCGAGGAGGGCGAGCCCCTCCGCGACGAGCCGGCCGTCCCAGAGCGATCGGTCCTGGTCCAGGAGCGGGCTCAAGTCACCCGCGGGGTCGACGCGCGCCGGCAGTCGTGCCGCGTGCAGACACATGAGGGCGGCGAGCGCGCTCGTCTCCGGCCCCGCCGACTTTGGGTGCTCGCGGAGCAATGCCGTGAGGCGCATCGCCTCCTGGCAGAGGTCGACGCGGACCGCGGACTCCGCGGAGGCGCCGTGGTAGCCCTCGTTGAACAGGAGGTACAGGGCGCGCCGGACCGCGGAGAGCCTCGCCGTGAAGTCGGCGGCGCCGAGGTCGAACAGGCGCCGGGAGCCCGCCAGCACCTTCTTCCCACGCGAGATCCGCTTCTCGACGGCGGCGCGGCCGGTGAGGAACGCGCTGGCGATCTCCCCGGCGCCGAAGCCGCACAGGATGCTGAGGATGAGCGCGATCTGCGCCTCCTCCGGCAGCCGCGGGTGACAGCACGAGAACATCATGCGGAGCTGCTCGTCGCGGATCATGGGCGGGGTGAAGGCCTCGTCGACGACGGAGACGAGACCCCGGTCGCTCCCGAGCCTCCGCGCCACCTCGGGGGCGAAGGTTGCCGCGGTGCGCTCGCGGCGCAGGACGTCGAGGGCGCGGTTCCTGGCCGTGGTCATCAGCCACGCGGACGGGTTCTCGGGCAGGCCGCGGACCCTCCACACCTCCAGGGCCCGGCAGAACGCGTCCTGCACGACGTCTTCGGCCAGCGCCAGGTTGCGCACGCCGAAGATGCGCGTGAGCGCGGCGCGCATGCGTCCCGACTCGCGGCGGAAGAGATGCTCGGTCAGTTCCAATGGGTCCTTATTTATAGTCGATTTCCAGCCCCCGGATCGACGGGATGATGCGGGTCGCTCCTTGCCATAACCGCCACCAGGACAAGCACTAAAGACCGTCTGGGACCGCCGCTCGCCGCTCTCACGGGGCCGTCGGTTGAAAATGAAATTGACTTTCAGTTTCATTTTGATATCGTTCGCGCCCGATGGGAGACGCCGCGCCCCCCAGGAGGTCTCGATGCCCACGCTGTTCGCCGCTGCCCTGATCGCCTCCGCCACCACGCTCGCCGCTGCCGATCCCACGTTCGCCCTGAAGGGCCGGGTCCTCGACCAGAGCGGGCTGCCGGTGGCCGCGGCCCGGGTGACGGCGGTCTCGATCGACCGCCGCTTAGCGCCCACGACGCAGACGAGCGAGACGGGCGAGTTCGCCCTGGACCTCGTCCCCGGGGCCTACCGCGTGAGGGTGGCAGCTCCCGGATTCCTGGAGGCCTCCCTTGACGTCACCGCGGTCGACGGTGGCCGCCAGTCCCTGGAGTACGTGATCAAGGTGGCGCCCTTCGGCGAGGAGGTCACCGTGCGCGCGCCGCGCGACTACGCGGTGGAGTCCATCGCGAGCGCGACCAAGACCCTGACTCCCCTGCGCGACGTGCCCCAGGCCGTCACCGTGACGAGCAAGGAGGTCATCCACGACCAGCTCATGCTCAGCCTGGGCGACGTGATGCGCTACACGCCCGGCATCACCGTGCACCAGGGCGAGAACAACCGCGACCAGGTCATCATCCGCGGGAACAGCTCCTCCGCCGACTTCTTCCTCAACGGCGTGCGCGACGACGTCCAGTACTACCGGGACCTCTACAACCTCGAGCGGGTCGAGGCCCTCAAGGGGCCCAACGCGATGATGTTCGGGCGTGGCGGCGGCGGGGGCGTGGTGAACCGCGTGACCAAGGACGCCGTGTTCCGGCCCGTGCGCGAGGCCACCGTGCAGGCCGGCGAGTTCGGCCACAAGCGCGTGGCGGCCGACCTCGACCAGCCGCTCAACAAGAACGTGGCCTTCCGCCTGAACGCGATGTACGAGTCGTCCGACAGCTTCCGCGACTTCGTCTCTCTCGAGCGTTACGCCCTCAACCCCACCCTCACCGTGGCCGCGGGCGCGCGCACGCGCCTCACCCTGGGCTACGAGCACCTCCACGACACGCGGGTGGCCGACCGCGGCATCACGTCCTTCCAGGGCCGGCCCGCCGACGTCGACCTCTCGACCTACTACGGCAACCCCGCGGACAGCCACGTCCGGGCCGACGTGGACCTGGGCAGCGCGACCATCGAGCACCAGCGCGGCCGCCTGACCCTGCGCAACCGGACCCTCTACGGCAACTACGACCGCGGCTACCAGAACTACGTGCCGGGGGCGGTGGCCGCCGGCAAGGCCACCGTGGCCCTCACCGCCTACAACAACGCCACCCAGCGCGAGAACGTCTTCAACCAGACGGACGCCATCTACACCGTGAGCACCGGGAGGGTGAAGCACACGCTGCTGGCCGGCGTGGAGGTGGGACAGCAGGGCACGGACAACTTCCGGAACACGGGCTTCTTCGACAACACGGCGACGTCGATCCAGGTGCCGTACTCGGATCCCACCATCACGACGCCGGTGACCTTCCGGCAGAACGCGACCGACGCCGACAACCACCTCGACACGGGCGTGGCCGCGGCCTACGCCCAGGACCAGGCCGAGCTCTCGCCGCACGTCCAGATCGTCGGCGGGCTCCGCTTCGACCGCTTCGGCCTCACCTACCACAACAACCGCAACGGCGACACCCTCGACCGCGTGGACACCCTCGTCTCGCCGAGGGCCGGCCTCGTGTACAAGCCGATCACGGCGGTGTCCGTCTACGGCAGCTACACGGTGTCGTACCTGCCGAGCTCGGGGGACCAGTTCTCCGCCCTGACCACGATCACGGAGCAGGTGAAGCCGGAGCAGTTCACCAACTACGAGATCGGCGCCAAGTGGGAGCCGCACCCGGGCCTGAGCCTGACCTCGGCCCTCTATCGGCTCGACCGCACGAACACGCGCTCCACGGACCCGAGCGACTCGACACGGATCGTGCAGACGGGCAGCCAGCGCACGAACGGCTTCGAGGTCGGCGTGGCCGGCCGCCTGACCTCGGCCTGGCTCGTCACCGGCGGCTACGCCTATCAGGACGCCTTCGTGACCAGCGCCACCACGACCGCCCGGGAAGGCGCGCAGGCGGCCCAGGTGCCGCACCACACGCTGTCCCTCTGGAACAACTACCAGTTCCTGCCCCGCCTGGGCGCCGCCGTCGGCGTCCTCTACCGCACCGACATGTTCGCGACGATCGACAACACGGTCACCCTCCCCGGTTACACGCGCGTGGACGTGGCCGCCTTCTACACCCTGACCAAAGACCTCCGGCTCCAGGCCAACCTCGAGAACGCGCTCGACAAGAAGTACTGGACCAACGCCGACAGCAACACGAACATCTCCCCCGGCTTCCGGCGGACCCTGCGCGTGGCCTTGACCGCGGCGTTCTGAGCGACGTGGCGCGCGGGCGGTCAACGTCGGCTCGGCGCCTTCTCGGCCTCCACTCGTGCTCTCGACTCTGCGGCGGCGATGTCGATCCGCTCTTCCCGAATCTCCAGGCGCAATCGGGCAAACAGGCTCATGTAGATGTTGGCGATCCACACCAGCGAGAAGCCGGCGATCAGATAGCCGCGCCAGTCGTCGAACAGCAGCTTGTATCCGGTGATGATCAGGAAGAAGGCGGCGACGTAATGGCTGAAGCAATACTCACACGTGAACAGGTAGAACGCCTTGCGCACGAACAAGCGGCGGCACGACTTGCTCTTCTGGGCGCACCACTCGCGGGGCTCGCGAAACACCTCTTCGTGCGTCGCCGTCCAGGCGATGCACGCAATCGGAATGGCAAGAACGAACAGGAACGCGATCTGACCGCCCAATGTCACTGAAAGCGTTGCCTCACCGTGGCCGCGACCTGACGATCGGTCATCTTGTCGACGGTCTCGACGCCGACGACCCGCCCGCGGAACGCTTCATGCCTGAGACGCGCTTCCAACTCGATCTTTGCCTCGCCCGGACCGAGGATCAGGAGGGAGTCCGCGTCTCGTATGCACGCGATGACCTCGTCATAGTACTTGTTGAGGTGACCGGTGAATCGCCGGTCTCGTTGGTCTTCCGCGGAATCCTGCTGTGCGCCACCGGAGTAGCGCACGTGCTTCTCCATGTTCGAGTCTATCTGTCTCAGGTCTTCGTTCTTGCCGGTGATGACCGCGATGACCGCTTTCCTGTGGTCGATCCACACGCCCGCTTCGGTTGTCATGGAGTCGCTTCGCAGCAATCAACGTGCCACCGTGCCCGATCCAGGGACCTTGCGGCCGGCCCGCGGCACGACCGGTCTTGGCGCCGGTCCAGGCTGTAGACTTACGCGCGGTCGCCACGAACCCATGGGCTCTCCATCCCGACTCGCCCTGATCCTGCTGTGCGCGCTGGCCACGTCGCGCGGCGCCGTTCCGGCCTCGGGGGAGAGTTCCGCGGCGGGGGCGGACGCGCCCTTCTACTTCCGCCCGCCGCTCCGATTGGCCGAGAGCCTCGAGCCCTTCCTGAAGGACGTGGCGCCCGGCCACGACTCGTTCCCCGACGAGAAGGAGGCCCGGGAGCTGGCCCTTCGCCTGGGCGCCTTGGGCGACAGGCTGCGCCGCAGCCCGCGCGCCGCCCCCGAAGCCGTGGCCTCGCTCGTCGCGCCGGGATTCAGGGGCGGCCGCCTCGCCCCCGTCGCGGAGACGGCGGTCTTCGATGGGCCGTCGTTCAAGGTCTTCCGGTCCAAGCCGACCTCCGCCGCGCCCGCCGTGGACGCGCGCGGTCTCGGCGAGGACCTGCGCGCGCTCCTCGCGGACTTCGAGGCCGTCGAGGTCGCCGAGTTCCCGATCACGTCGATCGACCTCGATCGCGACAAGGGTCTCGCGCGCACAGACGTGCGTTACGACATCGCGGGCCCGGCCGCGCGGGGCGGGCGCGCGCAGTGCGTGGGGCGCTGGCAGATCGTCTGGAGCCGCGGCGAGGACGGCGCCTGGCGCGTCCGCGAATGGTCGGCCGCGGACCAGCAGCGCAGCCGCGCCTCCGCGCCCGTCTTCAGCGAGGCCACCCAGGCCGCGCTCGGCGGCAACGATTCGTTCCGGCGACAGCTCGCGATCGATCTCGACCACTGGATGGCCACGATCGACTCCGGGCTGACCCGCGACTCGAACGGCCACAACGGGGTCTCCGTCGGAGACGCCGACGGCGACGGCCTCGACGACATCTACGTGTCCCAGCCGGCGGGGCTGCCCAACCGGCTGTATCGGGCCCGGGGTGACGGCACCTTCGAGGACGTGACGGACGAGGCGGGGCTGGCCGTGCTCGACGACACCGCGCAGTCGCTCTTCGCCGACGTGGACAACGACGGCGACGAGGACCTGATCCTCGGCCTGAGCTCGGGGCCGGCGCTGTTCCTGAACGACGGCCACGGGCGCTTCACGCGCGTCCCCGACGCCTTCCACTTCAAGGACGGCCTGCGCGGATCGCCCATGTCGATGGCGATGGCCGACTACGACCGCGACGGCTTCCTCGACCTCTACCTCTGCGTCTATTCCTTCTACTACGGGGCGGGCGAGGGCAAGGCGGGCACGCCCATGCCGTACTACGACGCCCGCAACGGGCCGCCCAGCGTGCTCTTCCGCAACGACGGCCACGGGCGGTTCGTGGAGGCCACCGAGGAGGCGGGCCTCGCGGAAGGGAACGACCGCTTCCACTTCGCCGCCGCCTGGGGCGACTACGACGGCGACGGCTGGCCCGACCTGCTCGTGGCCAACGATTTCGGACGCAAGAACCTCTATCACAACCGGGGGCGGCGGGACGGCCGGGCGACCTTCGAGGACGTGACCGCGGCGGCCGGGGTCGAGGACTACGGGGCGGGCATGAGCGCGTCCTTCTTCGACTACGACAACGACGGCCGTCTCGACATCTACACCGGCAACATGTGGAGCGACAACGGCCAGCGGGTGACCCGCGAGGCCGCCTTCATGCCCGAGGCGCCGGAGGCCGTGCGCGCGCTCTACCGCCGTCACGCGCGCGGCAACTCCCTCTTCCGCAACCTCGGCCTTGGGCGCTTCGAGGACGTGACCGCCGGCGCCCGCGCGGGCGTGGGTGGCTGGGCCTGGTCGTCGGACGCGCTCGACTTCGACAGCGACGGCTGGGAAGACCTCTACGTCGTCAACGGGATGCTCACGCGGGAGTCGCCGGACTCGGGCGCGGAAGACCTCGACGGCTTCTTCTGGCGCCAGGTGGTGGCGCGGTCGCCCCTCACGCGCGTGACCGGTACTCCCTACGACGACGCCTGGCGCGCGATCAACCAGCTCCTGGTCCACGGCTCGATCGCCGGCCACCAGCGGAACGTGCTCCTGCGCAACGACGGCCACGGCGGGTTCGACGAGGTCTCGGGCACGGCGGGGCTCGACCTGGACCAGGACGGACGGTCCTTCGCCGTGCTCGACTACGACCTCGACGGGGACCCGGACCTCGTGGTGATGTCCGCTCGCGGAGCGCCCCAGGTCCGGATCTTCCGGAACGATTTCGCGGAGCGCGGGGCCGCCCTGGCCGTGCGTCTTGCCGGCACCCGCAGCAACCGGGACGCGATCGGGGCGCGCGTGACCGTCGAGACCGACCGGCTCCGGCGGACCAAGACCGTGCAGGCCGGCTCCGGATTCATCTCCCAGCACTCGAAAGAGCTGCTCTTCGGCCTCGGCCCGAGC